>NZ_VFTQ01000017.1:0-160070 GCF_006439475.1 Mesorhizobium sp. B2-8-9 | reverse complement strand
TTCCCGCCCGCCCTCAGAATCGGCAGGCGCAGTCGAGGAACATTCTTCTCCCCGCGCTATTCGGGAGAAGTTTCTCGGGACAACGACATGTCGATACTGGGCTGGATTCTCGGCCGGCGCCTGGCAAATCAGGAACAGTCGCAACGCAAGATCGGCGTGTTCGAGGGCGTGCCGGCAATGGGCCTCGATGGGCTGGGTTCGTCGGCCTATGGGCCGGAAGCGGCGCTCACGATCCTGATCCCGCTCGGCGCGGCGGGTCTCGGCTATATCGGTCCGATCATGGGCGCCATAGTCGGTTTGCTCGCGGTCCTTTATCTTTCCTACCGCCAGACCATTGCCGCTTACCCCGGCAATGGCGGCGCTTACATCGTCTCGCGCGAAAATCTCGGCCGCAATGCCAGCCTGCTCGCCGCCGCCGCGCTGATGGTCGACTACGTGCTCAATGTCGCCGTAGGCATCTCTGCCGGCGTCGGCGCGCTGGTGTCGGCGCTGCCTTCGCTGCATGCCTACACGCTTTGGATCTGCCTCGGGATCCTGCTCTTGGTAACCGTCGTCAACCTGCGCGGCACGCTCGATGCCGGCCGTTTGTTTGCCTTGCCGACCTATCTGTTCGTTGCGAGCTTCCTGGCGATCCTGGCGATCGGCGTCTCGAAGACGCTTGCCTCCGGCGGTCAGCCGGTGCCGGCAATTCCACCGCCGCCCCTGCAGCAGCCATCCGAAACGGCAAGCCTGCTTCTCTTGATGCACGCCTTTGCCAGCGGCTGCACGGCGATGACTGGCGTAGAGGCGGTCAGCAACGGCATGACCGCATTCAAGGGTCCGCCCGTCAGGCACGGCCGGCGCACGCTGGCGGCGATCTGTCTGATCCTTGGACTGCTGCTCGGCGGCATCGCCTTCCTGTCGGCACGCTACCGTATCGGTGCGATGGATCAGGAGAAGGACGGCTATCAGAGGGTGCTGTCGCAGCTTGCGCATGCCGTCGTTGGCGACGGGGCCTTCTACTATGTCGCCATCGGTAGCCTGCTTTGCGTGCTGGCGCTTTCGGCCAATACAAGCTTCGTCGATTTCCCCCGCCTTTGCCGCATGGTGGCGGAAGACGGGTATCTTCCCAAGCCCTTCGCCATGGTTGGCCGCCGGCTCGTTTTCTCCATCGGCATCCTTTACCTCGCCTCGTCGACGGGACTGCTGCTGATCGTGTTCGGCGGCATCACCGACCATCTGATCCCGCTTTTCGCCATCGGCGCCTTTCTGACCTTCACGCTGTCGCAGACCGGGATGGTGATGCACTGGGTAAAGGCGCTTCGCACAAGCAAGGACACGAGCCGGACGGGCAACCGGATGCATCTGGCGATCAACGCGTTCGGCAGCATAGTCACCGCGCTGGCGCTCATCGTGATTGTCGTCGCCAAATTCAGGGAGGGCGCCTGGATCACGGTGATCGTCATCCCGGTTGTGATCCTCCTGCTGCGGCTGGTGAGGCGCTATTACGACCAGCTCGAGGCAAGTCTGCGCGAGCCCGGGAAAGTCGATGTGAGCAGCACCGAGCCCCCAGTCGTTCTTGTTGTGACCCAGCAATGGAACAGGATGGCGGACAAGGCGCTCAGCTTTGCCTTTCACCTATCCGAAGATGTCATCGCCGTCCATGTGGCGCGGCTGTCGGGTGAAGAGAGCGACGAAGAGCGCGCAATTCGAGGGAGGTGGTCGCAGGATGTGGAAGCGCCGGCGAGGGCGGCTGGCCTACGCCCGCCGCGCCTGCTTCTGCTCAATGCCGACTACCGGCTGATGTACGAGCCGTTATTGAAGGAGATCAAGGCGCTGCGCCGCGAGTTCGACGGCCGCACCATTGCGGTGCTGCTCCCAGAGGTCGTGCCGCCCAATTGGTGGCAATATATGCTGCATACGCAGCGCGCTCGCCGATTGCACGCCAAACTGCTCGAGTTCGGCGGATCGGACATCGGGATCATTTCCATGCCTTGGTATATCGAGGAACCGAAGATCGAGGCGGCCCGTTGAATGTTGCCGCTCCCTTCGATCACGCCACCTCACCAAAAGTTTGGCCGAGCGATGGAAAACAGGAACGTTCCGATTTCTCAAACATTCTCCCTAGTCTGCACTGCGTAATTCCTACTTGCTGGGGCCGGAACATTGTCATTCAGAGAGCATAATCTGCCGAACCCCAGCACCGAGGAGATCTCGATCGTCAACCTCATTCCTGCCTTGCGGGCTTTTGCGCGGACCTTCTGTCGCGTGCCCGACGATGCCGACGATCTTGTGCAGGAAACGTTGACCAAAGGGCTCTCCAATCTGGACAAATTCGAGCCCGGCACGCGCCTGAAGTCCTGGCTCTTCACCATCATGCGCAACACGCACTACACGCGTGTCAAAGCGGCGGCCAGGGAGGCCCCCGGGCTGCTCGACTGCGCCTCCAGCCGGCCGATTTCGGAACCGTCCCAGGATTGGTCCGTGCAAAGCAGGGAAGTGCATCAAGCCATCCAGAAGCTGCCGTCCCATCAGCGTGAGGTCTTGATGCTGATCGGCGTACTGGGCGTAAGCTACGAAGAAACCGCGCAAATATGCGGTTGCGCTGTCGGCACCGTCAAAAGCCGCCTCAACCGCGCCCGTGCCGGCGTTCTGGAATTCCTCGGAGAAAGCTCGCCGCAAGCGCTGATCGAGCCACGACGTCAACTTTCGGACAATCATTGGGATACAGAGGGCGCGAGGCGCTAAGCCCGGCCAAATCCTACCGGCGCTGGGCTGCCGTCATGACTTTGGCCTCTCTCATCAACGAGGCCCAATTCAGGCCGAGCAGAGAAACAAGTTCGAGCGCTTGCGCTTCGGTGATGCCCGTCTGCGCGACCAGACGCCGAACGAGTTCGTCCACTTCCGGAGTTCTGCCAGCCATCGGGATGATCCCCAATCGGCTACAACGACTAACTTATGTTAAGGTTCCACCGATCACGCGACAGCGGGCGATATCGATGCCTTCCCGACTCCAAGGAATGCCGCATCCTTGCTGGTGACATCTTCAACCGCGCTCACCCGTTATGTCGCCTTTGCGCTTTTCGATCAGAGCGTTCTGCAGTTCGAGTGCAAGCCTTGTCAGCCGGTCAGGGACCTCCTCCCGCTCGATAGCGTTCAGCAGCGATGCGATCTCCTGGTCCAAGCTCTGGATTACCTGGGCGCAAAGGTCGCGCTGACTCCTGTGAGACATGGCATTCTCTTAACAAACAGAGGCCCCTTCAAATCTCACAGAGGCATAGCCGACCGGCCTATGCAAGGCGCTTGCCGCAGGCTGTGGGGTTTCCGGTCCGTTGTCCCCGGATTTTGCGGCAAGAGGTGATCTGGAAACATCAGCTCAATCCTTGGGAAGGCGGTTCGCAGCGTGATCCTGATACTGATCGGATTTGATCCGGTTGCCGTCCAGACCTCGTTGCTCGGTGTGCTGCTTCTTGTCCCGGTTGGACAGCACGTCCTTCTCGCCGACCATGTCCTTTGCAAGCGTCGTCTTGGCTCCGGTTCCGGAACCCTTGCCCTGGCTGCCGCGGCCCATCTGTTTCTTACCGCCGGATGCCATCTGCTTCTCCCTGTTCTGCTGGCCTGGAACTGTTCGGTGACCGAACTGCCGCCGGTGCGTTATGTTCCGCCGTCACGACGGACAAGAAAGACCATGCCGTCCCAACTGCCGAACGGCATTTCGCCGTCGACCACGAGGTCCATGCCGCATGCATGAGAAAGACGGCTGATGTCGCCGGAATCGATACCCGGCGATGTCCGATAGGAATAGTTGAGGATCGCTGCCATTCCTCCCCGCCGCAGCACGCGCGCGATCTCGATGAAATGCCGCTCGGCAACCCCGGCGAGCACCAGGTAAGGAAAACTGTCCAGGGCCAGCACGCCGTCAAAGCTTGCATCGGCGAAATCACCGAGATCAAGGCCTGAGGTCAGGTGAAATTCCACATTGGCAAGGCCGGCGCATCGCCGGCGCGCGATTTCGATCATTCGCGACGAAATATCGATGCCGACGACATATCCTGCGTGGGTGCCGAGCGCATGTTCGAGACGCCCGATGCCGCAGCCGATGTCGAGTATGTGCTTATGGGCACCAACGAAGCCCTGCTGTTCCAGCCATGCTACAATCTCGGCGGTGGTAGTCGACAGCCTGTGCTCGTCGCCAAGCGAGGACAACTGGACGCTGGCCGCGGGAGATATGGCGGCCGCCCGATCGAAGCTGCCGGCCAGCCTTTTGACGGTTATGGCGGTCGGTTCGCTATCCGGCCGGTCATGCGACACGCAGGCAGCCGCTCTGCGGACCTTGTCGAAGGCGTCCGCCTTGCCACGAAGCATCGTGGCGACCTCCTCCAGCCAGCATCGCCGGAGAGCATGGCTTGGACGCATGTCCAGCGCGATATCCGCCAGTTGCGCCGCGCTGGTCGTCTTCTCGGTATAAACGGCCAATCTGGCCAGCGCGTTGTCGACGGAAAGGCCGTCCGTCATGCAATCCTCGAGCAGGCGCCTGGCAATCGCGCCGGGTTGCCTCGCGACGTTCACGGCGATGCGCTCCTGGTCCAGACCTTCTGCGCCGTCCAGCGGTCCTTCGCGCCCCAGCCATATTTGTAACCTTCCCTGCCGCGCAGGAAATCGAACTCCAGCGCGCCCTCGCTGGCGGCTCCGGTGATGGCATGCCCGATCAGAATCGCGCCGGGGCTTTCGTCGGCATAGGCCGGATCGAAACCGCCAAGATAGGCATAGGCCCGGTCGCGGTGATGAAAACCGTAATAGGCGCCGACGACGGCATCGTCGATCTGGATCGTCAAGCATCGCGCCATGCCGTTATCGGCAAGCCGCGGCAGGGCCTGGCGATGAAATTCCACAGCCGTGTCGGACAGGACGCCACCGCCATGGCGGGTCCAGCGCGCGCCATGCAGTCGGATGAGCCTGTCGAGAAATGTCTGCGGATCGGATTCGCCGCGGCTGACAATGACGGCTCCTCTTCGCCGGGCAGCTCTCTCGGCGCGGCGCAACTGACGCCTCCGTCTCGCCGGAACCGAGCGGGCCAGAGTCCGATCGCCGTCGAGCAACAGCACAGGACAGGCCGCGTGCGCCATCGATCGGCGCTCTTCGGCATTCGGCAGCTCAAGGCTCAGCGATATGGCGTCGGCCGAGAGATCGGGCAGGATCCACTGCGACCATTCCAGCGACAGCGCCGCTTCGGCTATGGCGGCCTCAGTCTCCGCCTCCAGTTCCGGCGCGCACAAAATGTCGAGATAGTCGCTCAGCGAAATTCCGATGGGGAGCATTCGCTGACCGCCATCATGCCTTTCGATATAGAGCGGCGCCAGTCCGGCGAGTTCGTCTCCGCTCCACACGGCAATTGCGGTGAGATCGCCTGGCGCGAATGTACGCCACCAGGGGATGAGCCAGGCAGGAGACTGGAACGGCGTGGCCGAGATGCTCCGTCCCCAGAGCTGCCACCAGCACGGCTCAAGGTCCTCGAACGTCCCGGGATCGCGAATGATCTCGGTGCGCAGACCGCCCATCAGGCGGTCCCCAGCAAGGCGCGGCGGGTGCCAAGCTTCGCCAGCGCTTCGTAAGCATCCATGTAGGATGTGACCATGCGCTCAAGCGAGAAGCGGCGGCGCGCCTCGGCCCGGCAGGTCTCATGGTCCAGCGCTCCAGAATGGACGATGGCCTTAGCCATCTCCTCGACGTCATTGACCAGAAATCCGGTTCTGCCATGCTGGACGACGTCGGGAAGGGCGCCATTCGGGAAAGCGACGACCGGCGTGCCGCAGGCAAGCGCCTCCATTGCGACAAGCGAGCTTGTTTCGGCGGCAAGGCTGGGGACGACCAGGCAGCGGGCGGCGTTCAGCAGCCGCCGTTTGGCGCGAAACCCCAGCGGCCCGAGAAAACGCCGCTGCCGATCGAGGCGAGGACGGACCTCGTCGGCGAAATAGCGCAAATGGGTCTCGTAGGGATAGACCTGGCCGGCGATCGCCAGGGGAGTGCCGGCGCGCTTGGCTGCCTCGATTGCGAGATGGATGCCCTTTTCGGGACAGATGCGGCTGAGCACCAAAGAGAAATCGCGCCGCAACCGGGGCTCGTTCAGTGCATCGATATCGACGCCGTTCGGAATAGGCTTCGCAAGCCTAGACCCTGCGGGCGCCGTCCTGTGCTGCGCCTCTGAGACCGCGTGCAGCCACAGCTCCTCGCGCGCCGGAGCAAGCACTTCGGAAGGATACCAGCCCAGCGGCAGGTGCAACGTCACCAAGGTTGGGCCGTCGGTAGGCAGATAGGCGTCGAAGTCGATACCGTGGAGGTGAACGACGTCGATAGGCCAGCGCGCCCGGGCGGCCGCGATCGCGCCGCGATGCGCCTGCTGGGCCCGGTCCTTCGCCGCCTTGTCGAGCACGCCTGCTTCGGCCGGTGTTTCGACCAGGACGCCGGCCGTCTTTGACCCATGGCAGGCGACGACAACCGACCGGTGGCCTTTCTCAACCAGCGCCCGGTCCAGCGCCGACAGCACCTGCTCGGCGCCGCCGACCGCATCCGGCCCGACAGGCGCTAGGGGGTAGGCGACGTTGAGGACAGTCAGTGTCATCGCCGATCGAGCCGGGATTCACCATGCCGCCGACATGCGCCGCGTTCGTGTCATGTCGTCGCTGATCGCAGGAGCGTAGCGGCGGATCATCGCCGCGCAGAATTCGGCGAATTCCTCGGGCACCTGCGGCGGACTTGTGTGGTGGGGCTGGAGACCGCGATGCTCGGGCGTGAAGCAGAAGGTCACCGTGACGTTGAAGTCGGCGAGCGCTTCCATCTGGCGATCGAACCAGTCCAGCGCATTCGGCCGGAAGCTGTCCGCCCAGGACAGGCCAGTGCGCAGGTGCGTCACGCCCAGTCGGTGCATCCAGGCTACGGCATCATCCAGCCGATGGTCCTCGAAATGGAACCACTGTACCAAGCCCATTTGCGGGGTGTGGCGCACGAACTCCTCGAGCGCCGGCTTGGGCGTGCCGTCCTCGCGCAGCAGGCCCATGTAGAAGTGCCTGTAATAGGACGAGCCTTCCGCCTCGCGATGGCGCGTCGTCGCCTCCCATGAACGCGGCAGGTCATAGAGGCTGTACCACTGCACCCGCGGCGCGATGCCAAGCAGCAGCTCGGCCGTGCGGCGCAGACCCCAGAGCTGGATCTCCTCGGCGCCGAAGGTCGACACGCCGACTTCGCTGACCCAGATCGGCAGATCGGTGATGGCGGCGATCTCGCCGAGCTTCTGCGGCCATTCGTCGATTTGCCAGAGATTCCAGTCGAGCGGGAAGCCATGAACCGCGGCGGCGTCGACATGGTCGAGCACGCCGAAATCCTTCATGCGTGTCATGAAGCCGGCATCGATCGGCGAAATACCGCCCAGCACCTTTGTGACGGCCGGGTTCTCCCGGTCGATCGCATCGGCGGCCAGGATTGCCATCGAGGCAAAACGGCTCCAGTCCGGATCGAGCTCGGGATCCCAATGCGATTTGTTGTTGGGCTCGTTCCAGATCATCGCGGCTTCAATCATCGGCCTCTCCTTTCGCGGGATAGACGGCGGCGCCGTCGGCCGGATTGCCGGCCGCACGGCAGAAATAGACCTCGTCCTCAGGGTGCAGCACGATTTCGAAGCCGGCGCTGCGCAGCATCGCTTCGGTGCAGGCGCGGTTTGGAATCCACCAGTTGGTCGGGTCGTCCGCATAGCGATGCTCGATGAAGTGCAGTTTCGGAAATTCAGGTTGATCGAAGAGGTCGCGTGTCCAGAAATGGTAGTTCTGTTCGAGCGGCAGGACGTCCCCGCTGCCCCTCTGCATCGACTGGAAGATCATCAGGTCGCCTGCGACATGCGCGCGGATCAGGTCGAGCGCCAGCAGCGGATGGCGCAGGTGGTAGAGCACACCCATGAACAGCACGATGTCGAACCGCTCGCCAAGCGCCCCGACGTCGTAGACGGACATTTCCCGGAATTCGATATCGCAGCCGGCGATCTCGGCGGCGAAGCTCGCCTGGGCGAGGTAGGCCTGGTCGAAATCGATGCCGAGCACGCGATCGGCGCCGCGCTTCTTCATCTCGATCGAATAGAAGCCGGCGTTGCAGCCGATATCGAGCACGGACATGCCCGAAAGGTCAGTCGGAATGGCATCCGCGAATTTGCGCCATTTGATCAGTGGATAATTGCCGAGGAAATGATCCGGCGCGGTTTCCACGCCCGCAAGCTCCATATTGTGGAACCACGGTCCCAGTGCGTCGATGCGGCGGCGTATTTCCGTGCTGGAATGCAGCATGGCTAAGCTCCTTCGCCTGGAAGGGTTGGCACCGTTGAGAGATCTTGCGATGCGAGCATCGGCGGGGTCTCATCTTCAACGACATCGTTGCTTTCGAGCAGCCTGAGCGCCGTGCGATATCCATCGAAAGTGCCGACGTCGACATAGGCCGTTCCGGCCTTTACGCCGTAAGCCTCGCCTCCGGCTGCGAGATAGGCGTTGACCAGCGTGCCGAAATACTCGTCGAAGCCCTCGCGCTGGCGCCACAGTGCCGCGAGCTGGTGGAAGATACGGCCAGGCATCTTGAAGGCGCCCCAGACCCAGTTTGTTGCGGCATCAGCTTGCTTGACCTGGATTTGCTCGACACGTCCGCTCTGATCCAGGACGACGGCGTCGAACAGTTCCGGGCGATTGACCGGAAACATCAGAAAGGACAGCCGGTCGTCCGCCAGCCGGCAGAAGCCGTCCTCGGGGAACCAGATCGTGTCCGGCAGGCCGATCAGGACCGTTTCTTCCGGCGTGACCAGCGGCTCGGCACGGAAGATCGCATCGCACAGTCCGATCGGGGAGGGCTGCGCGACGAAGATTGCTGCGGCGGTGTCATAACCCGCGGCATAATATTCGAGAATGTCCGACTTGCCGGAACCGATGATGAAGCAGATGCGGTCGACGCCGTTTCGGACCATCCGCCGCACCAGATATTCGCTCACCGCGCAAGGGCGCTCGGTCTGCCCGTCCAGCCGGCTGCCGACCGGCAACAGCTCCTTGGAAAAACCCAGCGGCTGAATGCGGCTGCCGCGGCCCGCGGCAGGCACGATCCCCAACATCAGACGGCTTCCTCCATTGCTCCATCTGCCACGGACGCGGCGGCGTTCAAGACGCGATCGAGTTCGGCGGCGCGGTGCGCGGACGTGTGCTCGTCGAGCACGCGTTCACGGGCGCGGCGGCCAAGCGCCTCGATTTCGTTGTCCGACAGGCCAAGCGCGGCGACGACATCGCCGGTAGTGTGTGCCAACAGAATCTCGCTGCCGGGCGTGAAGAAGCTGTCGAGGCCGGCCCAATCGTCGGAAATGATCGCGGCGCCGCAGGCGGCTGCCTCGAACAGCCGGCCTGACGGGCACCAGCCCTTGCGCGCCATTGCCTCGCGGGTGACGTTCAGCGTCAGGCGCGAAGAGGAAAAGAAGGCGGGGTGATCCGCCGGCGGCAGGTGCCTGACGAAGAAGATATTGCCGCTCCATGGAAAGTCCGCTGGATATTGTGCGCCGCCGATGATGAAGCGGCGGTTCGGCAGTTGGGCTGCTGGAGCTACGAGCAGTCTTTCCACGGCCGCCTGCCGGTCCTCGGCATAGGTTCCGAGATAGGAGAGATCGCCGGCGAACTCGGACCGTGGCGGGGCCGGCCGGTGCCGGTTGGGGTCGACATGTCCGTACAGCGGCAGGACATGGCGCACGCCGAGAATACCCTTCAGCGCATCGATCGCCGGTCCTCCAGTATAGCTCAGGATCAGGTCGAAATCGCGCAGGCCATCCGGCTCGAAATAGGCCGGATAGTCACCTTCCTCGATTCTCGCCAGCGTTACCGGTGTATCGAGATCGTAGAACACCTTCAGCCCGCGACAGCTCTCGTTGGCGAGCCGCGAGGCCCTCACGGCGTCCGGACAATAAGAGGTGACTATGACCACGTCGGCCTGCCGTATCGCGGCCTCAGCCTCATGGCGGATACTCTCCCAGTCCGGGTAGAGAATGATGTTGCAGGCATCGAGCCGGTCGAGGTCCCTGGCACCGGCGTAATAGGGCGTGTCGCGCTCGAAGAAGCTGATCGACCAGCCAAATGGGGCCAGAGCGTCTATCAGCCCGCGCCAGAGCGTGGCATGGCCGTTGCCCCATGAGGACGTGACGGTGAGACCGAATATGACCATGCGCATCGCCAGCCGCTCCGTCAGGGGAGTTCGTTGAGGCGGATGAGCTTGGAACCCCAGTCGCCATGAACGACTGTGGTGATCGAGGCCGGCGCAATATCGAAGCGGAAGCAGTCGCCGAGCTGCAGGCCGAGAATCGCGCAGACGGCCGCCTTGATGACGTCGGCATGGCTGATAAGGGCGATGCACTGACCCTGCCCATTCTCGCGCAAGGCGTCCATCAGGCCGACGATCCTGTGTTGGACATCCAGCATCGTCTCGCCGCTCGGCGTGCGGGCGCTCTGGCGCTGGTCGTTCCAAAGCCGCCAGCTTGCGTCGCCGTTCAGTTCTTCGAAGGTCTTGCCGGACCACTCGCCGAAGTCGATCTCGTCGAGTTCTTTGCAGATCGCGATCTTCTCGACCTCGCAGGCGATCGCGATCGGCTTCGCGGTCTCCAGCGTGCGTTCGCGCGGACTGCTCAAGATGGCGGCGAGCGGCTCGCGCGCCATGCGGCGCGCGAGATGCAGCGCCTGCGCCTGTCCGGCCTCGCCGAGGCGAACGCCATCGAGCCGCCCGGCCAAGTAGCACCCGACATGATCATGAGCCGCGTGGCGGATGAGAAAGAAAGTCGTGGTCATTCGGCGGCATCGAGCAACGGCTCGTCCCCGCCGGCGATGAAGGCCAATGTGCGCAGCCGCGCCTCGGCGTCGGTGAACTGCTGGGGCGGCGACTTCATGAAGTAGCTGCTGGGGCCTGTGAGCGCGCCGGCAATGCCACGGTCGAGGGCCAGCTTTGCGCAGCGGACGGCGTCTATGACCACGCCCGCGGAATTGGGCGAATCCCAGACCTCCAGCTTGAGCTCGGCATTGAGCGGCACGCCGCCGAAGGTGGTGCCTTCGACCCGTATGTAGGCCCATTTGCGGTCAGTCAGCCACGGGACATGGTCACTGGGGCCGACATGGATGTTGCCGGCCTCGAGCGGGACATCGATCTGGCTGGTGACGGATTGCGTCTTGGAAATCTTTTTCGATTCCAACCGCTCGCGCTCAAGCATGTTGAGGAAGTCGGTGTTGCCGCCGAAGTTGAGCTGATAGGTGCGATCGATGCGCACGCCGCGCTCCCGGAAGAGATTGGCGAGCAGCCGGTGCACGATTGTTGCGCCGACCTGGCTCTTGATATCGTCGCCGACGAGGGGAAGACCGCGCTCCTCGAAGCGCTGGCGCCATTCCGGCCGCGAGGCGATGAAGACAGGAATGCAATTGACGAAGGCGCAGCCGGCCTCAAGCGCGCATTCGGCATAGAAGCGCGTCGCCTGTTCGGAGCCGACCGGAAGATAGGATATCAGCACCTCGACCCCGCTCCCCCGCAGCCGGCCGGTTACGTCTGCGACCGGTTCATCCGACTCTTCGATCTCGTCCCGGAGATATTTGCCGATGCCGTCGAGTGTTGGGCCGCGCTCCACACGGACGCCGGTCGGCGCGACATCAGCAAAACGGAAGGTGTTGTTGGGCGCGGTGTAGATCGCTTCCGCCACATCGCGCCCAACCTTGTTTTTCGCGACATCGAAGGCGCAGACGACCTCAATGTCGTCGACATGATAGCCGCCGAGGTCGGCATGCATCAGCCCGGGGATAGGCTCGTTGCCGTTGGCGTGGCGATAGTAGGAGAGACCTTGCACAAGAGATGACGCGCAATTGCCCACGCCAACGATGCCGATGCGAACTTTCTTCGATGTCACGAAACCGCTGCCTCTTTGCTGAAGGTAAGTTCCTCGCGCCGAACCGGGAGCGACCTCGAATGTTCCTTCGCGCCTCGAAAAATTGCTGAGCCGGATCTCGGATCAAAGAGGCGCCGCTTCGCGTTGGCGGCCAGACGGGGGATAGGAGCCGCATGATCGTCTTCGGCGACCACAAGCGAACGCGCAGCGCACAACAGCTGAGGGAAGCTGCCTTGGCCGCAGCGGCAGCACTCGGCGATCTGCCCGCCGGTATCGAACGTCACGCCGCCGTGGTCGATCTTTTCGTCAGCGCCTCCGAACTTGTGCAAGGCCTTGCCGATGCGGAATTCGACACCAGGGGTGCCGATTGCAATTCGTCGACACAGAAGCTGGGGTCGGAAATTCTCGTCGAGTTGTCGGAGGAAGTGCTGCGATCCTGGCAACAAGGATTTGTCAGGAGCGGAGCGCTCGACCCGTTGCTGCTTGCGAAGCTTGCCACCATCGACTGTAGCAGCGAAATAGTTACCGGCCCGGCCGAAGGCTACGCGCTTTATGCGCTATATCCGGAAACCTATCTGCTTGCGGCGCTGCAGTCGGGCCTCGACGCAAACACCTGCGTCATCGGGATCCGCGGCGTCGGTCTCGGCCTCGCGGCGATGGTCGCCGCCGCGCTGCATGCGCCGCCTCCTGTCAGTGTACGGCCGATCGGGCACCCGTTTAGGCGCCACATATGCGCCACGCCCGAACTCCTCGGCGGCTGGCGCGACAGAGCTCACGCCAAATTTGCCATCGTTGATGAAGGTCCGGGCCTCTCCGGCAGTTCCTTTCATGCTGTCGTTGCCTGGCTGCGCCGGCAGGGCATCGACCAGGAGCGCATTCATCTGTTCCCGAGCCACCGCGGCGGGCCGGGCGTGCAAGCTTCGGCAGACATGCAGGCTATTTGGAGCCACTGCTCGCGCCATGTCGCGGATTTCGAAGCGGCCTTCGATGGATGCGTCGCGCCGAACCTTCGCCACTGGGTGGCGAACCTGCTCGGCAAGCCCGATGTCGAACTCTGCGAGATTTCCGGCGGCGAATGGCGCAAGCATATTTCCACGCCGCCGGAGCATTGGCCTCCGGTGTTTGCCGGCTTTGAGCGGCGAAAATTCATGGCACGGGCGGGCACGGAGCGTTGGTTGGTCAAGTTCGCCGGTCTCGGCGGGACCGGGCAGCACAAGCTGCACACGGCGAGGTGGGTGCACAGGGCCGGTTTTGGAACGCAGCCCGCCGGACTCTGCCACGGCTTCCTGATCGAGCGTTGGACAGATGCGGACAGGCTGGATCGGACAGAGCTGGCCAGGGACCTGCTGGTCGAATGGCTTGGACGCTATCTCGGCTGGCGCGCTGCCGAGTTGCCGACCGAAGAGGCCGGCGCGTCGCTGGATGGGCTTGCGGACATGACCGTGCAAAACTGCAGGGAAGCCTTGGGGGAAGGGCCGGCCGAAGCATTAAGGGGTTGGTTCGCCCGCCACTCCTCACATCCCTTCCTGCGGAGGATCGAGATCGACGGACGCCTGCACCCGTGGGAATTTCTGGTTCGGCCGGAGGGAACCCTGCTCAAGACGGACGCCGTCGATCATTGCCGCTCGCACGACATTGTCGGCTGTCAGGACATAGCCTGGGACATTGCAGGCGCGACGGTGGAATATGAGCTTTCCGCCGCCGAGCTTTCGCGGCTCATCCAAGGCATTGAGGCACAAATGTCGCGTGCCGTCGATCATTCTTTGGTGGATTACATGGAGCCCTGCTATCTCGCCTTCCAGCTTGGGCTATGGACGATGGCCGGACAGTCGACACACGGCGATGAGCGAGTAAGAGCCACGCGCGCCGCCGACCGCTACCAAACCGGGCTTTCGCGTTTTATCGAGCGCGCGAGGACCTGATCAGTCCAGCCTGCGCAGCATGTCCGCTTCCTGCTCCAGAATTGTGGCCACTTCCTCGCGCTGCAGATGTGTCATCATGAGGCTGACGCAACATTCGAGATAGGTGATGGAGGCTCGCCGCAGGAACGCGGCGGTTTCGGCGGCCGCCATCTGGTCGATGTCCTTGATTGGTCGCTTCGGCTGCACAGTTCTTCTCCATGACGGTTGTCATGTCCAACCGCAATCCCGGTCGGTTGTTCCGCTACGGCGAAAGAAGCCACCGCCTCAGAGCTGAAGGTTCCGAACTTTTCCGGCCTCAGTCCTGTTGACCGGAGCGATGGGCTCCATCGCGAGGTCGTCGAGGCTCGAGAAAAAGGCTATGGTTTGCAGCAGGCCTTGCCTGAGAGGCACCTTGGGCGACCAGCCGAGAAGCGCCCTTGCGCGGCCTATGTCGGGCCGCCGGCGGCGCGGGTCGTCCTGCGGCAAGGGCAGGAATTTCACGGGCGATTTGGTGCCGGTCAGTTCCCGAACCAGCCTTGCCAGTTCGAGGATCGAAAACTCGCCGGGATTGCCCAGATTGACCGGCTGTCGCGGATTGGGATCGACATCCATAAGGCGTCGCAATCCTTCGATCATGTCGCTGACATAGCAGAATGACCGGGTTTGCCGGCCGTCGCCGAATATCGTCAGCGGCCGTTTCTCGATCGCTTGCATGACCAGGTTGGACACGATACGGCCGTCGGCCGGGTCCATTCTGGGACCATAGGTGTTGAAGATGCGGGCGATGCGAATATCGGCCATCTCGGCCCGCAGATAATCGAAGCAGAGCGTCTCCGCGGTGCGCTTGCCTTCATCATAACAGGCGCGCGGTCCTGTGCAGTTGACGTGACCGACATAGTCCTCGCGCTGTGGGTGCTGTTCCGGATCGCCGTAGACTTCGCTGGTCGACGCCTGCAGGAAGCGGGCGCCGTTGCTTGCGGCGAGCTCAAGCAGATTGAGCGTTCCGATCACACAGGTGCGCGTGGTGTGGACCGGATCGGCCTGGTAGCGGGGCGGCGATGCCGCGCAGGCAAGGTTGAAAACGCGGTCGACAGTCTCGCCGAGTTCCAGCGGGACGCAAACGTCCTGCTCGATCAGCCGGAACCGGGCTTGGCCGATCAGCGAGCTGACATTCTCCATTCGGCCGGTAAGAAAGTTGTCGACGCATATGACGCGATACCCTTCGTGAAGCAAGGCCTCGCATAAATGCGAACCGAGGAAACCGGCACCGCCGGCGACAAGCGCCGTCTGTGTCTGCTGAACCCTTCTTGATCGCCGCATCTGCAAAGTCTCCTGTCTGCTTTTCATGCTGCACTTTCCACGTTCAGATCGATCGCCGCGCGCGCATGGACAGACTGGGTCAAAGCCTGAACGAATTCACGCGCCCGAGCGCCGCCGGTGTGGCTTGCAAGCACCGCCTCGCGTGCCGAACGGGCCATATCGAGTCTGGCCCGCTCCGATTTGGCGGTGAGGATTTCCTGCACGTCGCCGGCACTGGCTGCGGTCTCGATCGTCGATTCCGGGAAGAAGCTATCGAGACCGGGCCAGCGGTCGCTGATGATCGGTGTGCCGCAGGCAGCGGCCTCGAAGAGCCGCACGCTGGGCGACCATCCGGCCGCGATCATCGACGCGCGCGTAAGGTTCAGCGTGTAACGCTGGCGGCTGTAGAAGGCGGCATGTTCGGCGGGCGGCAGGTGCTCGATCCGCTCGACATTGTCCGGCCAGGCGATATCGGACGGATATTGCGAGCCGGCGACGACGAAGCGGCGCTCCGGCAGGCGCCGCGCCGGCTCCAGCAGCAGCGTTTCGAGGGCGAGCTGCCGGTCGGCGCTGTATGTTCCAAGATAGCCGAGATCCCATTCGATCGCGTCTCTGGTGCGATGGTGCCGCTTTGGATCGACCGAGCAGTAGAGCGGCTCCGTTCGGCGCGCGCCGAACTCCGATCTGAGGCGCTGCAACGTCGGTCCGCCGGTGAAGGAGAAGTAGACGTCGAAATAGGAGATCTGCCTGCGGGCAAGGTAATCGCAATCGTCCTCGGCAACCCGCGCCAGCGTCACCGGCGTGTCGATGTCGTAAAAGCAGAACTGTCCAGTGCACAGCGAAGCGAGGTCGTCGATGATGGCCCTGCCTTCCGGCACGAAGGAGCCTATCACCACCGCGTCGGCCCGCTGCAACTCCTGCCGGTGATTGCGGGGCAGCTCGGAGACTGTCTGGTAGTAGCGCAAGTCGCAGAAATCGGGGTCGCGCAGGTCCCGGTGATGCGCGTACCAGGGCACGTCGCGTTCGAGGAAGGTGACGCGATGGCCGAGCTCGTTAAGCGCGCGCAGCAGTCCCCGGAAAGTCGTCGCGTGGCCGTTGCCCCAGGATGAGGATAACGAAAGTCCGAGGAAAACGATGTCGAGCGGTTTCGTCATTCCGCGGCCTCCATTGCCCGGCGCTCGAAATGCGCCTTGAAGATGTCGTCCACCAGCCGGGCTCGCAGCGTGTAGGTATGCTCGGCCAGAACGCGCCGCAGCGCTGCGGCGCCGATCGCCTTCGCCCGTTTCGGGGTCAGCGTGCGCACGATCTCGGCGACGTCGGCACCGTCCCGCGCGACCAGGATCTCTTCGCCTGGGGTCAGGAACAACTCGACGCCGAGCCACGCATCGGTGATTAGGCATGCGCCCGCGCCCGCCGCTTCGAAGACGCGTGTCGCGGGCGAGAACCCGTTGACCGCCATGCTGTCGCGGCTGATGTTGAGCACCGCCTTCGGCGTCACGTTGAAGGCGTTGTGATCGCGCGTACCGACATGGCCGAGCCACGAAACGTTCGCCGGCAAGGGCTTGTCGCCCCAGCCGGATCCACCGAGCAGGAAGCGTTGGCTGCCAAGCACACGGGCCGGATCGAGGAAGAAGGCCTCGACGCGCGCCTCGCGGTCGGGAAGCCGATTGCCGAGGAAAGCCAGGTCGCAGGCAAAGCGCGGATTCGCGGCGACCGGATGATGTGTCTCAGGATCGAGCGCGTTGTAGATCGGCACGCATTCCGCGGCGCCTAGCGCGCGATAGTCCCAAACCACGGGATCGCCGCCGCCATAGGTCAGCACAAGGCCGATCCTCTTCAACGCCTCATGCAGCGGGTGTTCGGCATGATTGCGCAGCTCGCTTAGGGTCGCCGGCGCATCGACGTCCCAGAACACGGTCAGCGCATCCGGGCGAGCGTTGTCGAGAACCGCATGCAGCAGCGCCTCGTCCTCGAAGCCGACGCCGCTTGCCTTGACCACGACGTCTGCCTGCGCGGCGCGCGAGGCGACCTGCATCAGCGCATGCGCTGTCGGCTCATAGACGACGACGCTGCACCAGTCCGGCGCCTCGATATCGCGATGCTTCTGGCGATCGTAGACATCGGGTTCATAGAAGACGATGTCATAGCCGCGCTTCGACAACGCCTTGAGCAAGCCCCGATAATAGGTGGCCGCGCCGTTCCAGTAGGACGACAGAAGGCTCGATCCGTAAAAGGCGATCTTCATGCAACGGCCTCCCTTGTAAGTTTGATTTCAGCGACCTCGCGATTGCCGCATGCGGCGAGGATTTCGAACAACTCGTCGACGCGGTGCCGGCATGTGTGGCGCGCAAGGATGGTTTCCCGGCCGGACGCGGCCAGCGCCTCCGCATGCTGGCTGTCGTTCAGCACGTCGCGAAGGTGACCCCGCATCTCGGCGCCGTTCCGGGCGAACAGGAAATCCGTGCCGGCACGGAACAGTCCTTCGACATCCGACCATGGCGCCGAGACCAGCGGAATGCCACAGGCCATCGCCTCGAACATGCGTATGGTCGGAATGCCGGGCAGGCTCTCCCGATAAGGCCGGCGGGGGATGTGCATGGTGACGCGATGCCGGGCGAAGCTCTTCGGCACGTCGGCATTGGCAATCCAGCCATCATAGCGCAGCCCTGCCTCGGCAAGCGCGGCTCGGGCGTCGGTCGGATAGCGCACGCCGTGCACGGTTCCCGACAGCGCGAGAGCGCTCGCCGGCTCGATCAGGAACTCGGCGATCTCGGCGCTGCGTTCGTCGTCGCCCCAATTGCCGATCCAGACGAGGTCGGAGACGGGCTCGACATCCGGGCACGGCTTGAACAGCCGGTCGTCCGCCGCCTCATGCCAGGTGAAGACCCGTTTGCCCCAGCCGGCGCGAAGATAGCTCTCGCGCAGCACCTCGCCGAAGACCAGCACTCCGTCATAATGCTCGAGCTGAAGTGCCGCTATCGCCTGCGTCGCCGATACGGCGCGGTGATGAGTGTCGTGGAACAGGAGCGTGAAATTGCCATAGGCTCGCGCCTGTCCGATGCGCGCGACAAGATCCTTGTCCGTCCATTCGTGGACGATCACGACATCCGCGCCGGCGAGCCAGGCTTCATGCGCGAAGCCGGGGCCATAGGTCAGCGCCATCAGCTCCGGGAAATCCTTGCGGAAACGCTCGACAGCGAAAGGGCCTTGCTCGGCAAGCAGATTCGATCGGCTCCAGCCGTCGGCGGGTTCCAGCGCGACCGCCTCATGTCCGCGCGCGACAAGCTCGCGCATGATGCCGCGCTGGAAATGCGCGTTGCCGTGATTCCAGTCGGAAACGGCGGAGTGGGTGTAAAACAGGAAGCGCATGGTCAAAGCCCTGCCATGGCCGTCGCCGCCCGATCGTAGACCTCTCGCATCCGCGCCGTCTGGGCGCTGAGCGAGAATTTGCGCGCCCTTCGGGCGGCGCGCTGACCGAAATGGCGCCGCAAGCTTTCGTCATGCGAGAGCCTGGCGATGCAGCCGGCAAGCGCATGGGGATCGCGCGCGTCGAAGAACGCCGCTGCTCCGTCCCAGATCTCGCGGTAGGTCGCGATGTCCGCCAGCACCAGGGGGGTGCCCGCAGAGGCTGCCTCCAGGGCGGCCAGCCCGAAAGGCTCGTAGATGGACGGCGAGACAAACATGCTGGCCCGCGCCATCAATTGCCGAACCTCGCAATGGCTGATCGAGCCGAGCGAGATGCAATTGTCGAAGAACAGGCGCTGTCCGTCCGGGCCTTCCGTTTCGCCTGCGGCGAAAACGGGAGGGCCACACAAGGCAGCCGCGGCATCGAGCGCCAACCCGTTTTTACCCTCATCCCACCAGCGGGCGGCAGCGAGAACGAAGGACTCGCGATGCGCGCCTGCCGGCCCGGGGAGCGCGCCATTGTGGACGACGCTCAAGCCCGCGATCGGGCCGTAGCAGGCTCCGAGCATGGCGGCATGGCTTCGGCTCGGCGCGACAATGGCTTCGGCGCGGTCGAATCCGGCCCGGTTGCGCTCTCGTTGCCAAGCCCAATCGCCCTCGGGCGCTTGCGCCCGCACTGCATGCAGCCATGTGACCACGCAGGAATGCGATACCGCGACGATTGGACAAGTCAGTTCGAGACCGGCTGCCTGCGCCGGCGCATTGAGGTGTATGAGATTGATTGCATAGTCCGACGCAAGCTCCTGCAATTCGCTGGGCAACCGGTCGAGATCTTTCGTGTCGCGCGTCATCCAGTCCGGCGGGCATTTCAGCCAAACCAGCGTGGCGAAGGACCGCGCCTCCCGGGCCTGTTCGGGGGAAGGCTCGGGTCCCAGCCCGGCAAGCACGATGCTGTCGCCGCTGGCCGCCAGCTCTCGCGCCAGATCGAGCGAATAGCGCCAGACTCCGCCGACGGCGTCGGTCGTCATCAGAATGCGCCGCGGACGATGGGTCAGTGATTGCAGCATGAGGACTCCAACTCAGCCAGCGCGTGCGGACGCTGGTCCTGGATGTCGCTGAAGGATCGGAAGGAGGCGAGGTAGTGCTCATGCGCTCGCTCCCAGGCAATATCGTCGGGTTCGCCCCAGAGTTCGCGATAGCTGGGCGAACTCGGATAGGGATAGAGCGGCACGGGCTCGTTCGCCCAGACGCCGTGATCGATGAGGTGCTTGCGCCAATAGTCCACCAGCGCCGGGTCGTCCTCGACCACGCCGATCAGATTGGCCTGAACGAAAGGCACATGGCGACGGGCATCGACCAAAAGCGCGGCCAGATCCTCCGTGTCGAGCCGGCATCGCTTGGCGAGCATCGCACGGCCCTCGACGGTCAGGCTTTCAAGGCCGGCTTCGATCGAGACGCAGCCGGCCTCGCCGAGCAGCTTGAGCAGGTCCGGCTTCCACAGGTCGATGCGGGTCTGGACACCGAACTGGATATCGCGGTCGACCAGCGCTTCCAGCAACGCCTTCTGCGGCAGGAAGATTTCATCGATGAAATAGATGTAGCCGACCCCTTGAGCGATCAAACCGTCGATCTCGGCTATGACGGCATCGTGCTTCCTGCGCCGATACGCATCGCGGAAATCGATCTTGGCGCAGAAGCTGCAATTATAGGGGCAGCCGCGCGACGCTTCCACCTCGGCGCCGGCGCCCTTCTGGTGGGCATCGAACCTGTGGTGGTGGTGGCCATGCGCGGCAATCCAGTCGGACGGCCAGGCGAGCGCAGGATGATCGACGAACGGACTGGCATGCACCCCGCCATTGCACACTGGAAAGTCGTCCTGGAGCCGTGCCGTATGCGCAACCTTGCTCCAGTCGCTTTGCCGTGCAAGCTCCGTCACGACCTCCTCGCATTCACCGCGCACGACGACATCGACGCCGAGCTTGCGCAGGGTCGGCGCCGGTGTTGCCGAGCCATGCGGTCCGACCGCCACCGTGCGTCCGCCGCGCCCGGCGAGATGATTGAGGAATTCCGCCGGCACGCGCAGCTCGGGCGGCGCGCAGCGCCAGAACAGATAGGTCGGCGCGGTTGTCACGACGGTCATGTCCGGTCCGAAAGCCGCAACGCTTTCCGCAAGGGGGGCGTTGTCCAGCCCTTGCAGCAAGCCGTCCAGCATCAGCACGTCGTGCCCTTCGGCTTCCAGCATCGCCTTCGAATAGCCGAGCTCAAGCGGCAGATGCGGCCGGCGGCAGCCGAAATAGATGCTGTGCTCGTATGTCCAATGAGGATTGACCAGCGCTACCTTCATGCGACGTACCTCGTGGCTTCGGGGTGCGGTTGGAGCCGATGCCGCAGCAGCCAGCTGGCGAGATCGCTGACGCCTTCGCGCCATGGGACTCGCGCCTGCCAGCCGATCGCTGCTTGCAGCTTGCGCGTGTCGGCGACGAAGAAGGGTTGGTCGCCAACGCGCTCGCGGTCGTGGCGAAGCGCGACGTCGCTGCCCGTCATGTTGGCGATCTCCGCCAGCAGCACGCGCAGGCTGACCGCATTGCCCGGGCCGCCGCCCAGGTTGAACGCCTGGCCCTTGAGGGCCTCAATCCTGGCCAACACGCCGCGATAGGCGGCTACGGCATCGGACACATGCAGGATGTCGCGCACCTGCCTGCCGTCGCCGTAAACGGTAATCGGCCGGCCGGACAAGACGCTGAGAAGAAAATGCGCGACCCAGCCCTGGTCCTCGGTGCCGAACTGGCGCGGCCCGTAGATGCAGCTCATGCGCAGCACCGCTGTCGGCAGTCCGTAGGATTTGGAATAGTCGAGCACATACTGATCGGCCGCGCCCTTCGAGCAGCCATAGGGCGTGCAGAAATCAAGGCCTACCTTCTCATCGACCCCGCCCGCGCGCACCTTCTCGTCGAGCGGCTCGTAGTGATCGTCGGCTTGCCGCACCGCGATCTGGGGCAGGCTGCCATAGACCTTGTTGGTGCTGGCGAAGACTACCGGGGCGCCGGTGCTGCGAGCGGTCTCCAGCACGTTGAACGTGCCTTTGAGATTGATGTCGAAATCCTGCGCGGGATCGGTCAGGCTGGTCGTCACGGCGGTCTGGGCGGCGAGGTGAAAGATCGCCTTTGCCGGCGCCAGCGCCGCTGCCAGTGCGCTGGCATCGCGTATGTCGACGATTTTGGCGCTCAGCCTATCGCCGTGCTTTTGCGCCAGCCAGTCGAGATTCTGCTCGACGCCCGGGCGGCTGAGATTGTCGACGACCAGCACGGCCTCGCCGTCGGAGAGCAGGCTGTCGGCCAGGTTGGAGCCGATGAAGCCGCTGCCGCCAATGACGGCTATCGGTGCCTTGCGCGGATGTCGGTGGCCCTGGGTCATGAGACCAATCCCCGCTCTTCCAGCTCGCGCCGCATGTCCGCGCCGCGGTCGATAACGACGCTGTTGCGAACCCATGCCGCGAATTCGCCGAGCGAATCTTCCAGTCGATACTTCGGCTCAAAGCCGAGCAATTCGCGCGCCTTGGAAATGTCGGCGAAGCAGTTGCGTATATCGCCGGAGCGCGCTTTGCCGAGAATTTCGGCGGGGCGCTTCGGAACGCCCATGGCCTTGGCAAGCAGCCGGGCCACCTCGCTGATCGAATAGGCGCGGCCGCTGCCGATGTTAATGGCGTGGCCGGCTGCCTGGCGTTGCTCCAGCGCCAGGCGGAACGCGGTGGCCACATCGCGCACATGGACGAAATCGCGCTTCTGCTCGCCGTCCTCGAAGATCGTCGGCTGTTTGCCATTGGCGAGGCGCGAAGCGAAATTGGCGAGGACCCCGGTATAGGGATTGGAAAGCGCCTGTCCGGCGCCGAACACGTTGAACAGGCGCAGTGCAACGGCATCGACGCCGTAGGCCTGGCCGAAGATCAGCACCGCGCGTTCCTGCGCATATTTGGTCAGCGCGTAGATCGAGGCGAGATCGGGCCGCTTCTCCTCGTCCGTCGGAAGAGGCGACAGTGCTTGGCCGGTCGCCGATACCAAATCCCAGCGGCCCTCCTTTATATCGGCAGGCTTTCGGCGCGCATTGTCGATCCGCTCGCCGTCCGGAGTCTGATAGAGGCCTTCGCCATAGATGCTCATGGAAGACGCCACGACGATCCGCTCGACCGGATGCTTGATCAATGTCTCCAGCAGCACCGCGGTGCCGAGATCGTTCGCGCCGACATAGCGGGCGATCTCGTACATGGACTGGCCGACGCCAACCTCGGCCGCCAGATGGATCACGGCATCGGCGTCGGAAACCGCTTCGGCGACAGTGTCGCGGTCGCGCACGTCGCCCTTGATCAGTTCGGCCCCCGCAGGGAGGTTGATGGCTTCAGCGCCGTGCACCTGATCGATAAGCGCATCGAGCAGGCGCACCTGATAGCCATGGTCGGTGAGTTCCTGGGCGACGTGGCGGCCGATGAAGCCGCAACCTCCCGTAACCAATACACGTTTCACGATGACTCCCTTGTGGACTTGGCTTCGGCGCCCCGAACTGCGCGGCAAAAGGTTTGTTCCCTGCTTCAACAAAGTTCCCGTCGCAGGAGGTGCCGCAGCTTCGACAGGGAGCCGTTCCACCATCTGGAACATTGCCTGTTGGCTGCCGTTAGGACCGCTCATCGGTCCCCGCTGCAGAAAGGAAAGTCCATGTCCGAGGCCAAGACGACCACCAACCACGACGAAATCCGCAAGTGGGTAGAAGAACGGAATGGCCAGCCGGCTGTCGTTCGCACGAAAGGCAAGGGCGGCATTCTGCGCATCGACTTCGGCGAGCCCGAAGACACGCTCGAGCCAATCGAATGGGACGAATTCTTCCGCATCTTCGACGAGAACGATCTCGCCTTCCTGCATCAGGATAAAGCCGGCAGCGGTGGAACGAGCCGCTTCAACAAGTTCGTCGAGCGCAGCCAGAAAGGTTGAGAGGCCGAAAACCTGGCGCCGTTGGGGGGAGGAGGCCCGATAATGGCGCGCGGCAGGCGGGGTCGGGCTGCCGCATTTATTCCGCTGCGCTCAATCGAGCGGCTGTCCGTCGGCCTGGGCGTCGTTCCAAGATCGTAGCCATCCCCGGCGCGGGGTTTCCCGAATGGCGTCGGCAGTGGGAACCGCGTGGGCGCTCCGGCTGTTGGATCAGCAAGGAGCAATGACCATGGGACTCTTTTCCGACCTGAACAAGAAGCTGACCGAAAACCTGTACGCCCATGGCAGTTATCTGAGCGATCCGAGCGCCGACCTGCCGCGGCGGGTGGAGGAGACGGTCAACCTTCTGATGCCCTTCGTGCGGCCGGAGGCCCGCGAAACGGTGAAGCTGCAGATCCTCGGCATCATCCACGAGCATATCTATGACGAGGACTGACTGCGGCGACTGCTCGATCCGCCGGAGACGCTAGCCGAGGGACGCTTTCAGCCGTTATCCCGAACGCCGGGATCTGCCTTGCTTTTCGGCGTCGCGGAGCAGCCGCACGATAGCGTCCACTGGAGACGGGTCCGTGGTCGGCTGTGCTTTCCAGCGCCATAGATGACGAAACAAACTTATCAAGCGCGGCATCGCAATTACCTCCTTGCGCTATCAACCTGGGACGGGGAACGATGTTCCTTTCATACCTGGCGGAAGATCGCGGCGAGCAGAAACACAACCGCGGCCAGGACGACCAGCGCCACGATCACCAGCACCGGGCCGTTCCTGCGCGGCTGCAGGCCGGGTGCGTTCTCTGGCGGCCGCATCGCGTTGGCAAAGCTTGCCTGGTTGGTGAAGCTCGGTTTGTGAGGCTCGACCGGTTTCGCGGAAGTCGGGACATCGCCGGCCTCGGCATCCGTCTCCTGCGGCGCCGCCGCAGGGTCGAACCCAGGGGTCTTGTCCTGCGTCCTGCCGGCCTGGATTTCGCCGCGGGCTTCGGCGGGCGTGCGTTGGTTGGGTGACATTCGGCGCCTCCTTTATTTTCAAACCTGCTTCCGGCCCCGCTGTTCCAACCGCGCCTTTAAGATGGATATCGATCAGGAAGCTGCCTTCGAGTTCATCGCGAGCGTTGCGGGATGTCGGGCGCTGCTATCCAAGTCGATTCTCGAACTCGGGCGGAACTTTCGGAAGCAGGGGAGCTTTGTATCCTCGACACGGAGACGAAGAGGCAGGAATGCAAGTTCTCGACACAGCGATACATGCCGGTCGTGGAAACGTGACGGTCGAATTTCTCGGCGAGGGCGGGGAAAAGATCGCTGTCACTATGATTGTGCCCGACCCGTTGCCCGGCGATGCCGCGCTTGTCGATCGCGCCAAAGAGTTGATGATTCAGTGCGCGGCATTCGGCGGCCGGTCTGCGCAAGGCAGCCAGGACAGGCCCGTGGATGCCGTCCGGCCCGCCGTCGAGAGGCCAATCGACGTGGGCCAGGATCTCTATACATTCGAATATCGTGACGGTGGCAGTTTGCGGCGGCTTGAAGGGGTGGAATTGCCCAACCTCGAAGCTGTTCATGATGAAGCGCTGCGTTCGGCGATCGATCTTCTCGACGATCCGGCTGCCGAAGCTAGTCGGGAGGGCTGGGCGGTTCGGGTTCGCGGCGGCGACGGCGATGTAATCTTGTCGGTCGATTTCGATGAGGCAAGGCGGGAAAAGGCCGCCGCATTGTGATGGAGGCAAGTCTGTGAAGGATCGGACGATAAAGACCTTTATGCCCCTACACGCGATTGCCGCCGCACGCGGCGATGGGCTGAGGCCGGAATTTCTTCGCCTGTTCGAGGCCCGCGCGGCCTTGTCAGACCTCGATGTGATCCAGCTCAGCCGGAGCGAGGACGCAGGCTTGGACCAAGCCGGCCCGAATCCTATCGGCAGCCGCGCAGCCGTTTGCGGGCGAAACGTAGTGCGCTTCCCGGGCCGGCGGAGTACAACAAGCCGTTTGCCAGGAGGAGGTAAGCGTGCCAGAGGAGATCGTCATGCAAGCGCCCCTGGCACTGATCATTGAAGACGAATATCTGATCGCTTGCGACGTGGCGGATGGCTTAAAGGCGCTCGGTTACGAGGTGGCCTGCGTGGCCTCGGAACGGGCAGCCGCGACCTGGCTGGACGACAACCAGCCCGATCTCGCCATCATCGACATCCAATTGCTCGACGGCCAACGGGGAACCGCCGCCGCTCGCCTCAAGGAGGCGGGTGTGCCTTTCGTCGTGCATTCGGGCTACGATCCGGCGTTCCAGTCGCCAGTCTTCCATGGCGCGCCTTTTCTGCTGAAGCCTGCGCCGATCCGGCATCTGGTCGAGCTTGCGAGCCGGTTGGTAGGCGATCGCACCATGTCCTAGGCCAGGCTTTCTCAGTCCGGCGCATCGCTCTTGCGGAACCGCGACACCGCTTCGATCAACAGGTTGTAATCGACTGGCTTCGACAGCTTGGGCTTGTCGCGAAACCGGTCGGGAAAGACGGTGACGCTGTCGTAGCCGGTGAGGAAAATGAAAGGGACACCGCCGAGCGTGAGATGCTCGGCCAGGGGAAAGCTTTGCTCGCCTCGAAGATTCACATCCAGCACGGCTCCGTCCAGAGCAACGCCCTCGATTTGTGCAAGCGCCTGTCTGACCGTGGGTGCCGGGCCGATCACTGTGCATCCTGCTTGGGTCAACTGGTCGGTGAGGTCCTCCGCAAGCACAAATACGTCCTCGACCACAAGGACATTCAGGCCGGACAAGAGCATGTTGTGTCTACTCCTCATCGCTCAGCGGCAAATGTCAGCGACCTGTGCCTGACGCCAGCGGAATTTCTATGTCGCATTCCAGTCCGGAGCGTTCGAACCTCAGATCGACCTTCCCTCCCAGCTCGTACTCCAAACTTTGCTGGATGAAGCTCGTTCCGAAATTCCGCTTTGGCGGCTCTTCGACGACAGGTCCGTCGATTTCCCTCCAGCGGATTGACAGAATGCCCGGTTTGTCGGTGTTCCAGGCTACTTCGACGCGACCGTCCTCTGTCGATAGGGCTCCGTATTTCGCGGCATTGCTGGCAAGCTCGAAGAATACCATGCCGAGCGTCGCGGCCGCGCTCGCGCCCAGCTGCAAAGGGCTTCCGAGGATGATGATATTCTGGCGCTCCTTGCTGCTGTAAGGCGACAGGACTGCCCGCAGCAACTGCTCGAGATCGGCATCCGTCCAGTTGTAGGAAGACAGCACGTCGTGCGTTCGACCCATTGCCTGCAGCCGCTGCTGGAAGGACGTGAAAAAATCGCCCATCGAACTGGATGTGCGAACCATGCGGGACGTCAGCGCGGTGACCGTGGCCAGGATATTCTTCACGCGGTGCTGCAATTCGTGCAGCAGCCTTTCCTGGCTGCGCTCGGCCTCCTTGTGACTGGATATGTCGACCAGCGCCGCAATGGCGCCGCGGACCTTGCCCTTTTCGTCGAACAGCGGGTTGGCCGACATCATAACGTCGATTGCGGTACCGTCCTCATGCTGGATCCTCGCTTCATAGCCCGGAATTGCCCTGCCGGTGCGCATTGTCTTGAGCAGCGGCTGGTCATCGGTGCCTACCTTGGTTCCATTGAAAGTCAGCGGCAGGATCGCGGGCACGGATATCAGCTTGGTGCCGGTAGCGGGCCGACCCAACAGCTCCGCCGCGCGCCGGTTGGCGCGGATCTCCACGCCGGCGCCATCCTCGGCGATGAAGATGCCGATCGGCACGAGATCGAGCAGGGCTCCCAGGCTTTCGCCGCGGTTGCGCAGGTCATGCGAGAGCGCGCCGATCCTTTTCTCGGCCTGCGTGATCTGGGTGATGTCGACGAAGGTGACGACGACGCCCGCTATGATATTGTCGACTGTCCGGTAGGGCAGCACCCTCATGATATAGCTCTGGCCGTTGTCCATGCCCTCGACCTGCCGCTCGATCGTGCCAAGCCTTTGCAGCACCTGTTCCATGTCGGCCTGCAAGCCGTCGGCAGTGAAGCGCGGACGGACATGCGCCAGCGGCCGTCCGACATCGCTTTCCACCAGCCGGAACAGGTCGCGCGCGGTCGGCGTGAAGTTCTTGATGCAGAGGTCGCGGTCGAGGAAGATGGTGGCGATTTGCGTGCTTTCGAGCAGGTTCGCCATGTCGTTGTTGGCGCGGGTGAGCTCGTCGACGCGCAGACTGAGCTCGGCATTGACGGTGTGCAACTCCTCGTTGATCGACTGGAGCTCCTCTTTCGAGGTCTCCAATTCCTCGTTGGACGACTGCAGCTCCTCGTTGATCGAGGAAAGCTCCTCGTTCGAGGATTTCAGCTCCTCATTGGAGGATTCGAGCTCCTCCGTCGTGATCTGCAGACGCTCCTTGGTTTCCCTCAGCTCCCTTTCGAGCTGACTGACATTGGCGCTTTCGACATCGTCGGTTGTGTGGACGGCCTCGTCCTCGGCTTCCGGCTTGATCCCGCCGACATCCCGGAAGACCAGCATAAAGAGCGGGTCGGAAGAACCATCGCCCGGAAGCGGCTGCACAGCCAGGCTGATCGTCTGACGCCCGCCATTGGTGCCGATGCTGATCTTGTTCTGGACCGCCACCTGTCCGGTGCTTACGGCCTTGTGGAGCGCGGCCCTCAGATCCATGCGCAACCCGCGACGCGCCATGGAGAAGACGTTGTGGCTGGGGGCGCCGGCAGCGAGCTCCAGATATTTGCCCGTTCCGCCTGAGCTGTGCATCATCTCGCCGGCGGCATTCACGATCACATAGGCCGGCGAATAGCGCTCGACGAGCAAACGCTCCGCGGTTTCCTGCAGGGTTCCGGCCGTTGCCCGCCGGCGCGCACTTGGATCCGTCGATCTCGCCGCGGTAGCGAGCGGGAATTCCGGCAACCGATGTGCGGTGGCCCCGTTGCGCCTCTGGAAGATGCGGCTTGTCTTATCCACCGTCGAGAACAGCTGTGGATGGCGCGTGACGTTCTCCGAGGAACCGAGAAGAAGATAGCCATTGTTGCGCAATGCGTAGTGAAAGATCGGGACGATCTTTTCCTGCAGTTCCGGGCCCATGTAGATCAAAAGGTTGCGGCACGCGATCAGGTCGAGCTTCGAAAAGGGCGGATCGCGCAAGAGATTGTGCACCGAAAACAGGCAGATCTCCCGCAGGTCGGCGGAAATGCGGTACGTACCGTCCTCGCGCGAGAAGAACTCCTTCAGCCGCTTCGGCGTTATGTCCGGCGCGATCGTCGCCGAGTAGCGGCCGGCGCGCGCTACTTCCAGCGCGCGCTCGTCGATGTCGGTGGCGAAGATCTGTAAGTTGGGCGAGGCGGCGCCGCGCGGCGCGTTTTCTTTCAAGAGCATGGCGATCGAATAGGCCTCCTCGCCGGTGGCGCAGCCCGGCACCCATACCCTGATCGTCTCGCTGGGTTTGCGGTTCTCGAACAGCCGGGGAATGACCACACGCTCGAGAGCGTCGAAAGCCTGCGGGTCGCGGAAGAAGCTGGTGACGCCGATCAGCAGGTCCTGGAACAAAAGATCGACCTGCTGCGGGTCCTCGCGTAGCCGCTCGTAGAAGACGGTGGGATCGTCGATCTGCAGCACCAGCATGCGGCGCTGGATGCGCCGCAAAATGGTGTTGTCCTTATAGCCGCTGAAATCGTGGCCTGTGCGCGAGCGAAGCAGGGCGGCGATGCGGGAAAGCTGTTCGGTCACTTCGCGCTTGCGCCGGTCCCGCTCGGTCTCGGTGCGGCTCGCGTGGGTGAAATAGCTGACCAGCTTGCCGGCCATCTCATCCGCGGGAAGCACCATGTCGACCAGGCCGCTCTGGACGGCGCTGCGCATCATGCCGTCATATTCGGCGCTCTCTTGCGCAAGCGTCAGTCCGCCGCGCTCCTTGATGGCCCTCAAGCCGACAGTGCCGTCGCTGCCGGTTCCGGAAAGAATGATCCCGGCGGCGTTCTCGGCCTGCTCCTGCGCAAGCGAGATGAAGAAATCGTCGATCGGCGCCCGTCTGTCGCGCGCGGCCGCGATCTTGATCAAGTGAAAGTGCCGCTTTTCAATCCTCACCGAAACACCTGGCGGGATCACATAGATGTTGTCGGGTTTGACCTCGACGCTCTCGGCGACTGTTTGCGTTTCGATCGCGGTTGAGCGCTGGATGATGCTGGCAAGCGCGCTTTCATGCTCGGCGTCGAGATGCTGGATCACGACATAGGCGAAGCCGCTGTCGGCGGGCACTTCGGGAAAAAAGCTCCGCAATGCCGCGATGCCACCCGCCGATGCGCCGATGCCGACAATGGGGAAGGACGCCGGCTGTTTTTCGTCGTCGCGCGAACTAACCCTTGCCTTGTGAGTACTTGCCTTCCGCGCTGACTTCGCCATTGCCCCTTACCTGAACCCGCCTGCTTCCGAGGATGCGTTCGATCACAGCGGCATCCGCCTCATATTCCTTCGCCCGCCTGCCCATTTCGGCGGCGAGTCCGGAGCGGCGCTTCGCCCGCTCCCGCTCTGCCATACGCTTGGCAAACGCCGCCCGCTGCTGATGCGAGCGGAGCAGGCTCCACAGGATCTCTTCGGCCTCCACCGCCTGCATCTCCATCACCGCGTCGGTGGTGAAGGCATGCCCGGTATGGCACCGATAGCGCAGCATGTCACCGTCTTCGATCTCCCACAACGGCCCGTGACATTCCGGGCATGTAAACACCGACAATTCGCCAAGTCGATCCGCTTCTTGCATCGTCGAATGCTCCTGCGCGGCAATGGCCGCTTCCAATCTAACCGCCGGCGGGGGAGGAAAGGATTCTCCGGCCGGCTCGACCGCAAGTTTTGCCAGCAAAGGGCCGAGTTCGGCAGCGGGCAGGCAGTGGTCGACCTCGACATAGCGCAGCGCGCTTTCAATCATCCCCGGCACCACCGCGTCCTTGGGGTGCTGGACGACTGCCAGCCCGCCGACGGACTTGACGGCCCTCAACCCGGCGGTGCCGTCGGAAAGCGCACCCGACAGCAGAACCCCGATGACACTCGCGCCGTAGCTCAGCGCCGCCGAGCGGAACAAGGGGTCGACGGCCGGCCGGGCAAGATTCTCGCGCGGGCCGCGCCGCAGCATCATATGATCATCGTGAAGGAGAAGATGGAACCCGGGCGGCGCGACATAGACGCAGCCGGTCCTGAACTCTTCGCCGTTCCTTGCCGGCTGCGTTTCGAGCGTGCCCGCGCGGTCCAGGATCTCCGGCAGGCAGCTGACCTGGCCGATATGCAACACGACAAAGATAGCCGCCGGCAGATCGGCCGGAAGGTTGGCGACGATCTGCTTCAACGGCTCGATTCCGCCGGCCGACGCGCCGATGACGATGATGTTATGACGGTTGGATAGACCTCTGGAACGGGCCATTCCGCTACGAGCCTCCAAACTGGGCTGTAAGAAGTATTCCGTTGGGGTGACGGCGTCATCGCGGTTCAGCGACAGGTCAGATGTTTAACCCTGTAATCGGCACGAAGTTCCAATCGCTGCCGGCCCAGGCTCGTCGCGAAAGATGGCGGGAACATAGGGGATGACTGGCAGTTGGGGTTTGCTTCAGACGCCATGCCAGGCGTTTGTCGAAGATCGGTGGGCAACACCTGATCGGTCTGCGCCTGTCCCTTGCAAGCGCGGGCTTCAGGCCCGGCAGGCCTGCCGCGCCGCTGTACAGATGTCGCCGCCAAAACCACAGGAGACAGCAATGAAGCATCAGACCTCATATGAACTTCAATCGGTGGCAGTCGTCGACCGGCTTGGATTGATCCCCCTTGCCACGAGAACGCAGCGGATCGAGCGGTGGGCGGAACTGCTGGAGCGCAATCCGCTTCGGTGTCTCTCCGCACTGACCGGCACCGAATATGTCGATCCCGAGGTTCGCGAAAAGGTGCGGGCGGACGGATCGCCGCTCGCGGTTGCTTTCGATGATCCGTTGCTGCGCGCGGCCGGTTTGCAGTCCGACACCTACGGCGAGGCCAAGCGCTTTTTCGAATTGTCCGATTGGCAATTGCATGATGTCGTGTGCAGCTGCCATACCGGCGCGACGATGCAGGCCAGCTGGGCTGCCGCGCGGGTCCGTCGGATCGTAAAAGGCAACCGGATCATTGCCTGGCTCAGAAGCCGCCTGACGCATTGAGGATGCTGGTCGCCAGGCGAGCGCAGGTCGCCGGCGGCTCGGCTGCCTCCGATTAGTGCAGCAGACAAGCTCCGCGCAGCCGCGCTATCTTGCGCATGATGGTGTTCAGCCAGTCGGCGATCGATGACCCGGCGGGCCTTTTGTCGATATCTTCAAGCGCCTGTTCCAAAGTGTGCTCGACAAGGCGGTCGGAAGCGCCGGCATCGTCCAGCAGCAGACGCGCGGTGAGCCGGAGCTTGGGGAGCAGCGCAACGACGTCCTCCGCCGCGGGCGCCGGCTGCGCGACGGTCACCGGCTCCGCAAAGGGTTCCGGCGGGAACAGCGCATCGACCACGACGGCGCCGTTCGACGACTTGCTCAGGCTGCTCGCGAAACGCAAACGCTCGGGGATGGCGATCTCGTCATAACCGCTGAAGAAGACGAAGGGCACGTTGCGCCGCATCAATTCGTCCGCGACCGGGAAGACGAGGCGACCATGCAGGTTGACATCCAGAATCGCTGCGTCCGCCGCTTTTGCATGTCGCCCGGCCTGCTCCACTGTCGCTGCCGGCCCGAGAATGATGGCGCCCATCCCAGCGAAGAAGTTCGCCAGATCGCTGGCCAGCAGCCACTCGTCCTCCGCGATCAAGAGGTGAAGTCCCCTGAGGTTTCGCACACGAAGCTCCTTAGTTCATATTCTGAAATTCACGTTTTGACGTTGGTGATCTCAGTCACGGGGCATGTCGCGTCGCAACCGACGCGTGTATTCATGAGGTCGCAGGAAAGCCAACTGGTAGAACGCGGCGATGGGTGAACCGTTCCGGCGGTTCGCTGCGCCGGATCTGACAGCTCTGGAACCATTCCGCCGGCCGGCGGTTCGACACCAGGCGGGAGTCGGCCGGGAACGATGACCCATGACGCCGCAGGGCGAAGCTTCCAGGGAAGACAGCGAGCGCCAAGATACCGACCGTATCCGCGACCTTGCGGAAAGAACGAGAATTCCAAGCGGGTTGGCGCTGGCGCTGATCCTGAAATACGGCAACGAGCCGAACGTGCTCGATCGCGAGGCTGCAAAGTTCAGGCGCGACGCGAAGAACGGCGGCAGACAGGGAGCTGCGGCGTGCTGGCCGATCCCATGGTCCTCATCCTGATGTACTTCATCCTGCCGGTCTGGCTGGTTGCGGGCTTTGCCGACTGGCTCTGCCATCGCGCCACCCACATCGAATCGACGACCGGTGCGAAGGAATCGCTCATTCACTTGCTGATGTTCGCCGAGGTTGGAATCCCGCTGCTTGCGGCAATGTTCCTGGAGGTGAACGCCCTGGTCATCGCCGTGATGATCGTCACCTTCTTCATTCACGAAGCGACGGCGATATGGGACGTGCGCTATGCGACCACGGCTCGCACGGTGAGCCCCGTCGAGCAGCACGTGCACAGCTTTCTGGAAATGATTCCGCTGATGGGGCTGGTCATCGTGGTGGCGCTGCATTGGGGCCAATTCCTGGCGCTGTTCGGCGCCGGAACGGAAAGGGCTCGCTTCGACTTGACCTGGAAAGAACAGCAACTGCCGGTGATATACATTGCCGCCGTGATGATCGTGATCGTGCTGTTCGAGCTGCTGCCCTATGTGGAGGAGTTCTTCAGAGGCCTGCGCGCCAACTCAGGCCGGCTGGTGCCTGACAAGGCGAGGCGGCATGAGCCCGGCGACACGGCGACGCGCTGAGGCTGGCTGTCCTCTCAGCCATTCTGGTCGATAGCGTGCGGCGAGGGCTGCTGGGCGCCGCCGCTCGGGCGCCCGCCGTTTTGGTCAGCCCAGACCCAAACGGCGACCAGAACGATCACCAGAATGCCGAGCGCAATTAGGATACGACGCATCTCCGGGCCGCCGTGCTTCAGCCGCCTGGCCGGTTGGCGGCCGGATCAGAGCCGGCGCCAACTGCGGGATCGGGCGCCACCGGACCGCGCTCGACTTCCGAACCTTCCGACTCGATCTCCTGCACGGCTTGATCCCAGTGTTCCTGCTGGCGGCCCTGAGGGCGGCCCTCACGCTCCCAGATCTCATGGGCGCGTTGCCTGATGCGTTCTTCCCTGTCCATGCCTGGCTCCTCTCGCACGGCTGAACTGCATTGTCTGCGCCTAATCGGATGCCTGGGGGTTTGTTCCACCGGACTTGAAACGGACTGCCCAGCTGTTGGAACGCCGCTCTCGCGCCGGTGTTATCTTTCATCCAACCGGAGATAGAGTCATGAAGAACAGTCAGAACCGTCGCGAGACCGGCGCCACGAAATATCCCGCCAATACCGATCCCGATCCGAGCGACGAATTTTCCCAAGACGCCGCCGGCAATGAAAGGCCCCATGTCGATCCGGGCCTCAGCCGCAAGCAGGGCGAGGTCGAGGACAAGACCCGTCAATCTGAGGGCCGCAATCCGCCGCGACAGCCGACGCCAAGCGCGGCGACGGAAAAGAGCTCAGGGGCCGGTCCCGCTGTCGCGGAGCATTCCAAGGACGCCAAGGCGCCCAGGAGCGGCCGTCAGCCCGGCGCCTATGTAAAGGAATGAACGGCGGCGCGCCCCCTGGAACATAGCTTTGAATTCTAGGTTCGGTAGCAATCGTCTCCGCCGGTTCCGGCATCGAGGCGGCGAGTAGCCAGGCTCCGAGACCATCCGGTTGCTGTAAAACGGCGGACCGACGATGAACAGAAAAGCCCCGAGCATACATTTCCGGAAACGAGCGGGCGCGATGACATGTCGCCCGCCTGTTCAGCGCCGAACGAAGGCTTGGCTGGTTTTGCCGGCAAGCCTCTTGGCAGGTTCTCTTTGTGCCCCGGCATCGGCGCACCAGGCGCCGGCGGGCTGGCAGTACGATCCTTCCTGCTGCGCCGGAGTGGATTGCTATCAGGCTCCACCTTCGGACGTGAAAGAGACGAAATACGGCTACCAACTCTCGACCGGCGAGCTGATCCCCTACAGCGACCACCGCATCAAGCGATCACGTGACGAATATTTTCACGAGTGCAAGCCCGGGGGCGACACCAGTTCCCAGCACTCCTTCTGCCTTTATGTTCCGGACCGCGGGATGTGAGGCGCAGCGGTTAGATCCAAAATCGTGACCAAGGAGGCCCGTCCTCGACACAGGCGGACCTTCTCGGCGTGCGAAAGCTACAGGCGCGAACGGCTACTTGTTGCAATTCTGCATGTTGGATGTGGTGTTGCCGCTAGCGGTATTGTTGTCGATATCGTTGCCAGCCGCGTCCTTGCACCGGTCGCCCATGCCGCCGGACGGGTTTGTGGTCGTGCTGTTTGTGGCGTTTGGATCGACCGTGCCGCCCTTGCCGTTGTTGTTCATGCCGTTGGTTCCGGTCGTGGTGCCTGTTCCAGACCCGCTGCCACTGGTTCCAGAGCCGCTGGATTGGGCCATTGCGGATGTAGCCAGGACAATTGCAACAGCCGAAGCCGAGAGAAGTCTAATCATGGGGAAGTCTCCTGTTTGATCGCCCGATTGCGATATGTCTCAAACAAGAAATCCCTGTCGATGTTCCAGACTGGCAGGTGCTATTCCATAACTTCTTGTCGATTACACCTGAAACCAACAATGCTGCCATATCCAATGCGCGTCATAGAACAACTAGGCTTATTTGTTGTTCGAATTTTCTGCCTCGGGTCGATCCCGGCCGCGATGTTGGAGTCGTTTCACATCGCCTTCGACCGTGTCCCGCCATGGCTCCTTGATAGTGCCCTTAGAGGTGCCGATCCCGGGATCGTTCCATATCAGCGTCGCTCGGATTTTTTGGATTTCGGGCGCAGGTTCCCCCTCCGCATCGCCGCCAGGATTCCCCGCTCATGGGTGCCGCCGCCGCCGAGATGAACATCGACCATTCGACGGCGCTGGCGGGAAAGGTCGAGTGTCAGAATTCCCGCCTATTCGCCGGCCTCCATCATCGTCTTGGCTGGCTCCTGTGCGACGTTTTCCTCGATCTGGTCGCGGCCCGGAGTCCGAGGCAGCGCCTTGCGGAAGTTCTTGGCGTAATCGGGCGGCATTTTCGGCGGCATCATCGGCTCATAGGCGTCGACGAGCGCTTCTATGATCACCGGCCCGCTGGCGGCGAAAGCCTGGTCGAGCACGCGCTCGACCTCCTCCGCCCGCTCGATGCTGAAACCTTTTCCACCCATCGCCTCGGCGGCCTTGGCAAAATCGATCGGCTGCAGCTCGCAGCCGAATTGGGGATTGCCTAGGAACATCATCTGCTCCCAGGCGATCTGGTTCAGCATGTTGTTCTTGATGACCAGGAGTTTCAGCGGAATGCCATAGCGCACGGCCGTCGAAAACTCGCCCAGTTGCATGGCGAGCCCGCCATCGCCGACGATCGCCGCGATAGGGCGGCCGGGAAAGGCTATGCCGGCGGCGATCGCATAGCTGAGACCGCAGGACATGGAGGCAAGCGCACCGGAAACGCTAAAGGCTTGCCCCGCGCGGAGATCGACATGACGGGCGGCAAGCTCGGTGTTCTGGCCGGAATCGGTGGCCAGAATCGCATTCTCCGCAAGACGTTCGCCGAAGGCGCGCGCGACGCGTTGTGGCTTGAGAGGATGAGCCAAGTCGTCTTCGGACTGGCGCATCATCTCGCGCCATTTGCGCATCGAGCTTTGCGCCGTCGCCAGGAACCCGCCGTCAGCTTTCTGCTTCAGCCGCTTGTTGAGGGCGCGCAAGGTCTCCGCCGCATCGCCGACCAGACCGGCTTCGACCGGAAAGCGCAGGCCGATGCGCTGCGCATCGCAATCGATCTGGACGCCACGCGCCTTGCCCGGCCGGGGGTAGTACTCGATGTAGGGGAAGGTCGAGCCGACGATGAGCACGGCGTCGCATGTTTCCATCGCCTCCTGCGATGGCAAGGTGCCCAGAATGCCAATGCCGCCAGTGGTGTAAGGGTGGTCGTCCGGCAGCACCGCCTTGCCCAGCAGCGCCTTGACGACCGGCGCCTGCAACAGCCGCGCCGATTCTTCAAGCTCGGCCGCCGCGCCGATCGCTCCGCGCCCCGCAAGGATCGCCACGCGCGCTGCGTCGTTGAGAATGGCCGCGGCCTTGTCCAACTCCCCGTCTTGCGCGACGCAGTGAGGAGCGAACATGCCCTGCGGCGTGTGCGCCGGCCGGTTGCGCTTGGATCGCTTGGCCGCGTCGGCGGGCTGTTCCTGGATATCGCTGGCGATTGAAAGATGGGCGACGCCCTTGCGGGCGAGCGCGGTGCGGCAGGCGAGGCTGGCCACGTTCTCCATATGCGCCGCGTCCGAGACCTGGACGTTGTAGACGCTGACGTCGTTGAAGACGCGGGTGAGATCGACATCCTGTTGCGTGAATGTCTCGATCAGGTCATGGAACTGCATGCCGGTAATTGCCAGCACCGGCGCCTGGTCGAGCTTGGCGTCGTAGAGGCCGGTGAGAAGGTGAGTACCGCCGGGCCCCGACGTTGCGAGGCACACGCCGAGCTTGCCTGTCCATTTGGCGTAGGCGCAAGCCATGAACGCGGCCGATTCCTCATGCCGCACCTGGACGAAGGATATCCTGTCCCGGTTTTTGCGCAGCGCCTCCATGACGCCATTGATGCCGTCGCCGGGCAGGCCGAACACGACTTCGACGTTCCAGGCAATCAGGGTGTCGACGAGGATTTCGGCTGCGTTGGGCATGGCGAGGCTCCGCTGTTGGCTTCCGAACCGGCAAGACCACGGTTGGTTCCCTCGTCGGATCGGGCCGGGCCGGCGGTCACAAGGAACAAACCTGATTGCAAGGGGTTGTGGCGGCCATTGCCATGTGCTGCTCTGAGGAGGATCTGTGGACGAGCCTGTTTTCTGCGACACGCCGCTGCTGCGGGTCGCCTATGTGAGCGGCGGATCCGAGGACGGAGCGCCTGTGCTGCTCCTTCATGGCTGGCCCGATGATGCAACCACGTTTGCGGACGTGTCGCCATTTCTTCACGCCGCGGGCTTTCGCACCTTCGCGCCATGGCTGCGGGGGTTTGGAGGAACCGTGTTCCACTCCGGCGAAACGATGCGCTCAGGCGAGATCGCCGCCATGGCGCAGGACGCGCTCGACTTTGCCGATGCCATCGGGCTCGTACGGTTCGCGGTTGTCGGCCACGACTGGGGGGCGCGCATCGCCTACCTGCTCGCCTCCGTCTTTCCGCAGAGGATAAGATGCTGCGCGGCGCTTTCGCTGGGATGGCAACCCGGCTCGCTTCCGACGCCGCCTTTGGAGCAGACGAGGGCCTTCTGGTACCAGTGGTTCATGGCGACCGAGCGTGGCGAGCAGTTCGTGCGACAGCACGGCCACTCCTTCGCGCGATTCCAGTGGGGCAGCTGGAGCCCGCCAGGCTGGTTTGACGACGCGCTGTTTGAACGTGTGGCGAAGTCCTTCAAAAATCCGGACTGGCCGGATGTGACGCTGCATTCCTATCGCGTGCGCTGGGGGGAGGCGGATCCCGATCCGCGCTACGCTGAACTCGCGCGCAAGCAGGTTGAGGCGGAGGTCATCTCGGTGCCGACACTGGTCCTTCATGGCGATGACGACCGCGTCGTTCTGCCGGATTCGTCCGAAGGCAAGGAGGAATATTTCTCGGCAAGCTACGAACGTGAGCTTCTGCCGGGCGTCGGCCACTTTCCGACCCGCGAGGCGCCTGAGCAGACCCGAGAGGCGCTGGAGAGCTTCCTGACAAGCTTCGGCAGGCAATAGGCTGCGCCGACGATATTCGGGACAACTGCGCCCGAGAGGAAAGCTCGTCGGTCCAGCAGACTGGCGGGACAGGAACCTTTTTCCTGTCAGTGGGTTAGTGGGGCAGGCATTAACCCATGTTAGGGGAACGGCCGTGACACGCAAGGCTCGTCAAGTGCTCAGATCTGGGGAGGAATCCTCCAAGATCACGACGCCGGAGCGTGAGATGAGCGTCGCGTTGGAGGCGCTGAGATGTGAGAATGCACCGTCTCGAATGTTGGCACTGGCGCGTAAGCTCGACGCCGCGATAGCGTTGCGAACGCGCAAAGCCCGCCCGAATTGATTGTCGACCGGGACGTTCCGATCGCAACGATGCGGAACGATCATGGCCGGGAGTTGTTCGTCTCCAAACCATGAGGCGATCGGATGAAAGGCATAATTCAAAGCTTGATTGCCGAGTTCCTGCCGCGATGGTGGCGCCGAAAATCTCGCGCCCCGGCACCGAGGCAAGCGCCGGTTCGTGCGTTCTCGCGGCTAAAATCGGACAGTTCCCAAGCGACCGGGGCAGGGGAAGAATCGGATGAAGGTCCAAGATAGCCAAGCCAGGGCATGCCCGCTCCGCCGGCTGAAACATTCATCCCGATTGCCGTTCGGCAACATCATTTCAGCGGGCGCGAGGCGACCAGTACCCGACGCGCTAGAAACGTGAAACTTTCTCCGGAACATTTCTGTCGCCTGCCGGTTCGAAAGCCGATCGCCCTCCCTCTAGCGATCCAGGGTCCCATCAGGCCCATGGCCCGTTGCCGCATGCAGGCAGCGGGCCTTCTTCGTCTGGATCGCCGCGTGGCTCCCGAACCGGACGCAAGGGGAACAAGCGGGATATCTTCGGGTTCCTCTGAGAGCGGGAACTGTCAACTAGGAGGCCGCAATGAGCGAGGCTATGACGACCTCAAATCACGAAGTGATCCGAGCTTGGATCGAGGCGCGCGAGGGCAGGCCTGCCGTCGTCGCCGGGGCGGGGAAGGGCGCTATCCTGCGGGTCGATTTCGGCGCAGGCGACGAAGATCTGAGACCGATCGAATGGGAAGACTTCTTCAAAGTGCTGGACGACGACAATTTGGCGTTCGTCCACCAGGACATGACCGCGGAGGGTACCATCAGCCGCTTCAACAAATTCATCGCGCGCGAGTAGGCCTCCAGGAAAGAGCGGATATCGCGTTCGAACTGTCACTGAACCCCCGGCATCTTGCTGGCATCCTGTGGATTCTTCGTGATGCCGGCGGCCGGCGAGGTATCCTGCGGCGCGTTCCCGCCCTGGTTTTGCTCGGGCGTCCGTTTGACGGGCGCTGTTTGCCAGCCTGTGCCGACATAGACGAAGGCCCAATAACAGAGCACCAGGACCACCGCAGCCAATATCAGTGGCAGAAGCACCCGTCTCATGTCGAACTCCTGGCTGGCTTTGCGTCTGTTGTGGCCGCCGACGGCGAGGTTAGGTCGCCCTTCGGCGCGCCGCTTCCCGCTCGACATCCTCAGCCGAGTAATCGCCGGCAGCCGGATCGAAGGCTGCCCACCCGTCCGCTTCATATTCGCCGCGGCGGTCGGCGATGTTGACCGACGCGGAGCTGTGAAGGACTTCCCGGGCTTCCGAAGCGAGGTCGTCCTCGACGCGAGCTGTCACCAGCGTGCCGCCGCGGCGGACGCCTTCGGCATAGACATGCGCGTCTTCCTCCGGCACGCCGGCATCGGTCAGGCTGCCGATAATGCCGCCGGCCGCGCCGCCCACAATCGCTCCGGCGACGGCGCCCGCGGCTGTCGACGCCAGCCAGCCGGCCGCGACGACCGGCCCGACGCCAGGTATCGCCATGGCGCCCAGGCCTGTTGCCAAGCCTCCGGCGCCGCCCACGACCGCGCCGATACCGGCGCCGCTGGCGGCATCCTCGGCGGCCGGGGATTGCGTGTTTCGATACCAGCCGCGGGCATTGTTGGCCATGATGCTGATGTCGGATGACGGGACGCCAATGGATTCCAGCTCGCCTACCGCGTCAGCGGCGTCGTCATAGTCGTCGAACAGCGCGGTGATCGTTTGCATGTCGGTTCTCCTGTCTATTGTTGGCCGGCGAAGACGTTGCCCTGATAGTCGAGTGCAACGGAGGTGCCCTTGCCGTCCTTCGTCGCCTGGCCACGCCAGATGCCCTGCTCGTCCTTGGCGAGCGCTGACACGTCCGCATAGCCGGCATCCTGGATGCGCTTCTTCGCCTGCGCCTCGGTGAAGCTGTTTGCGCCGGGAACCGGAGCGGGTGGGTTGGGTGTCGATGCCGATTTGACCGCCGGCATGCTCGCGCTGGCGCGGGCGATCTTCTCGATCATGTCCTGATGCATTTTCAGTGTCGGCAGGGTTTCCGCCGCGAAAGATTTGAGCGCGGGATTGTCTCCGTCCTTGGCGTAGGCCTCGAACAGGCCGACCGCGTCCGCATGTGCCTTGCGCTGCATCTCCACGTAAGGCTGATCCAGCGAGGCCGTCGTGCTCTGCAACCGTTCCAGATCGCTCTTATGCTCCGCATCGGATCCCGTCGGTACCTGCAATTTCTGCTCGGCGGCGATCTTCTGCAGTTTGGCGTTCGCCGCGCCGTGGTCGGTGATCATCCGCTTGGCGAAATCCTTGATCTGCTGATCCTTCGCATTGTCTTGCGCGATCTTGCTGGAATCCACTTCGAACATCCCGCCGATGGCAGCCTTGTCGACGAAGGTCTGCGCGTCGTCGGCCGCGAAGGCCGGAAGGGCAAGCATCAACGCGACGGCCGTCGATGGAACGAGCAACATACGCAAGCTCATGGCTGAAGGCTCCTTGCTGTTTGATCGGGCCCGAACCGCTATTCCCGGCCTTTGTTCCGCGACAGACTTGTGGCGTTTCAAAAGGCCAAAATGGAATCCGCCAGCTCTGGCCGGGCGGGTTTCTGATCGGTCGACCATGGCGAAGCCCGGTCAGCGGGCAAGAGAGGAGCCGGTGAATTCGTCGATGAGGATCGGCCCTTTTTCACAACGGAGACGGGCCTTTGCTTCAATCAAGCGCTCGGAGTCGAGGCGAAACCGGCCTTTGTCTCAGAGCTCTGCTCGCGGGTGGAACGAAAGCCGAATCCGGGAATTACCTACAAGCACTGAAGATTACTTGCAGGAGGAACAAATGGGACGAGGTATTCTACTCTGGCTGCTCGGCGTTCCGATTCCGATCATTATCCTTTTGATGCTTTTCGCGCGGTAGGAGCGGGCAATGACCAATGCCTTTTCCGCGGTCGACGAAGCCGCGGTCGAAACATCTTCGTCTGCCGTCAATTGGGGACCCATCGTGGCGGGCGCTTTCGCCGCGGCCACTCTGACGCTCGTCCTCATGCTCGTCGGTTCCGGGCTTGGTCTGACGATGATGTCGCCCTGGGGCGGCGCTTCGCTGACGACTTTCGCCGTGTCGACCGCGGTCTGGCTGGTCATAGTGCAATGGCTGTCATCCGCGCTTGGCGGCTATGTTGCCGGACGGCTTCGCACCAAGTGGGTCAACGTTCATACCGATGAGGTGTATTTCCGCGATACCGCTCACGGGTTCCTGGCCTGGGCGCTTGCCACCTTGCTGGTGGCCACCGTCCTTGGTACGGCGATCTCGGGAATTGTCGGCACTGGCGCCCAGGCGACGACCGGCTTGTTGAGCGGCGCCGCAGCCGGTGCAGCTTCGCAGGCCTCGTCGGCGCAGTCGCCATCCGCCAATGATTTGGCTGGATATTTCGTCGACGCGTTGTTCCGGCCGGCCGATAACGCAGCCGCTGCACCACCACCGGCCGGCACGCCTCAGAACAATGCCGATGCCGCTGGGCAGGCAACACGCATACTGGCAATCAGCGCTGCGAACGGCGAAATGAGCGCGAATGACAAGGCATATCTTGCCCGCCTGGTGGCATCGCGGACGGGCCTGCCACAAGCCGATGCGCAGAAGCGGGTGGACGAGGTCCTCGCCAGCGTCGAGGAAGCCAAGAACAAAGCCAAGGCGGCCGCCGACAAGGCCCGCAAGGCAAGCGCCACCACTGCTCTGGTTGGTGCATTGTCGCTGGTGATCGGCGCCTTCATCGCGGCCGTTGCGGGAGTGCTTGGCGGCCGGCAAAGGGACGAGGACGAGGCTCGCTTTTTGAGAAGCAGCTGACGGGTCATCGCGCCTAATCTCGAAAGGGCGGCAACCATGTCTCCGACGGCCTGTGGTCGTGCTACTGGCCGCCTATGGCCTCGAGCGGAATGGCAGCCGTGAAATTGAGCCCGCTCGGAGCGAGCCGCAAGTCCACTGTCGCTCCGAGTTCGTAGGGCAAGGTGCCCTCCAGGACCTCCAAGCCGAAGCCGCGCCGCTCGACGGGTTTGAAATCGTGGGATCCGCTCTCCATCCATTTGAAATGGAGCAGGTCCTCTTTCAGCTGCCATTGGATGTCGATGCGGCCTGCGCGTCTAGACAGTGCTCCGTATTTCAGGGCGTTGGTCGCTAACTCGTGAATGGCCAGCCCCATTGTCTCGGCGGCCTTGGGTGCAAGCGTCAAGGCCGGACCTTCGATCGTCAGGTTCTCGCCTTCCCGGCCGCCCGCAGCACGCAATTCTTCCGCCACGATCAATGCCAGACTGATGCCGATCGACGGGCGGCGTGTGATGGCCGCCTGGACCCGGGCGAAGGCGTTGATGCGGCCTTCCAGATGGGCCGCGGCTTCGTCCAGGGATTCGCTCTTCTCCATCGTGCGCCGCACGATCGAGCGGATGATGGCCAGCGTGTTGCGCACGTGATGCTGCAATTCGGCGAAGCGGGCCTGGTGTTGTTCCTCGCATTCCTTCTGACGCGTGATGTCGTGGCCGATGCCCCCGATCCGGGCGACCTTTCCCGCTTCATCGCGCATCGGAAAATCGGCGTTGCGCAGCCAGCGTATCTCATTGTCGGCCGGCCGGCATATACGGTATTCGAAGGTGACGCTTTCGCCGTCGCGAATGCGCTCGATCTGGGCCAGCACATGCTCGCGGTCTTCAGGCAGGACAAGGTCGATCCAGCTGGCGAAGTTGTCGCCGGCCAGGGCCTTTTCACGGCTCATGCCGTAAATGGCGTCGAAAGCCGGGCTCAGATATTCCCACTGCAGCGTCTCGGCGTTGCGGATCCAAAGCACGTCCGAGGCGGCCTCTCCGAAATCCTGCAGGTTCTCCTCGCTTGCGCGCAGCCCGGCTTCGGCACTCGCATGCTCGTGCAGGGCCGCCTGGACCTCGGCCAGGCTGCGTTCAAGCGGCTCTTTGGGCGGACCCTTTGACATCACTCTTCATTGGCATCGAGATGCCTGCCTTCGCGATCGAGATGCAGATAATTGGGATTGAACAGGGCGACGTCCTGCAATGCTTGAAGGTTGGGAATGGTCAGCGTCCTGTCCTTCAGCACGATGAGGTTCGAGGCGCGCAGCTCCTGCAGGGTGCGATTCACATGAACCGTCGACATGCCCAGCGTCTCGCCCAGTTCTGTCTGCGTCAGCGGGAACTCGCAACTGCTGTTGCTCGTGCAGCCGGCGGCCTCCAGCCGGATGAACAGCTCGCATAATAGATGCGCCATGCGCTCCAGTGCATCGCGCTGACCGAGGTTGACCGTCCACTCGCGCTGTATCGCCGCTGCGACGAGCGATTCCCACCACAGTGCCTGGGTGATGCGCGGATGCCCGATCATCATTTCGTCGAAGGCCGTGCGCGAGATTTCCGACACCACGACCGGCGTGATGGCGCCGATAGAGTGGTCCATTTCCTTCAGGACGAAGACATTCAGATCGCACAGGTCCCCAGGCAGGAAAAATGCGATGATCTGCCTCCGGCCGTCTTCGAGGGTCTTGTAGCGGCAGGCCCAGCCCTCGCTGATCAGATTGATGAATTCGGGCTTCTCGCCCTCGTGGATGATATCCTCGCGCGCGGCGAAACGTCGAACCCGTTGCGCCGCTATTCTGAGCAGCATGTCCTTGTCGGCGTGCGAAAGCCGCGTGAACTTCTCGAGCTTCCGGATCAGAGGCCGCCTCATCCTTATCCTTCTTGTCCGTGATACACAGAACGATCGGGCAACGACCTTACCTATGTTAACGTCCATTTGCCGCGGACGACTGCGCGCAGGAAGCGCATATGGACGAGAAAGTCGCCGATGCTCGCGCACCGTCCTGGAGACGCGTATTTTCCTGAGCAGGATACCACAGCCGCGATTTTCGCGCTCGGTTTCACGGCTATTGATCCCGTCGCGGCCAGGCACGAGGCCTTGGAAGCGCCTGGTCAAGATCGCGTCGAAATGGGCATGACCGATCTCGACGGCCGGACCGCCGATTGATCGTGCGTCGTGAGCCAAGCGCTGAGAAGCGGCTGCCGCGGGTGTGCGCCACCGGCTACGACGCGGCCGCGCCCCTCTCGTGTTGCCAATCGCAGCTGGACAAGCCCACTGCCGACCAATCCGGAGCGTCACCCGCTGGACATGGCGCGCCGGCCTTGCGGCCCCTTGAGAGATCCTCGCCGGATTAGACCGACATCAAGTCGAAGCTGACGGCGTGTCCATGCTTGACGGCCGACCGCGCGATCATGTTGCTCAATTGAGGAGACTCTATCGAGCAATCCGGCATGACAGTCAGGATGGCCCGCGTGGCCGCGGCCACCGACACCGGCGAGCGGTGCGAGGAACGCGTTTCCATATAGTGCTCGATGAGTTCGTTCAGCCGGACAGGATGATATTTGATCACGCCGCACCTCCCTAAGCCGCGCTTATTCTCTTGCAGCCAACGAATGCTCCCGGTCTCGCGGTCGCGCATTAACCCATGAGAGGGAGTCGGGAAAATTCTTTGAAGCTTCGACGGTGCAACGACACGTCTGGAGACGTTGGCGCTTCGATCAATCACACTGGCTTTGCGCGCGCATTCCCTTCGCCTGCGGCTTCAGCCAGACGCATCCGCGCCAGGTCATTCCGGGCTAACGGGAACCGAGCGCCTTGGCTTCGCGCTCCAGCGTCGCGCGGTCATTGCCGTGTTTGCGAATAAGCTCCCGGGCTTCGGGCATCGTCAGCTGGAATTTCCGTGCGAAATACGCGACCTCATATTCTTCATCGCCCGATACGCGGTCGCGGTCGCGGAAATCGCGCTTGTTCTTGTCGTCGGCCATCACCGTTCCTCCTGGTTGAAGAACAACGTCCGCCGGTAAACGTTCCGTCGGCCGCTGCACGGAACATGCGGCTCGGTGCGGTTCGGAAGTCCCCCCTCGCACCCGCCGGCGTACCGAGCGCCTGATCGGAGAAACGGCATGGCCATCGCGGGGAGCCGCCTTTTTGCTGGAACGATCCCGCTGGGCTGCTGGCTCAGATCGGGGCGGGCAAAATCTCGGCTCGCCCATGGCGGACCCGGGATGCGTCTGATCTCAGCTCTGGTCGCCAAGCAATATTCTGGCGTCCTCGGCAGCAGCGATGAAAGCCTGGCGTGCGACCCTTGGTGGCTCCTGATTGCGCAACACCGCAAGGCAGGCCTGGATCGCGCGGCGCCGTGTCCTCAAATGAGGCTTGGGCCAATCGTGCAAAAGCACGTCAGCCGCATCCAGCACCGACACGACGACGCGGTCACGGTCGATGCGACCTGGCTGCACCACGACCGGTTTGCGAAAACGTTTGCTGCGATAGCGCATGGCCGCTTTGCCGCTGAAACGGTGATCGGACACGGCATCATCCTTCAATCGGCGTTTGCGACAACAACCTATGTTAAGGCGGCGCGACCGATCGTGGCGCAGACTGCGGCGGCCTTAGTTCCCTCACCGAGGCAGGCCCGGTCTGCGCTCCTGTGTCACCAACGAGGATAAGCAGACCGGGCTTTCAATGGCTCCGCAATGCCTGCGGAAGGCCTTTAGCGATCCCATTCTCCATGGAAAGCGCGCTTCTTCAGTAAACATGGACGCGACCGCTACGTTCCGTCTCGTCGAGCATGGGCGCCGCCGTGAAGCGAGATCGGCTTAACTGTCGCCTCGCAGGGACGGTGGGCGGAACATTTGGCCGCCAACTCGGTTAGCCGGACGACCGACCGCCTCCAACCGGGAAGGAAAAGCCATGCTCGGTATCGATCTGTGGGCCTTCGTCGTGATCGGCGGGCCGATTATTCTCCTGCTTGTGCTCGTTTATGCTCTTTTGACCCGACGGCATCGAGGACCGGCCGAACGCCGCGAGAGCGATCGTGCAACCGAGCGCCTATACCGCAAGCAAGGGGACTGAGGTGAGGCTCACCCACAGTCGCCGGCAACGGAACCAGCCGGTCAGGTTGCTGTTTACATCCCGGATGAAGATTTGAGCTCGGAGCAACGGTCGATGGCCGATGACGAGTTGCCGGGCGTGCTGGCGACGCTGCCTGTGATCGACGCCAAGGCGGAGCCGACGCTGAAGAGCGCGGAGGCGGAAGCTTTCTATACCCACGCGATCCGCGAGCTCGCCGCCACCGACATTCCTTTTCTGGTTGCCGGGACATATGCGGTGAGTGCCTATACCGGCGTCGTGCGCCAGACCAAGGACCTCGATATCTTCTGCAAGGCAGGCGATTGTCCGCGCATCCTCGCCCATTTCAAGGATATCGGCTACGCCGTCGTGATCGAGGACGATCGCTGGCTGGGCAAGGTCTTCGAAGGTCCGCATTTCTTCGACGTGATCTTTGCTTCCGCCAACGGCACCATGCAGGTCGAGGACCAGTGGCTGGAGCATGCCCGGCAGGTCGAGCTGCTGGGCAGCCGGGTCAGGATCATCGGACCTACGGAACTTATCTGGTCGAAATGCTTCATCCAGGACAGGGGACGGCACGACGGCGCCGATATCGCCCATACCATCCTCAAGGCACATGAGCAGATCGACTGGCAAAGGCTGCTGTCTTATCTCGACATCCACTGGGAGGTGCTGCTGATGCAGTTGCTGAATTTCCGCTGGATTTATCCCAGCGAACGCGACCGCATTCCCGACTGGTTGCTTGACGATCTGCTCGACCGGCTCGCCAGGCAGCGGCAATTGCCTTCACCGAGGATGAAGATCTGCCGCGGCCGACTGCTGTCGCAGGTCGACTATGAGATCGATGTCAAGGAATGGGGCTTTGCCGGTGTCGGCGGCGTTGGAGAATTTCACGATGGCTGAACAAAGCAGGGCAAGCAAAACGAACGGAAACGGCAAAATCAAAGTCGCCGCGGTGGGCGATCTGCATGTTCAGGAAGATGCCCAGACCTCCCATCGCGACCTGTTCGGCGAGGTTTCGCGCGAAGCCGACGTCCTGGTGCTTACCGGCGACCTCACCAATCTCGGCAAGCCGAAGGAGGCCGAGCTTTTGGCGGAGGATCTCCGGGCCTGCTCGATTCCCGTGGTCGCGGTGCTCGGCAACCACGACTACGAATCCGGTTGCGCCGAGCAGATTGCGGCGACACTTCGCCAGGCCGGTGTTTACCTCCTCGACGGACAGGCGACGGAACTGATGGAAGTCGGCTTTGTCGGCGTCAAAGGTTTTGTTGGCGGGTTCGGCTCGAGGATGCTCGGGTCCTTCGGTGAGCCGGCAATCAAGGCCATGGTGGCCGAGAGCGTCAGCGAGGCGATGCGGCTGGAAAATGCCATGCGGCAAGTCCGCGCCAAGCGGACGCTTGTTGTGCTTCACTACGCCCCGATCGCGGAAACGGTCGCTGGCGAGCCGCCTGAAATCTTCCCGTTCCTCGGCTCTTCCCGGCTGGCCGAAACGATCGACCGGTTCAAGGTGAGCGCCGTCGTGCATGGTCACGCGCATCGAGGCACCTTCGAAGGTCAAACTCCCGGCGGCGCGAAAGTCTACAATGTCGCCATGCACGTCGCGAAGCCGACGGGCCGGCCCTATGCGCTGCTCGAGATCTGAGCCGGCCAGCGACTTGGTGACCGGTGGCTAGACCTCGTCGAACTGGCTGCCTTCCTTGGAAGGGCCCGCGGTGTGGACAGTCCACAAGGAGCGGATGAAGCGCTCGAAGGCGCACAATGTTTCTCTGTCGCGCCAAGCGCGTGCCGGGAACCGACCTGCACATGTACGGAACGCTCTGGCTTCTCACGCAGGGGGAGTCCCGCAAGACGAAGCGCGTGCGGCTCTTCACCGAGTTCATATCCCGCAGGCTTGCCGCGCACGCGCCGCTTCTCGCCGGGCTGTCCATATCGCGCGACTGACGCGTGGCAGGTCGCCGGGGACGCTTGCGCATCTGACGTTCGGGCGATGGCAACCTTCAAGGCGGAGAACTTTTTGAGCGGCTACGGTCTCTTACGGTTTGACGCTTTTGTCGCCATAGCCGCCCCATGCAGCCGGCGCGCTTGCGGCCTGCGCCGCTTGAGCGGGATTGAGCGCAGCATTCCACTTCGCAGGCCAGCGGCCCGTATCTGGATAGGGCTCTATGTGGCGATGAGCTTGGCCAGATGATCCGATGCCTCGGTTCCACTCACTCCAAGGTCGCGAACGCTGCTCATGTGATTGGCACCGGAGAGGGCGATTTGAGACACTGCCAGCCCTTGTTTTCGCAAAAGCTTCGCAAATGCCTCGGCCTGGCTGTGGAACGGCGGCGTTTCCTCGGCTCCAACCGCAATCTCGACCTCTACGGCGGGATCGAAGCGATGTGTCAGCGGCGACAGGCTGGCGGCCTCCTCGTCCGTTATGGCGATCTCGGCGGCAAGGAAGGAGGTCTGCAGAGGCTTCAGCTCGTACAAGCCGCCAAGCAGCAGCGCGCCTTTGACGCTTGATGATCGGCCGTCATCGTTGAACAGCATCGTCGCCAGATGGGCGCCGGCGGAGTGCCCGCTGACCGTCAGGCGGCCGCAATCGCCGCCATGCTCGGCGATGTGCTCGAGCACCCAACGCTTGGCTCGGCGCACCTGCTCGACGATGGCGGCCATCCTCACCGAGGGCATCAGTGAATAGTCGACGATGATCGCGATCGCGCCCGCCCGCGTCACCGTGTCCGCGACATAGGAATAATCGCGCTTGGAGAACATGCGCCAGTAGCCGCCGTGGATGAACATGTGCACCGGCAGGCGATCGCGTTTTCCCAGGGGAAAGAACAGATCGACGGTTTCGGCGGCGTCCGGTCCGTAGGCGACATCGGCGACGATCGGGATTTTCGCCCGGGTCTCCGCGCTGCGGCGAACGATCTCGGCGACGATATCGTCGAACTCCGTAACGTGGTCGCGGATGCGAAAGGGATCCCTGGTCACGCCTGCACCCTCACATCGTCACGGCGATATACTTGGCTTCCAGGAACTCGCTGATGCCGTGCTTTTGCCCGCCTTCGCGTCCCAGACCGCTCTGCTTGACGCCGCCGAAGGGAGCCGCAGGGTCGGACATCAGGCCCCGGTTCAGCGCTATCATACCCGACTCGATCCTTGATGCCACGCGCATGCCCTTGGCCAGATCGCGCGTGTAGATGTAGGCCGCCAACCCGTATTCGGTGTCGTTGGCGCGCGCGATGACTTCGGCCTCATCGTCGAAGCGCATGATTGGAGCGACGGGACCGAATATTTCCTCGTGCGCCATCTCCGCATCCGGGGCAACGTCGCAAAGAACCGTCGGCGGGTAGAAATAGCCCTTGTCATCCGAGGCTGCGCCTCCGCACAGCACCTTTGCACCGCGACGAACCGCGTCTTTGACGAGCCGGTCGATTTTCTCGATGGCTTTGCGAGTGATCATCGGGCCGCATTCGGTCTCGACGTCCGTGCCGGGGCCTACCTTGAGGGCGGCCATGCGCTTGCGCAGTCCCTCCGCGAACGCTTCATGGATACCCGCCTGGACATAAAGCCGGTTGGCGGCAGTGCATGCTTCGCCGGCGTTGCGCATCTTGGCAATCATCGCTCCGTCGAGCGCGGCCTCCAGGTCGGCGTCGTCGAACACGACAAAGGGAGCGTTGCCGCCAAGCTCCATCGAACAGGAGATGACGTGCCTGGCGGCTTCGGCCAGAAGAACGCGCCCAACGCCGGTGGAGCCGGTGAACGAGAGTTTGCGCACTCGCGGGTCGGCCAGCATGGCAGCAGTCAGCGGTCCCGGATTGGACGTGGTGAGAACGTTCACGACACCGGGCGGGACGCCGGCGTCCTCATACAGCGCGGCAAGCGCATAGGCAGTCAGCGGCGTTTCGCTGGCGGGCTTCAGGATCACGGTACAACCGGCCGCGAGCGCCGGCGCGATCTTGCGAGTGGCCATGGCGGCTGGAAAATTCCATGGCGTGATCAGCACACATATGCCTATCGGCTGGTAGTCGACGACGATGCGGTTTGCGCCGGAAGGCGCAAGGCCGAACTCGCCGCTGATGCGAACCGCTTCCTCGGCGTTCCACCGAAAGAACTCGGCCGCATAAGCGACTTCGCCGCGTGCATCGCGCAGCGCCTTGCCGTTCTCCAGCGAAATCAGCACGGCCAACGTTTCCGCCCGCTCGGTCATCAGTTCGAAGCAACGTCTCAGGATCTCCGACCGTTTGCGTGGGGCAGTTTCGCGCCAGGCAGCCGCCGCCTTGGCCGCGGCGTCGACGGCGGCCGCGGCGTCAGCCAGCGTAGCATCGGGAACAGCTGCGATGACGGATTCCGTCGATGGATCGACCACCTCGATAACGCGCCCGTCCGACGAGGGCCGCCATTGCCCGCCAATATAGAGCCCGTGTGAGAACGTGGCATATTCGGAGACCTCGTCCTCGTCCAAAAGCCCTGGAGAAGCGTTCATCAGGTGTCTCCTGTTTCACATCAGAACGGCGGGCATGTCGCCGTCATAGGCCGCTTGCACCAGCCGTCGCATCGCGGCGGCGTCGAAAGGGCGGGGGTTGTTCTTGATCAGGCGGTCGATGCCAAGCGCCTGCTCGGCGGTCCACTCGATCTTGCCGGCAGGCAAACCCAGTTCGGCCAGCGTCCGTGTGATGCCGATCGCGCCGAAAAGCCGTGAGACCTCTGCGATGGTCGCGGAAGCCCTGTCCTTGAGTTCAATGTCGGCATGGGGAAGACCGAGCGCGGCACCAACCTCGGCAAACTCGCTGGCGGCGGCGGGCAGGTTGTAGTTCATCACGTAGGGAAGCATGGTCGCCACCCCCAACCCATGCGGCGTGTGGGTAAGCGCGCCAACCGGATACTGCACGGCATGGGCGGCAGCCGTTCCGGCAGTGCCGAAGGCGCAGCCGGCCGCCAAGGCGCCCATCATTACATCGGCGCGCGCATCCTCGTCCGCACCGTCCCGGTAGGCCCTTTCCAGGCTGCGGCCAAGAAGCTTGACGGCCAATAGCGCGAAATGGTCGGTGAGCGCGCTCTTGCCCACAAAGACGTGCTGCTGCGGCAGTGTCGGATCGGTTCCGCGCCTCGCCGCCGTAAAGGCTTCGATGGCGTGCGTCAGGGCATCGGCGCCGGCAATTGCCGTGAGCGCGGGCGGGCAGGTCGCGGTCAGCTCCGGGTCGCACAGCGCGACGGCGGCGATGAGGTGGGGACTTGAAATGCCAACCTTCAGCAGGCGCTCCGGATCGGAAATGACGGCTACGGGCGTCACCTCCGAGCCGGTGCCGGCGGTGGTCGGCACGGCAATCAACGGCAGCGTTGGGCCCGGGACCTTGAACTCACCATAATAGTCCTGAAGCCTGCCGCCATGACTGATCAGCAGCGCCGCGCATTTGGCCATGTCGAGGCAGCTTCCACCACCGATCCCAACGACCATGTCGGGTTTGAAATCCTTCGCCTCGGCAACACAGACCGCGACGCTCTCCCGGGGCACGTCCGGCAGCGTGCGGTCATGGACAAGGATTTCAACCGAGGCATTGCTCAGCGCGGCCATCATCTCGCCGAATATGGCCGTTGCCGCGAAGCGCTCGTCCGTGCAGACGAGCGCGCGCTTGCCATGCCTGGATGCGACGTGCGGCAGCACCTGGCGCTGGCCTTTGCCGAACAAGATCTCACGCGGCAATCGCGCCGCGGCGAACAAGGTCATCGAGTGAGCCCTTCCAGTATGGATCGGCGATCCATCGCTTCCATTTAGGCGTATCCGCTATAAAATCGTATAGGATATAGGATTGAATTGGCCGGAGCATCGTGTTAGTGGTCCTTCCTGTCAAGAGGCAAAAAGATGCAGAACCCCGATGTGAAGCTTGATGACGACGCGCGGCCGACAGGCAGAATTCAGCGCGCAAACAGCCTCGCGGGAGACGTCTACGAGGCGATCTTCCAGCAACTCATGTCGCTCAAGATCGCGCCGGGGTCCCGGATTACGGTGGACAATCTCGTCCGGGAGCTGGATGTCTCGCATACGCCGATCCGCGAGGCTCTCGGGCGCCTGGAAGGCGAAGGCCTGGTGATCAAGACCCATCTGATCGGCTATCGCGCCGCACCGCAGATCACACGCCGGCGTTTTGACGAGCTTTACGAATTGCGCCTTTTGCTTGAGCCTGCCGCCGCGGCCAAGGCAGCGGCCGGCCTGGACGCTGCCCGGCTGGCGGCCCTGCAAGAGGCGGCGGGGGTCATGACCCGCCGCGAGGGCAGGGACGAGCGCCTTCGCTATTCCAACTTCGCCCGCCAGGATGCGATCTTCCATGACAAGATCATGGAGTTCGCGCAGAACGAGATCATCCGCGAGACGCTGAACCACCAGCACACGCATTTTCACATTTTCCGGCTGATGTACCACTCGCGCGTAACCGAGGAGGCTCTCGACGAGCACGAAGCCATTCTCTCGGCTTTCGCAGCCGGCGATGCAAACGCGGCGCGAAGGGCCATGCGGGTGCACATCGAGAACTCGCGCGACAGGCTCCTGCCTGCGTTCGAATAGGCGGCCGGACGTTCCAAGCGGGTGAAACATGCCCTTTGCTGACATCCACAATCCGATGCCCAAAACCCAAGGCGCGCCTTGCACTGCCACGCAACCGAGAGGAAGACCATGCCAGCCAAAAAGATACTGATGCTGACCGGAGAGTTCACCGAGGAATACGAAATCTTCGTCTATCAGCAGGCCATGGAAGCCGTAGGCCACACCATCCATGTCGTGTGCCCCGACAAGAACGCCGGAGACCGGATCAAGACCTCGCTGCACGATTTTGAGGGCGACCAGACCTATACCGAGAAGCCCGGACACTACGCGCTGATCAACAAGACGTTTTCGGAGGCGGAAAGGCAGATCGACCAGTATGATGCGGTCTACTGCGCCGGCGGCCGCGGACCGGAATACATCCGCACCGACAAGCGCGTCCAGGCCATGGTCCGCCACTTCCACGAGACCGGGAAGCCGATCTTCACGATCTGCCACGGCGTGCAGATTCTGATAGCGGTGGATGGTGTCGTGCGCGGCAAGAAGGTCGGTGCGCTGGCGGCCTGCGAGCCGGAAGTCACCCTTGCGGGCGGCACCTATATCGACCTCTCGCCCACCGACGCCTATGTAGACGGCACGATGGTTTCGGCCAAAGGGTGGACCGCACTTGCTGCCTTCATTCGTGAGTGTCTGAAGGTGCTCGGCACGGAAATCCACCATAACTAGCCACTGCCGGCCGCTGCGCTTGAGAAGGCGGGCGACCTGGCACAAATGCAACGGCGGATCCCGGTTTCGGGTCGGATCGCGACGCGTTTCCCGCGGCCTTTGCCAAGGCCGCGACGTCCTTCGATTTAAGTACGAAGCACGCCGTGCTCCGCTTTGCTACCAGCACACAAAGCCGCCATCCACGATAAGATCGATGCCGGTGACGAAAGACGCGGCTCGACTGGCCAGAAACACCGCCGGGCCTATCATCTCCTCGGGTGCCGCGAGGCGACCCATGGGCGTATCGCGCTCGAAGTTCTTCACTTGCTCGGCCACTTCCGGCCTCCGGTTCATCGGGGTCAGCGTGTATCCGGGGCTGAGCACGTTGAGCCGCAGTCCGCGGTCCGACCACTCCATCGCCAGGCTCTTGGTCATGTGAATGACCGCTGCCTTGGACGAGTTGTAGTGCGTCTGGAGGAGACCACGGTTGACGATCGAGCCGGACATGGAGGCCACGTTGATGATCGATCCCTTGCGGCGCGGCAGCATCACGCGAGCCTCGGCCTGGCAGGACAAGAACACACCGCCGACATTGATGCCGTAGAGTTCTTCCCACGTGGCCAGCGGCAATGTCTCGGCTGCGTGCGCGCCGCCTATACCTGCATTGTTGACGGCAACCGTAAGCGCGCCGAGCTCCTTTTCGATACGCTCGACCGCGGTGGCGAGATCGGTTTCCGACGTCACCGAGCCGGTTATCGCAAGCGCCTTGCGGCCCAGCGCGGTGATCCTTTGGGCCGTCGCCTCGAGCCCTCCCTTCGAGGCGTGACCGAAGCACGCGACGTCGGCACCGGCCTCAGCAAGACCGACCGCTATGGCCTGACCGATGCCACTACCGGCGCCGGTGACCAGCGCGACGTCGCCATCCAGTTTGAACAAGTCCATTGGGGTAGCTCCTTCCTAATTCCTTGATCGCAATCGGGCGAACATACAGGAGTCTTGGTCTCGGCTGCGGTTTTTGTCGCACCCCATCCTTGCTGGTCGCTCAAATGCTGCTGCTGAACGTGGCGGCGATCGATCGACACCTCGAGCGCGAACTGCTCCCCTATCCATGATGCGCATCGCACAAATTTCTGTGTCGAGGAACTCACCGGCCGCGAGTGCGAAACGGGAACTTTTGTTCCACTGGCGATTTTGGCTATGCTGCAGATCCGAATTGCCAGAAGGTCGCTGCCATGACGAAATATTTTGCAATCGCCGCGCTCGTGCTTGCCGCAGCAGCCATGATGGCGGGCCCGGCCGCCGCTGGCGAACAGCATCGCTACCGCGTCGTCAAACAGGAGCGTTATGTTCCAGCCAGCGACGACATCATCGAGACGCTGTTCGGCGGTCCGCGCTATTACGATCAGCAGATGACCACCACGGCGGCGGGCGCCTGCGCGTATCACCGCGTCGGACCGGACGCGAATGCGGTGAACTACATCAACGATAACTATTGCGGGAAGTAGGATTCCCTGGGGGCGGCGTTCCTCGGAGCGTTTTCGACAAGCCTCGACCCTCTTTGCGTTATGGTCTCTGCGAACTTATCGGAGTTCGCCGGGGTGGCTGTGGTTGGCCGGACGTGGCCTCTTTTGAATACCGATCCTCTCGCGGGTCTGCGGGTCATCGCACACAGTCGATCCAGACATTGTATACAATAATGAAGAAAGATGTTGACAATCGACCTCGGCCGGTTTCCCTTACGCTATACGCGCAGCCTACGAGCAAAACACAAAGCGCGATAACCAAGGGGAACTGAAACTATGATCAACCGTCGCTCGACTCTGAAATCAATGGCGCTCGGCGCCGTCTCGACCCTGGCGCTTGCCGCTCTCGGCATTTCGTCCGCGCAGGCTGAAAACAAGGAACTGAAGATCGGCTTCGTCGGCGTTACCAGCGGCCCCGCTGCCGCCTGGGGCACGTCGAACGTGCGCTCGATGCAGACCCGCGCCGCCTGGATCAACGAGACAGGTGGCGTCAAGATCGGCAACGACACCTACAAGATCAATATCGTGACCTTCGACGACCAGAAGGATCCCAAGCGCGCCATCGCCGGCATGGAGAAGATGGCGCAGGAAGGCATCCACTATGTCGTCGGGCCGAATGTCGATGACGGCGCCGCCGCGGTGCGCCCCGTCGCCGAGGCCAACGGCATCATTTATTTTCCCTACGCTTTCCCCAAGGCGCTCTACCAGAAGCCGGCCTCCAATGCGGTGCTCGGGATGATCGCCAACTATCAGTCAGGCCCTGCGATCTACAAATATCTCAAGGAAAACAAAGGCGTGAAGAAGATCGCCTTTGTCGCGGCCAATGAATCCGACCCGCTCAGCCAGCGCGACAGCGGCGTCGAGGCGGCGAAGGCACTTGGACTGGAAGTCGTCGCCCAGAACGACACCTACCAGAACGACACCCGCGACTTCACGCCAGTGCTGACGCCGATCGTCGCCTTGAAGCCCGACCTGCTCGTCCTGTCCGGCGTGGCCCCGGCCAACGCGCCGCTGCTCATCCGCGCCGCCCGCGAGCTCGGCTATGAAGGCCTGATCTCGACGGAAACCGCGCAGGACGCCAAGGTCCTGGAAGAGGGCGCCGGCGAATACGCCAACGGCTTCATCTCCGTCGGCGGCGCCTCCACGCCGGAGATCGCCTCGGACGCGATGAAGGAATTCGTCGCCCGCTACACCAAGATGTTCGGCGAATACAACGACGAGTCAAACACCAAGGTCTATGCGCTCGAATACATCATCGAGACCTTGAAGGCCAATCCGGCGGCCATCAACAACGTCGAGGAATTCAAGAAGACCATGGACACTTTCTCGGCGCCCAATCCCTTCCTGAAGGGCGACGCGAAGCTCAGCTATGTCGGCATGACCTCCTTCGGCCAGAAGCGCCAGCTTTCGGTGCCGATGGTGGTCAACGAATATAAGGACGGCGCTTTCCAGACCTTGTTCGTCGGCTCCGTCGACTAGCGCTACCTTCGGGCGTCATTTCCTCAAGCTTGCTGCGGGGTCCGATAGGCGGGACCCCGCGGAAGATCGAAGGTATCCATGGAACAGGTCATCGCCAACGGATTGTATCTCGGTGCCCAATACGCGCTGATCGCGCTGGGCTTGACCCTGATCTTCGCCCTGATGAACGTGCTCAATTTCGCCCACGGGCAGATGTATGTGCTGGGCGGGTTCATCACCTACACCGTCTACGGCCAGCTCGGCCTGCCTTTCGTGGTGGCGCTGCTCGCCTCCGGCGTCACGCTCGCCGTCATCGGCGCGCTGATGGAGAAATTCCTCTTCCGCACCGTCATCAGGCGCAGCCATCGCGAGGAAAGCACGATGCTGCTCGCCGCCGCGACGGCCTTTTTCTTCGACGCCGTCATCCTGCTTCTGTTCGGCGAAAAGCAGCGCGGCGTTCCCAAGATCGTCAAGGGCGTCTTCAACGATGCCGGCATCATCATGCCTTACGATCGCATCGTCGTCGGCGCGCTGGCGATTGTCTTCATCGCCGCCTTCGTGCTCTATATGCAGTACAGCCGGGTCGGGCGCGCCATGCGCGCGCTTGCCCAGGACCGCGTCGCGGCCCAGCTGATGGGCGTCCGCGTCGATCGCTATTCGATGATCGGTTTCGCCATGGGCGCCATGCTCGCGGGCGTCGTCGGCGGGCTGCTGGTCACCATCACCGGCGTCAATTCCGGCATCGGCGGGCCGATCTCCATCAAGGCCTTCCTGATGGTGATGATCGGCGGCGCCGGCGTCGTCGGCGGGGCCATCGCCGGCGGCTTCATTCTCGGCATGATGGAGTCGGTCGGCCTCACCGTGCTGCGCGAATATGGCGACATCACCTATCTCGTCATCTTCGCCGCCCTGATGGTGTTCCTGTCGATCCGCCCCAACGGGCTGATGGGCAAGCCGTGGGGTTGATGGCGCCATGACCCGCAACCGCAATATCAAAATCGCATCGGTCGCGGCCTTCCTGGCGATCGTCTTCATCGCCGTGCCGGCCGCGATCTCGGCAAGCGGCCGCTTCGATCTCTATTACACGCTGACCTCGGTGGCGTTGCTCAGCATCGCCAGCGCCGGTGTTTGGCTCACCTTCTACATCGGCCGCATCAACATCGGCCAGGGCGCCTACGCGCTGATGGGCGGCTATGTCTCGGCCATACTGGTGATGAACTATGGCTGGTCGTTCTGGTTGACCTTGCCGGTGGCCGGACTTTTTTGCGCCGCTGCGAGCGTGCTGATCGGCCTGCCGATCCTGCGGCTGCGTGGCGTCTATTTCGCCATGGTCACGCTGGTGCTGACCGAGGTGGCGCGGCTGCTCGCGCTGGCGCTGCCGATCACCAACGGCGCCAAGGGCATCGTCAGCATCCCGCTGCCCGGCGCGCTGTCGGTCTTCGGCCTGACCATCATTCCGGATTTCGCCGCGCTGCAGAATTCGCGGCTTGCCTTCTATCTTCTGGCGGTCACGCTGATGGTGGTCTGCTTCGGGGTGATGTACCGGCTGGTCAATTCGCGCATCGGCAAGCTTTGCCAGTCGCTGCAGCAGAATGAGGAACTGGCCTCCTCGATCGGCGTCAATATCGCTTATCTGCGCATCATCGCCTACGCCGTGTCGTCCTTCTTCGGCGGCGTGGCCGGCGCCATCTTTGCCGCCATCTCGCAATCGATCTATCCGTCGAGCTTCACCGTCACCGATTCCGTCAACTTCATGCTGAACTGTTTCCTCGGCGGCCTCGGCTATGTGTTCGGTCCGATGCTCGGCACGCTCGTGCTCTATTTCGGCTGGGACCTCCTGTTCCAGACCGGCCGATTCCAATTGCTCATCTATTCCGGCCTGATGATCGTCCTGATGCTGGTGCTGCCCAATGGTCTGCTCAGCCTCGCCGAAACGACCCGGAAGAAGGGTTGAGCGATGGCCGAAATGCTCGAAGTCTCAGGCATAACCAGGCGCTTCGGCGGTCTCGTCGCGGTCAACAACATCTCCTTCTCGGTGCGCGAGAAAGAGATCCTGTCGGTCATCGGTCCGAACGGCGCCGGCAAGTCGACTTTGTTCAAGCTGATCTCGTCGTTCCTCAGGCCGACATCGGGCGAGGTGCGCCTGAAGGGCGAACGCATCTCAGGTATGGCGCCGCATATCGCCGCCCGCAAGGGAGTCGTGCGCACCTTCCAGGAAACCACGATCTTCAAGAACATGAGCGTGCGCGACAACGTCGTCATCGCCCATCACCTGCGCTCGAAGGCGAGCCTTCTCGGCTTCTTTCTCGGCACCGGCGCGGCGAAGGCCGACGAGGTGGCCTTCGGCGCCTCCGCCGACGAAATCCTGGCGCTGCTCGGCCTCTCCTCGCTCGCCAATGAGACCGCCCGCAACCTGCCGCACGGCCATTTGCGCGCGCTGGGTGTCGCCATCGGCCTTGCGACCAATCCTTCGATCCTGCTGCTCGACGAACCCTTCGCCGGCATGAACCATGACGAGACGATGCGCATGGTGGAGATGGTGCGACGCCTGCGCGATCTTGGCCTCACCATCTTGCTTGTCGAGCACGACATGCCGGCCGTGATGAAGATTTCCGACCGCGTCGTCGTGCTCAATTTCGGGCAAAAGATCGCCGAGGGAACGCCGTCGGAGATCCAAGCCAATGAGAAGGTGATCGAGGCCTATCTGGGCAGCGAAGACGAGGCTATCGGCCTATGAACCAGATCCTGAACTTCGCGAATGTCGAGCTCTACTACGACCATGTCTACGCGCTGAAAGGCGTGTCGCTCGAGGTCAATGAAGGCGAGACCGTCGCGCTGATCGGCGCCAACGGCGCTGGCAAGTCGTCGATCCTTCGCGCCATCACCGGCTTGCGCAAGATCAGGTCCGGCGAGATCCATTACGGCGGCAAGCGCATCGACGGCGCCGCCCCCGACGAGATCGTCAAGATGGGCATTGCCATGGTGCCGGAAGGGCGCCGCGTCTTCCCCTTCATGTCGGTCAGGGACAACCTCCTGATGGGCGCCTTCACCCGCACCAGCAGATCCGAGATCGCCGCGTCGATGGAGATGGTGTTGGGGCGCTTTCCGCGGCTGAAGGAGCGCTTCTCGCAGGCCGCCGGCACGATGAGCGGCGGCGAACAGCAGATGCTGGTCATCGGCCGCGCGCTGATGGCGAAGCCGAAGCTCCTCCTGCTTGACGAGCCGTCGCTCGGCGTCGCGCCAAAACTCGTCCAGGACATCGCCCGCTCGATCGTCGCCATCAACCACGATGAGAAGGTCAGCGTTCTGCTGGTCGAGCAGAATTCGCGCATGGCGCTGCGTATCTCGCAACGCGCTTATGCGCTGACCACCGGCAGTGTCGCGCTGAGCGGCAACTCCACCGAATTGCTGACCGACGACCGGGTCAAGCGTCTTTATCTCGGTGGTGAGATCTGAGGCTGATTCAATGCGCATTCTCGTCATCAACCCCAACACGACCGCCTCGATGACCGCCAAGATCTGCGAGGCGGCGCAAAGCGTCGCCTCCGCGGGAACCGAAGTCATGGCGGTCAATCCGGCCGATGGTCCGCCAAGCATCGAAGGCTACTTCGACGAGGTCTTCGCCGTGCCGGGCATCATTGCCGAGATGAGCAAGGCGCCGGCGGCCGATGCCTATGTGATTGCCTGTTTCGACGACACCGGGCTCGACGCCGCGCGCTGTGCCAGCGGAGCCCCAGTCATCGGCATCGGCGAGGCCGCGTTCCACATGGCGAGCCTGATCGCTGGCAAGTTCAGCGTCGTCACCACGCTTGCCCGCTCGGTGCCCGCAATCGAGCACAATCTGGCGAAATACGGTCTCGCCTCGCGCTGCGCCAAGGTGCGCTCGTCGGAAGTCGCCGTGCTCGAGCTCGAGCGTCCGGGCTCGAATGCAAGGCACAAGATATCGCAGGAGATCGCCCGCGCCATAAGCGAGGATCGCGCCGAAGCCATCGTGCTTGGCTGCGCCGGCATGGCCGACCTTGCCAACAGCCTGTCGGAGGAACATGGGGTCCCCGTGCTCGATGGCGTCGTCTGCGCGGTCACGCTGGCCGAGAGCCTGTGCAAGGTGGGCTTGAGGACATCGAAGATCGGCGGCTATGCCGCGCCGCGCGGCAAGCGGTTCGCCGGCATGTTCGCACCGCTGTCGCCCACGGAGGTTGTCTAGGCGGCTTCATGCTGCCGGACGACCCGCCGGCGCCCGGGCAGGTGGGATTGACCGCCGCGCGAGCGGTACTAGATTGGACGGGCTGCCGGCGATTTGGGGGGCAGATCGGGCCATTTCGGGCCCGCGCATTGAAAGTATGTTGACGGTACTCAAGGAAGAAGATCGCGACGACAGGCCGGCGGCGCGCTGGTCGCCGATCTATTATGGGCTGAGGGACGCCATCGTCAGCCATCGTCTCGCGCCGGGTACCAAATTGCCGGAAGACGAGTTGGCCTCGATCTATTCGGTGAGCCGCACGGTAGTTCGGTCCGCGCTGCAGGCCCTTGCCCATGACCGGCTGGCACGGCTGGAGCCAAATCGCGGCGCCTTCGTCGCGCAGCCATCGAAGATCGAGGCGCGGGAAGTGTTCGAGGCGAGGGCGCTGATCGAACCCAAGGTGGCCGCGCTCGCCGCCAGGGCGGCGGTGCCGTCCGATATCGCGCAATTGCGGTCACACCTGGAGAAGGAGCACGACGCGCTGCATGCCGGCCGCGACAGCGACGCCATCATGCTGTCGGCGCGCTTCCACGTCGGCATCGCCGAGATCGCCGCGCATTCGGTATTCACCAATTTCGTGCGCGACCTCGTCTCGCACTCCTCGCTGGTCATCGCGCTCTATTGGAAGCGCCGCGACGCCACCTGCGAGAAGCACGCCCATCACGCGCTGGTCGACGCGATCGAGGTCGGCGACAGTGCCGACGCCGCGGCCTTGATGAACAGCCATCTGGTCGACCTGCTGTCCGGACTCGACCTTACCGACAAGGTGGAGAAGTCCGACAGCCTGGCGGATCTGCTTCGAGCTTAGAGCGAACGGCGGTTCAGCCGGGTCGCTGACCCGCCGGAGGACCAGCCTAGGCTGCGACCGCCTGCGCGTAATCCATTCGCTCGAGATCGGCGATGAGGCCGGGTCCGGTCGGCTGCCAGCCGAGATGCGCGCGCGTCCATTCGCTCGACGCTGGCATGTCGAGGCCGGCGAACATGGCGAGCCATCCGAAATGGTCGGCAGCCTCTTCCTGCGAGAGCGAGACCACCGGCACGTTGAGACCGGCACCGATCACTTCCGCGATCTCGCGCACCGGGATGCCTTCCTCAGCGACGGCGTTGTAGCGCACGCCGGCTTCCTGCTTGTCCAGCGCCAGACGGTAGAGCTTCGCGACATCCAGCACATGCGCCGCCGACCACCGGTTGCGGCCTTCGCCAAGATAGGCCGACACGCCCTTGGCGCGCGTCTGCGCGATCAGCGGTGTGATCAGGCCCTGTTTCACCGTGTCATGCACCTGCGGCAGTCGCACCACCGATACCTTGACGCCCTTCTCGGCCATCGCCGCGCCGGTGAGCTCCGACAGGATGCGCGGATTGGGATGGTCGGTGTTGAACACGTCTTCTCTCGCCGGCTGTCCGTGCTCGGCGGAACCCATGCCCACACCGGACGTGATGATAAGCAACCGGTCCGAGCCGGCGAGCGCGCCGCCCAGCGCTTCGATGACGCGTTTGTCCTTTTCGCAATTCGCCGCGAAATTCGAGAAATTGTGGTCGAAGGCGGTGTGGATCACCGCATCCGATTTCGCCGCGCCATCGCGCAGGCTGTCGAGGTCTTCGAGGTCGCCGCGATGCGGCTCGGCGCCTGCGGCGACAAGCGACCGCGCGCCGGCATCGGAGCGGGTCAGGCCAAGCACCTTATGGCCGGCGGCAAGAAGTTCGGGCACGATTCTGGAACCGATGAAGCCGGTCGCGCCGGTAAGGAATACACGCATGGAAAGGTCTCCTGTGGTTGTTCGGAGGCCTTATTTGCGCTGTAACTCATTCTGTTAAAGTAGTGACTTCATCATGGTATAATAGTCAATAGGTTCGCAATGCCCGTCGAGACGACCAACAGGCTTGGCACCTTTCTTCGCGATCGCCGCATGCGCCTCGATCCCGCCGCCTTCGGCTTCGCCACGGGGCGCCGGCGCACACAAGGTTTGCGCCGCGAGGAGGTGGCGCAGCGCGCCAATATCAGCCCGACTTGGTACACCTGGCTGGAGCAGGGGAGGGGCGGCGCGCCGTCTGCCGACGTGCTGAACCGCATCGCGACCGGGCTGATGCTGACCGAGCCCGAACGCGAGCATTTGTTCATGCTTGGTCTCGGGCGGCCTCCGGAAGTTCGCTACAAAAGCGTGGACAGCGTGACGCCGCGACTCCAGCGTGTCCTCGACGCTTTGGACCCGAGCCCGGCGATCATCAAGACCGCGACCTGGGACGTGGTTGCCTGGAACCGTGCGGCGGCCGCGATGCTGACGGACTATTCCAAGCTGCCGCGCGAGCAGCGCAACATCCTGCGCCTGATGTTCGGCAATTCGCGCGTGCGTGACGCGCAGGACGACTGGCAGAGCGTCGCGCGTTTCGTGGTCGGATCCTTCAGAGCCGACGCCGTCCGCGCCGGCGCCGGCGCGGAGGTCACGGAACTGGTCGAGGAGCTTTCCAGGATCAGCCCCGAGTTCGCGGCACTGTGGCGCGACAATGACGTCGTTGCGGCGCATGGCGAGGGCGTGAAGCGTCTGCGGCATCCCGAGATCGGACTGATCGAGCTGGAGTTCTCGGTCTTCGCGGTCGACGGCCGCCCGGAACTCGGCATGATCGTCTACAATCCCGTCACGCAGTCGGATGCGGAACGTATTCGATCACTGATCGCATCTCGCGCCGCAGAATGATGGCCGCCATGCGCGGTGTTTCGCCAAGGTGCGGCGAAGCGGAAAACAGGTCACAAAGGCGACCCGGTTAGGATAATATCCACCGCCCGACTCCTTCGTGGAAGATGTCCTATGACCTTGAATGAGCTTAGTTGGTCGCCCTCTGAAAAGAAAGTTGCCCGCGCCGCATATGACAAGGCCCTTGAGAGGGCACTGGCCAGCATCATGACCGAATTCAAAAGACGGGCGAACGCCGCGACCACACCCTCCGAGATGTGGGAGGTCGAGGACTATCTGAAGGAGCAACGTCGCGATTTGGATCGGACGTTCGACTATCGCTATTCGCAACTGACCGTCGTTTTCGCAACTCTCATCCGGCAAGGATATCTGGACGAGGACTTACTCTCGGGTCTGTCGCAAGAAAAACGCGAGGAGATCCGCAGAATGCTTGCGTGGCACAAGGGATAAGGGTTTAGAAGCGTTACCTTCGCGCCCCCGCACGCCGGATCGCTTGCGGTGGTTGGCCGAAGCTCCTCATGAAGGCGCGGCGCATGCGGCCGGCATCGCCGAAGCCGCTCTGTTCGGTCGAGCGGATTATTGCCTGGCTCAGCTGTCTTCACGGGCATTCGAAGCGTCAGCTTAACCGTTGCCGGCCTGATCGCTTCGGGGCGGCGTCAGCGCCGCCCGGCTGCCTGATGTGGTCGATGAAAGCGCGCAGCTTGGGCAGCACTTGGTGCCTTTCCGGATAATAGAGAAAAACGCCCGGCGTGGTTACCGCGAAGCGGCCGAGCAGTGCCTGCAGTCGCCCGTCGGCGATCGGCGCTTCGGCGATCGGGCCCGGCACCTGCGCCAGCCCGACACCCTGGATCGCCGCGCCGAGCAGCGACGGATAGTCGTGCGCGATGAGCGGTCCCGACACGATTGCCTCGACGGCCTTGTTGCCGTCCACAAAGGACCAGGGCGCGACCGAACCATTCGAGCGGCGCAGGCGCAGGCAGGCATGGTCGCGCAGATCCTCGATGCGCTCGGGCGCCGCGCGCTGGCGCAAGTAGTCCGGACTGCCGACGACCGCCATCGGAAAGGAGGGCGTCAGGCGGACCGCGACCATGTCGGGCGCGATCAAGTCGCCCATCCGGATGCCGGCGTCGAATCCCTCGGCGGCGAGATCGGCGAGCTCGCCGCTGGCGACGATCTCCAGCTCGATCTCGGGATAGGTCTGGCAGAAGGAGGCGACCATCGGCTCCAGCAGCATCGGCACCACGGCCGGCGGTACCGAGAGGCGCAAGAGCCCCGCCGGCCGCTGGCCCATCCCGCGCGCGATCTCGCTCGCCGCGATCAGTTCCTCGAAGGCGGGCCGTGCGCGGGCGAAGAAGCGCTCGCCGGCTTCGGTAAGGCCGACGCTGCGAGTCGTGCGGATGAACAGCGCGGTGCCGATGCGCGCCTCGAGCGTTCGTATCGCCTGGCTGATCGCTGACGGCGTGACGGCGAGCTCGGCCGCCGCCTTGCGGAAATTGCGATGCCTTGCGACGCTCAGGAATGCTTCGACGCCGTCGAGCGCGCCGTGCCTGACTGTGAAGTTCTGCTTCATGACCCATCGACATTATCGTGGATAGTGGTTCGCGGAAAGCGGCCGTATTTCTTCCATGACTTTGGAAGCCTGAAGGGAAGTGGCAATGACCGATGAACTCGATCGCGTGCGCGATCACTATCGCGCGACCGGCTTGACCGATCGATTGAAGAATGCACTGGCGGTGTTTGGGCCTGAGCAACAGCGGCTGAAGCCCGAACAGCTGGCGACCCTCGACCAGTTCCATACCCGCGGGCTGGCCGCGACGGCGGAGCTCGCCGATCTTGCCGCCATCAAGGCCGATATCTCCGTGCTCGACGTCGGATCGGGCGTCGGCGGGCCGGCGCGTTTTCTTGCCGAGACCTATGGCTGCGCGGTGACCGGCGTCGATCTCAGCGAACCCTTCGTCGAGGCCGCGCGCTATCTGACCACGCGCACCGGCCAAGACGACAAAGTGTCGTTCGAAGCCGGCAGCGCGCTGGCGCTGCCTTTCGAAGACAGCCGTTTCGATGCCGCGCTCTTGCAGCATGTGGCGATGAACATCGCCGACCGGCCGCTGCTCTACCGCGAGATCAGGCGCGTGCTGAAGCCGGGCGGAAAATTCGCGACCTTCGACGTCGTGCTGAATGGCGGCGATCCGCTCTATCCGGTGCCCTGGGCGAAGACGCCGGGCGAAAGCTTCCTGCTGACGGCCGAGGCGACCTGCGAGGCGATCGAAGCCGCCGGCTTCGGCACGCTCGTCCGCCGTGACGACACGGCTGCCGCCAAGGCCTGGTTCGCCGAGCTCCGTGCCTCCGGCCCGCCGCCGTCGCTCAATCTCGGGGTCGTCATGGGCCAGGGTTTCGCCGACTTCGCCACCAATCTCGGGCGCAATCTCATGGAGGGACGGCTGGGCATTCTGACGGCAGTGTTCGAGGCCGTTCCGGCCAAGGCTTGATCGGGGCGAAGATGTCACCTGCGATGATCTTCAACATCCATCTCGTGCTCGGCTACGTGCCGTGGCTGCTTTGCTTCGCCGCCTATATCTGGCCAAGGCTGAGGTCGATGGAGCCGATAGAGGCGCAGCGCGCCATCGCAACGCTGCACAGCTTCCGCTTCTTCGGGCTCGTCTTCCTCATCCCTGGCGTCGTCGGCCCCGACCTTGCACCTGCCTTCGCAAGCTTCGCCGCCTATGGCGACTTCGCCACCGGCCTGCTCGCCACGCTGGCGCTATTCACCGTCGCGAGGCCTGTGATCTTCTGGCCGCTGGTCGTGACCTTTAACCTCGTAGGCGTGGTGGACATCGTCGTCGACTACTATCACGGCGTCGCGCTCGACCTTCCGGGCCATGCCGGACAGTTGGGCGCGGCTTACGCGATCCCCATCCTCTACGTGCCGCTGCTGATGATCACGCATGTCGCGGCGTTTTACCTGCTGGCGCGTTCCACGCGCCGCCAGCTCACCGCGACTTAATAAACCGGTGTCGCCATATGTTTCGGTGCCGGCCATTCGTTGGTGATCTCGGGCTGCACTGGCCGCTCGAGATAAGTCGAGAGCACCACATAGCTGCGCGTCGAGGTGACGCCGGGCGTGTCGTAGAGACGGGCCAGCAGGCCCTCCAGCGCGCGCGTGTCCTCGGTGCGCACCTTGAGCAGCATGCAGGTGTCGCCGGCGACCGTGTGGATCTCCTCGACCTCCGGATATTTCGAGACCGCCATCAGCTCCGGCGTCTTGCCCCAGCCCCTTGTGTCGATATGCACGAAGGCAAGCAGCGGCTTGTTCACCGCCCTCGGATCGATGATCGCCGATGTGGCGCGGATAGCGCCGCTGCGCTTCAGCCGCTTGACCCGCTCATGCGCCGCCGGCGCCGACAGGCCGACGCGCTCACCGAGCTCGGCATAGCTGATGGTCGCGTCCTCGACGAGGACGCCTAATATCTTTCGGTCGATCGGGTCGACCTCGCGGGCCGGATGCTTGTTCCGCTGAATGTCATCTGTTTCTGCGTCCATATGGAAATTCTCCATTGATGCGGAATTTAATTCGGCCATTATGATGATATGTCGAACAGCAATCAATCAGCAATCATAACCGAGGCGCCGCGCGCGTCGATCCCGGCCGCGGCCTATCTGCTGACCGGCTGCATCGCCGTCATCGGCTCCAATTCGCTTGTTCTCGGACCGATCGCGCCGGCCGTCGCGGCATCGTTCGGCGCCAGCGTGCCGGCGGTGATGTCGGCTGCCGCCGCCTTCGGCCTCGGCACGTCGGCCAGCGCGCTCTTCCTTGCCCGCTACATCGACCGGATCGGCGCGCGCCGGATGCTTCAGGGCGCATTGCTGCTGCTGACCATCGCGCTGGTTGCCAGCGCCTTGGCGCCGACGGTGGCGATGCTGGTGGCCGCCCAGCTCGTTGCCGGCATCGCCGCCGGTATCGCCATGCCGGCGATCTATGCCAGCTCGGCCGCGATCGCGCCGCCCGGCCGCGAGAGCGGCACCATCGGCGTCGTGCTGACCGGCTGGACGCTTTCCATGGTCGCTGGCGTCTCGCTGTCGGCGGTGCTGGCCGATCTCATCCACTGGCGCGCCGTCTTCGCGGCCGTTGCAATGCTCGCAGGAGCGGCCGTTGCCGGTTTGGCGATGAGCTCGCTGCACGACACCGGGAAAAGCGGCCCTGCGCCGTCGCCGCTCGGCGCGCTCGCCGTTCCCGGCATTCTGCCGCTGCTCATTGCCTGCGGCGCCTTCATGACCGCCTTCTACGGCGTCTACGGCTATCTCGGCGATCATCTCCACCAAGCCCTCGGCGAGCCGGTCAGCGCCAATGGCCTGGCGGCCGTCGCCTATGGTCTCGGCTTCGGCGCGGCCGCCTTGCTCGACGGCGTTATCGATCGCCTCGGCGCCCGTCGCGTCATGCCCTTTGCCTATCTGCTGGTCGCCGCCGTCTATGTCGCGATCGCGCTGGCAAGCGGCGGCTTCGGCCTGCTGATCGCGACGATCGCGGTCTGGGGCCTTGCCAACCATTTCGGGCTGAACGTGCTGGTCATGCGCCTCACCGCGCTCGACCCGGCGCGGCGCGGCACCATCATGGGCTTGAACAGCGCGGTCACCTATCTCGCCGTCACCATCGGCACGGCAGGCTTCGGCCCGCTCTACACCGGCCTCGGTTTTGCCAATTGCGCGCTGATCGCGGCGGCACTGATGCTGGTGGCGGCGGGCGCAGCGGCGTGGCGGTCAGTCGGTCCTCGGTAACAGGCCTCAGTCTTCGCTTGCGGCTGGAATACTGTTTCGCACTTTTCCTGGAATTGCTCTAAGGCTGGCTTGCGAACCGGAGTCGCAGCCGATGAAGACGAGTCTCGAGATCACCGCCGAGCCCTCGCCGCAGGACCTCGCTTTCCTGGGCGGAAGCCTTACCGCTTTCAACGATGCCGATGTCGGAGCGTCAGGCCGAAAGTCGCTCGCGGTTTTCGTGCGCGGGGAAACCGGCGCCCTCGTTGCCGGTATTTCCGGCTACACCGCCTGGGGCTGGCTCTACGTGCAGTGGCTGTGGGTCGACGAAAGACTGCGCGGAAAAGGCATTGCCGCCGGCATGCTCGACGCGGCCGAACAGGAGGCTGCCGCGCGCGGCTGCCACGGCGCCTGGATCGACACTTTCAATCCGATCGCCGAGAAGGTTTACCAGCGCCAGGGCTATCAACCGTTCGGCACGCTGCCTGACTCCCCCATCGGCCGCAGCCGTGTCTTCCTGCAGAAGAAGCTGTCGGCCTGATCAGCCCGCCAGTTTTCCGCCGCGCATCGGCTTTGGCGCGCCGGTGGTGCTCGGAAAGCTGATCGGCAGGCCGCGCAGCACGCGCACGGCGAGGAAAGCAAAACACTCTGCTTCGACCGCGTCGCCCTTCCATCCGAGCGTCTCGGCCTGCACCACTTCGACGCCGGCGCGGCTCTCGAGCATTGCCATCATCGTTGGGTTGTGACGACCGCCGCCGCTGACCGCGAGCCGCTTCGGTCGCCGCGGCAACAGGTCGAGCGCCTTGCCGACGGCCGAGACGGTGAAGGCGGTCAGCGTCGCAGCGCCGTCCTCGGCGTTCAGCCCTTCGGCCATCGCCGCGGTGAAGTCGAAGCGGTCGAGCGATTTCGGATAGGGCTTCGTCAGGTACGGATGCTGCAAGAGCCTGGCGAGCCGTTCCTCGTCGACCTTGCCTGCGGCGGCCAGCCTGCCGTCGCGGTCCATCTCGCCGAGGCCTTTCGACTTGATGAAATCGTTGACCGGCGCATTGGCCGGACCGGTGTCGAAGGCGACGATTGCGTCTTTGCCGTCCCACCATGTGATGTTGCCGACACCGCCGAGATTGAGCACCGCGGTGTCGCCGCTGGCGTCCGCCTCTTTAAGCAACGCGGCATGATAGGCGGCGGCCAAAGGCGCGCCTTGCCCGCCGGCCGCGACATCGGCCGAGCGGAAATCATAGGCGACCTTGGTGCCGAGCAGCGAGGCCATCAGCTCGCCATCGCCGAGCTGGCGGGTGCGGCCGATGCGTCCCGGCTGCGGGGCGCGATGCAGCACGGTCTGGCCGTGGAAGCCGACGACGCCGATATCGGCCATGCTCATGCCCTGGCTCTCGACCAGATCCCTGACCGCCGCCGATTGCGCGCGCGTCAGCGCCTCCTCGGCTTCGCGAAAAATCGCCGGCTCCGGCCCTTCGAAATTCCAGGCGCGCGCCTGGCGCAGCGTTTCTTCCAGCAGGGCGCGGATCGATTGCGGATAGGGAGCCAGCGTGTAGGTGCCGGTGTCGGCGATGCGCTCTCCGTCCGTCTTGATCAGCGCCACGTCGATATTGCCGTCGAGCACCGTGCCGGTCATCAGGCCGACGGCCCAGATTGGTTCCATGGTCGTTCCTCGAATCGCCCTTCATTCACGTGTCGGACGGATCGGCGCGGCAGGCAAGTGTCTCGCTACACCCGAGCAGGCGGCGCATAGACCGACGGCTTTTTGCATCGAATGGTGAAAACGGAGCGACGCCGTTCTTGCCTCTCGGCGAAGAAGGCGCGAGGCTGCGAACAAAGACCATCGGCCGGGCGACTGCCCGGATGGATTATCGTAAGGAGGAAACACCATGGCAGCCAATGTTGCAGTGATCGCGGGCGCCGGTTCCGGGTTAAGCGCCTCGCTGGCGCGGCTTCTCGCCAAGCAGGATTTCCGTGTCGTCCTTGCCGCCCGCAACGTCGACAAACTGGCCGCGCTGGTCAAGGAAACCGGCGCGCAGGCCGTCGAAACGGACGTATCGGACGCAGCCTCCGTGGAGCGCCTCTTCGAGACGGCCGACAAGGCAGGTCCCCTCGAAATTGCCGTCTTCAACGCCAGCGGCCGCACGCGCGGCCCAATCGCCGAACTCGACGCGCAAGCGGTCAAGCAAGCCCTGCTCGTCGGCGCCTATGGCGGCTTCCTTGTCGGCCAGCAGGCGGCGCGCCGGCTTCTTGCACGTGGTTCCGGCTCGATCCTGTTCACCGGCGCCAGCGCAAGCCTGAAAGGGTTCTCCGGTTCCGCCGGTTTCGCCATGCCGAAATTCGGCCTGCGCGGGCTGGCGCAATCGATGGCACGCGAGCTCGGTCCGAAGAACATCCACGTCGCGCATTTCATCATCGACGGCCAGATCGAGCCGGCCGGACAGGTGCCCGAGTCCGACCGGCCGGATCGTCGCCTCTCGCCCGATGCGATCGCCGAGACCTATCTCGCCGTCCATCGCCAGCATCGCAGCGCGTGGAGCTTCGAGGTCGAGCTGAGGCCCTGGGTCGAGACGTTCTGACGATCCCTCGCACGAACCGGGCAACAACACGCCCCGCCGCGGACTCGTTTATTTTAGAAAGTCCGCATGTATCCTGAGACCATTTCGGCCGTCTGCAATGTAAAAAAGCGCAAAACAAAAGACACCTTTACTTAACTTCGGCGTGCATACTGCGCATCGGTCAGAATTGTTGTCCGGCTCTCCTGCACGATAGAGAAATGCGCATGCCGCTCACACGTCGCACGCTGTTTGCAGCCGGAGGCGGAGGGCTGCTGCTCGCGCAGGCGCAGGCGCTGGCCACGCCGGCCCAGGCGCAAGACGCTCCCAAACCCATCGTCAGCGACAACAAGCTGCGCATCGCCATGCCGGCTTTCGCTTCCGATCCCTTCTTCCCGGCCGACGGCTCTGGGGACAGCGGCATCGATATGGACTTGGCGCGTGGCATAGCCGCGGAACTCGGCGTCGAACCAGTGTTCGACCGATCAGCCGGGACCTTCGACGCCATGGTGCAGCAGCTGACGTCGGGCCAGGCGGACCTGGCGATCGGCAAGCTGAGCCGCACCCTGCGGCGCGGCCGCTCGATCCTCTATTCGCGGCCATACGCCATGCTGCACCAGGGGCTGCTGGCGAACCGCGTCAACCTGGCGCGCATCACGCAAGGCAAGCCGCCTGAGCAGATCATCCGCGACTTCTCCGGCGATCTCGGCGTGATCGAAGGCTCGTCCTTCGCCACCTACGCGGCCGCCACGTTTCCGCACGCGACGATCCAGCGCTTCGCCGGCTGGAACACGGTCATCGATGCGATCCGCAACGGCACGATCGACCTCGCCTATCGTGACGATTTCGAGATCAAGAAGCTGATGGTCGACGATCCGTCGATGACGGTGGTCGCGCGCTCGATCACGCTGACCGACAAGGTCGACACGATCGCCGTCGGCATCAGTCCGGACAACCCGCATCTTGCGGCCTTCGTCGATCTCTATCTCGATCTCGCGCGAGGCCAGCAGGTCCTCAACACAGACGAGATCATCGCGCGTTATCGCCAGCGGAGCAAAGTCTGACAATGGCCGTCTCGGATGTAGCCGCAGCCATGCCTTTCGATTGGCGCCTGGCGGCAAAGCGCATCCTGCGCTCGCCGGCGACGACGATCATCATGATCCTGGCTGGGATCCTGTGCGGCCTCTACTACCCGGCCTTCGCCCATGCGATCAGCCCCATCGCGCAGGTCTACCTGAATTTCCTCAAGATGGTCGTCCTGCCCTACCTGGTCTCGTCGGTGATCTTCTCCATCACCGCCATGGTCCAGGACCCGAAATCGGTCCGCTATCTCGGCAAGGTCGGCATAGCGGTACTGGTCGTGTCGTTCCTCGCCGTGCTGGTCAGCGGCACATATTCGCTGATCCTCAAGCCCGGCCAGATCGAGAACCCGCAGTCGCGCATCGAGCTCGGCGAGTTCATCAATTCGCAAGGCAGCGTCTCCACCGATCTCGCATTCCCCTTCCAGCCGCCGCCGTCGACCGGGGATCCGAACAGCGGAAATTCGATCTTCCTGGATCTGGTGCCGAACAACGTCTTCAACGCGCTGGCCTCGGGCCAGACCATCCAGGTCCTGTTGTTCTGCCTGCTTTTCGGGCTTGCAATGGGCAGGATTCCCCAGCCCTCGTCGCTCAGCCTCTCCCAGGCGCTCAACGCGGTGTACAAGGCCTGCACGGTGCTGACCAACTGGTTCGTCTGGGGATTGCCCTTCGCGACCTTCGTCCTGATCGCCGACCAGACCGCGTCGACCGGCGTCAAGCCGCTGATGCTGATGGGCGGCTACCTGCTGGTGATGGGCCTTTCCTGCGTGACATTCCTCGCCGGCGCGTTTGCCGTCATCGCCATACGCTCGCGGCGGAGCTACTGGGCTACGATCAAGACCCTTCAGCCGCTTCTGATGGTGGCCATCACAACGCGCTCCACGGTCGCCTCGCTGCCCTGGGTCATCAACCTTTTGACAGAGCGCCTGAGGTTCAATCTGGTGGTCGTCGAGCTGCTCGTGCCCCTGCAGGCTGCGCTTCTGCGGACCGGCCCGGCGCTGGTCTACACCTCGGGCGTCCTGTTCATCGCCCAGCTCTACGGCCATCCCCTGGCGATCCCGGACCTCTTGCTTGTCGGTGTCGTCTCCGCGCTTCTGGCGCTGACGACAGGCGGCATGGGCAGCCTGCTCATCCTGTCGCAGATGTCCATTGTCTGTGGCTATCTGAAGCTTCCCTTCGAGGCGGCGTTCGTCCTGTTCGTAGCGGTGGACGCGGCCGTGGACACGCTGATGACGCTGTCCAGTGTCTCCACCGTGGCCGCAAGCACGGCAATGATCGCGCCCAGCCATCGGGAAGCTGCGCAGGCCGCTGAAACCGTCGCGCAAGAGCTCGAAGCCGAGCCCGCCCGATGATCGACGACGGCATCCGTCCGCGGCTCGGCATCATCGGCGGTCTCGGGCCGCTCGCATCGGCCGACTTCTACTTCAAGCTGACCCGGATGACCGAGGCGCTGCGCGACGACGAGCATGTGCCTTCCGTCATCCTCAGCGTGCCGCAACTGCCCGACAGGACCGAAGCGATCATGGCTGGCCATGACGGGCCGCTGGCGCCGCTGCACGCTGCGGTCGCAACGCTCAACGCGCTCGGCGTTTCTTATATCGCCATGCCCTGCAACACCGCCCATCATTGGTACGACAAACTGGCGGCGAACTCGCGCGCCGAGATCATCCACATCGGCGACGCGGTGGTGGCGGAAATCCGCCGCAGCCTGGACCAGGGCAGGGTCGCGAACCTCGCAACCCGGGGCACCCTGGTTTCCGGCTTCTATCAGCACAGGATATCGGCGGCAGGATTCGACCTCTGCCTTCCGCAGGACGCCGAATTTCAGGAGCGCGTCGACAGCGCGATCATGCTCGTCAAGGCCGGTTCGATTGCGGAAGCCGCGACTGAGACCGAGCGCGCGCTTCATCTCGCGCAAATGGCCGGCGCCGATGCAGCGCTTCTCGGCTGCACTGAATTGTCCGTGGTGGCGGCCAGCCTGAACGATCCGAATGGGCTGCTGGTCGTCGACAGCAATGCGGCCCTGGCACGAGCCAGCCTGACACGATTGGGCTTCGGCGTTCAGGAAGCGCGAGGCCTGCCGACTGTGGCTCGCCTGCAGGGGAATGGCCGGGTGAGCTGGCGCGCCGCGCAGCGGGCCTCGTAAGCGTTACCGCTTCGGCCTTCACCGGATCATAGCCGGCTTGCGAGCAGCCGGTGTTCTCCAAGTCTCAAAATCTTTGAGAGAATATTTTCCGCCTCCCGTCCGAGAGGAAAAGCGCTTCTTTGCCCAGCCGGGCAGCATTGGTGATGCTGTGAACAAGGCTTCGCATTCCGCCAAGCCGAACTGATTTCAGGATTGCAAGGAACGCATCATGTCCGACGCTTCAAAGTCTCTCGTTAGGTCAATCACCAGGCGCGCCGGACTTGGCGTGCTTCTCGCCACGACATTGGCCGTCATCGGCCTTGGTGCGCCGTCGCCATCCTTCGGCGAGGACAAGAAGTCGATCAAGGTCGGCATCATCAGCGGCGAGGATGAGGATGTCTGGCGCGTCGTCACGGCCGAGGCGGCCAAGAAAGGGCTGACCATCGAGACCGTCGTCTTCAACGATTACACCCAGCCCAACGAGGCGCTGGAGCGCGGCGAGATCGACGCCAATGCCTTCCAGCACAAGCCCTACCTCGACAACCAGATCAAGACACAAGGCTACCACATCGTGCCGGTCGGCTATACCGGCGTCTGGCCGATCGGCCTTTATTCGAAGAAGCATGCCAAGGTCGCCGACCTGCCGGAAGGCGCGGTGATCGGCCTGCCGAACGACCCGTCCAACGAAGGGCGCGCACTGCATGTCCTGGAGCATGAAGGCCTGATCAAGCTCAAGGACGGCACGGGCATCCTGGCGACGACCGCTGACATTGCCGACAACCCGAAGAAGCTCGAGATCAAGGAACTCGACGCCGGCATCGTCGGCCGCTCGGTGGACGATCTCGACGCCGCCGTCGTCAACACCGACTGGGCGCTGAAGAGCGGCCTCGGCCCTGAAAACCGCATCGCGCAGGAGCCGGTCGCCGACAATCCCTACCGCAACTTCATCGCCGTCAAGGCCGGAGTCGAAAGCGAGCCCTGGGTGAAGACGCTGGTCGCTTCCTACCAGAACGAAACGGTGAAGGCCGAGTTCGACAAGGTCTACAAGGGCACCGGGATCAGCGCCTATTGATCGGCGCCTGGCTGCCAGAAATAGGCGGCCCGCTGCTGAGCGGGCCGCCGTCGCGTTTGCGCGGCACAGAAACGGACATGGAAATGAACCAGCATGTCACTGCCGAACGCGCCGACCCGATCCACATCCAGCCGACCGGGCGGGAAGACGTTGTCCGCCTCGTCGGCCTGAAGCGCCGCTTCGGCGCGACGGCGGCGCTGGACGGCGTCTCGCTGACTGTTCAGAAGGGCGAAATCCTCGGCATCATCGGCCGCAGCGGCGCCGGCAAGTCGACGCTGATCCGCTGCCTGAACGGGCTGGAGCGGCCCGATTCCGGCGAGGTCTTCATCGAGGGCCGCGAAATCGGCCGCCTGAGCGAACGCGAGTTGCAGCCGCTGCGCCGCCGCATCGGCATGGTTTTCCAGCACTTCAACCTTCTGTCGGCCAAGACCGTCGAGGAGAATGTCGCGCTGCCGCTCAAGATCGAGGGCCGCCCGCGCGCCGAGCGCTTGGCCCGCGCGGCGGAACTGCTGCAGCTCGTCGGTCTGTCGGAGAAGGCCAAGGCCTATCCGGCGTCGCTGTCGGGCGGACAGAAGCAGCGTGTCGGCATCGCCAGGGCGCTCGCCGCGCGACCGGCGCTGCTTTTGTCAGACGAGGCGACCTCGGCGCTCGACCCGGAGACGACGCGTTCCATTCTTGCTCTGCTGAAAGACATCAATGCCAGGCTCGGCCTCACCATCCTGCTCATCACGCATGAGATGGAGGTGATCCGTTCCATCGCCGACCGCGTGGCGGTGATCGATGCCGGCCGGATTGTCGAAGAGGGGGCCGTCTGGCAGGTCTCCGCCGATCCGAAATCGGAGATCACGCGCAGCCTGCTCGGCGGCATCCGGCCGCAGCTGCCGCCCGAGATCGCCAGCCGATTGGCCAAAGGCGAGGGCGGGGAAACGATTCTGCGCATCGATGTGGCCGGCGAGGTAGCGCATCGCCCGCTGCTGTCTGAGCTGAGCGCCAGTGTGCCCGGCCCGTTCCGGCTTGTGCATGGCGGCATCGATCATGTGCAACAGCAGCCCGTCGGCACGCTGTTCGTGGCGATTCCTGGAGCTGACGCCGCGCATCTGGCGGCGGTTATCGCTTTCTTGAAAGACCGCGGCGCGCGGGTGGAGGTGCTTGGCCATGTCGCCGGTCCTGTTTGAACTCCTGCTTCGCTCGATCTGGGAGACCGTGCTGATGACCGGCGCGTCCGGTATCATCTCGCTCGTCTTCGGCCTGCCGCTCGGCCTTGCCCTGGTCGCCACCGATCGCGGCGGCATCGCAGAGAGCCTTTGGGTCAACCGTACTCTCGGCGCCGTCATCAACGGCTTCCGCTCGGTGCCTTTCATCATCCTGCTGGTGGCGCTGATCCCGGTGACACGGCTGATCGTCGGCACCTCGATCGGCACCTGGGCGGCGATCGTGCCGCTGTCGATCGCCGCCACGCCCTATTACGCCCGCATCGCCGAAGTCTCGCTGCGCGAGGTCGACCACGGCCTTATCGAGGCGGCGCGCGCCATGGGCGGCAATCGCTGGACGATCATCCGCGAGGTGCTGGTGCCGGAGGCGCTGCCGGGCATCGTCGCCGGCTTCACGGTGACGCTGGTGACGCTGGTCGGCGCCTCGGCCATGGCCGGCGCCATTGGCGCCGGCGGTCTCGGCGATCTGGCCATCCGCTACGGCTACCAACGCTTCGAGACCAGCGTCATGGTCGCGGTGGTCGTCGTTCTCATCGTGCTGGTCTGCGGCATCCAGTGGATCGGCGACCGGCTCGTCGCGCGGCTGGATCATCGCTGACCGGGCGAGCAAGGGCGCCGGCGCGAACGCAATTTGCCGCAAAAGACGGGAATTGAGCGCCGGCTTGCTCCGTTTGCAACGAGATTGGGCGGTGCGTTTCTTCACCCGCAATGGCGCGCATGTCATCGTGCCAAGGGGTCGCTAGAGCAATTCCAGGAAAAGTGCGTAGCGGTTTTCCGTTCGGAATTGCGCCAAAACTAAAGAGAGCAATTCCAGGAAAAGTGCGCAGCAGTTTTCCGTCCGGGATTGCGAAAAACAAAGAGTTACCGCCAAGAGGAGCCTGTCCATGGCCAGAATAATCCCGGTGCTCGATCTCGATCGCCTGGAGCAGGGCGCATCGGAACTGCGGACGTTTCTGTTCGATCTGCGTACCGCCGCGCGCGATGTCGGCTTCTTCTATCTGAGCGGCCACGGCATCACCCAGCCGGAGATCGATGCAGTGCTGGGCGCCGCGCGCCGCTTCTTCGCCTTGCCGGAAGCAGACAAGCTCGACATCGAAATGGTCAAGTCGCCGCAGTTCCGCGGCTATACGCGCGCCGGCGGCGAGCTGACCAAAGGCAAGGCCGACTGGCGCGAGCAGCTCGACATCGGCGTCGAGCGCACGACGATTGCGCAAAGGCCGGGCGTGCCGGCCTGGACGCGGCTGCAGGGTCCGAACCAGTGGCCTGCCGCGCTTCCCGATCTGAAGCCCGCGCTGCTTGCCTGGCAGGCCAAGGCGACCGATGTGGCGATCCGGCTGCTGAAAGCCTTCGCGCTGTCGCTCGACCAGCCGGAGGACGCTTTCGATCCGATCTATCGCGGCGAACCGAACCATCGCATGAAGATCGTGCGCTATCCCGGCCGCAATGCCACCGGCGACGACCAGGGCGTGGGCGCGCATAAGGATGGCGGGTTTCTCACGCTTCTGCTGCAGGACGAGAACAAGGGCCTCCAGGTCGAATATGACGGCAGCTGGGTCGATGTCGACCCGATCCCGGGAACGCTCGTCGTCAACATCGGCGAGTTGCTGGAGCTCGCCTCGAACGGCTATCTCAGGGCGACTGTGCATCGCGTCGTCACGCCGCCGGCCGGCGTCGAACGCATTTCGGTGCCGTTCTTCTTCAGCGCCCGGCTCGATGCCATTATCCCGCTGCTCGACCTGCCGGAGGAGCTCGCTGCCGAAGCGCGCGGCCCGGCCAGCGATCCCGACAATCCGCTCTTCCGCAACGTCGGAACCAATGTGCTGAAAAGCCGCCTGCGGTCGCATCCCGACGTGGCGCGGCGTCACTATGCCGACCTTCTGGAAAAAGCAGCGGCCATCGGCTGACGATTTCGTTGGATTTGAGCGATATTTTTTCGCGTTTCCCGTCTTTTTTGGAATTCCGTTCGTGGAAAATACGCCGCTTCAGGCCCACATAGGAACAATCGCTCGGTGTTTTCCTCCCATTGCGCCGGGCGATGTTCCCCTCTGAAGGTTATGACCTTCATACTTTGGCCGGGCCGCTTTCGCGCCCGGCCTTTTTCTTATCTGCGTCGGGAATCCTCCGGTCAGACCGGCGAAGCGCTCGCCCTGCATTTGGATGTCGATCCCTTCACCGGCTCCGACTCGTCAGCCGCCGCCGCTCGAATATTTCGCGCGCTCGAGCCTCAAGCGCGTTTTCCTCGCTATTCCATCCTGACATGAATGCGCGAACCGTTGTGTTACGGTGTTGGTGATGTTCACGGCATCGGCTCGGACCTGCCGTAAAGTGAAGAGGAGAGTTCGCCACGTCCAGGATCAGCCGCCGCGCCTTGCTCTTTCATTCCGGCTGCGCGGTCGTCGCCTCGACCGTCGCAGCAAACGGTCACAGCACGAAGGCGCTGAGGCGTGACCGGCAACCATCCAATGACCTGTTCGCCCTGATTGAGGCGCACAAGGCAGCGTACGCAGCGTTCGGCAAGGCCGTCCACAAAAGGGGCAGCCATAGCCGCGACCACATCGAGGCCGGGCGAGAGGAGGAGAGGGCGCTGCTGGCCATCTGCGCCTATCGGGCGGTCAAGCAAGGCGACCGTCTGGCCAAGGCCCGATACCTTTTGGAGATCGAGGCGCGCGGCGAGCTCGACCTGCCAGAACACATGCAGGCCCTTCTGCGCTCTACGGTGTGAAAGGCATGAGACTTCCAGCGCATAGACGGTCGAACCCGCCGCAGTGCTGAAGGTTTCGGGGCTTACGATCATCTGTTCGCGACGAAGGTGCTGATGTGGCTCGGTGTGATGCAGCGACTGAAATCGGCGTGGACTTAGCTCATCATCTTCGGCAATCCCGCCGCCAGCGCGTCGACGGCCAGCCGCACTTTCAGCGGCAGGTGGGGCGTCTGCAGCCGGAGCGCATGGCAGTCATAGAGATAGTCCGCTTGCTCAGGCAGCAGGCGGACCAGTGTGCCGCCCTCGATGCGTTCACGCACCAGCCAGTATGGCAGCCAGGCCAGTCCCATGCCATCGGTTGCCGCGTCGGCGATGGCGTCGAGGTCGTCGAGCCGCAGCCGACCGGCGGGGGCGATCTGCGTCACCGAGTCATCGTCGCGCGTAAACAGCCATGGCTGCAGCGCCTGGCCGAGCCGCCGGTAGACGATCGCCTGATGGCTGGCGATGTCTTCGGGCTGATGCGGTCGGCCGAAGCTTTCGATGTAGGACGGCGACGCGCAGACGATCATGCGCTGCCGCGCGACGCGGCGCGCGATGATGCCGGCCCTGTCATCCAGCGTGCCGGTGCGGATCGCCAGGTCGAAACCGTCCTCGACGAGATCGGCGAAGCGATCGCTGAGCGACAGGTCCAATTCCAGCGTCGGATAACGCCGGGCAAGCGCAAGCAGAATGGGCGTGACGCAGTGGCGGCCGAAATGCGCCGGCATCGTCACGCGCAGTTTTCCGCGCGGCTCGGATATTTGATCGGCCGCCAGCGCATCGGCGGCTTGCGCTTCGGCCAGCACGATGCGGCAGCGCTCGTAATAGGCGCGCCCGAAATCGGTCAGGCTCTGTCGGCGCGTGGTGCGGTTGATAAGCCGCATGCCGAGCCGCTCTTCGAGGAAGCGGACATGCTTGCCGACCATCGGCCCCGACAGGTCGAGCGCCGCCGCGGCGGCCGCGAACGAGCCGAGATCGACAGCCTTGACGAAGACCTCCATGCTTTCGAGGCGATCCATATTCAAAACCAATCGTTTCGACTGTTCTGCCTGTGTGCCGATTTATCGGTTCTCGATACCGCTGCATAGTCCATTCCATCGGTTGGGTTTGGAGTTTCAGGCATGGCAAGGGTTGTTTGCTTTCACAGTCACGGCGGTCCCGAGGTGCTTCGCATCGAGGATATGGATGTTCCGTCGCCGGGACCCGGCGAGGTGCGGATCCGCGTCAGGGCGCTGGGCTTGAATCGCGCCGAAGCCTTGATGCGCAACGGCTCTTACATCGAGACGCCGACGCTGCCGTCGGGCCTCGGCCTTGAGGCAGCCGGCATTGTCGAGGCGATCGGCGATGGCGTGGAAGGCGTAACGCAGGGCGATGCGGTCAGCATCATCCCGCCGCGCTCGATGGCGCGCTGGCCGGCCTATGGCCAGCTCGTGAATTTTCCCGCCGAGCTTGTGGTGAAACATCCGCCATCGCTTTCGTTCGAGGCCGCCGCCGCGACATGGATGCAATATCTCACCGCCTATGGCGCGCTGGTCGATATCGCACGTCTCGGCCCTGACGAGCCTGTCGTCATCACCGCCGCGTCGAGCAGCGTCGGACTGGCCGCCATCCAGATCGCCAACAGAATTGGCGCGGTGCCGATCGCCGTCACCCGAACATCGGCCAAGAAGACGGCGCTGCTCGATGCCGGCGCGGCGCATGTGGTGGCCTTGGCCGAGGAGGATATCGAAGCGAGGCTGAGGAAGATCGCACCGCAAGGCGTTCGCGTCGTCCTCGACGCGGTCGGCGGCCCGATCTTCACGCCGCTTACGGCCGCCATGGCGCGCGGCGGCATTCTCATCGAATATGGCGGCCTCAGCCCCGAGCCGACGCCGTTCCCGCTGTTCGATGTCCTGACGAAAACGTTGACGCTGCGCGGCTACCTCGTCCACGAGATCACCGGCGATCCCGCCCGGCTTGAAGCCGCCAAGGCCTTCATCCTCGACGGCCTCGCCACAGGCGCGCTGAAGCCGGTCATCGCCAGGACGTTTCCGTTCGAGAAGATCGCCGAGGCACACCGTTTTCTGGAAGCAGGCGAACAGTTCGGCAAGATCGTGGTGACCGTTTGAGGCTCGCTTCAGCCGGAAAAGCGACTATCCGCTTGGCAAGCGGTGCTGCGCCGGGCCAAACTGGTCATTCCGCATGCCTGCCTCAAGGAGACTTCGAAGATGACCGCCAATGTTTTTTCCGGCTGCATGCCGGCGCTGATGACGCCTTGCACCGATGACCGACTTCCCGACTTCGACGCGCTGGTGCGCAAGGGGCGCGAGCTGATCGCCGCCGGCATGTCGGCCGTCGTCTATTGCGGCTCCATGGGCGACTGGCCGCTGCTGACCGACGCGCAGCGCATGGAAGGCGTCGAGCGCCTGGTGAAGGCCGGCGTCCCGGTGATCGTCGGCACAGGCGCGGTCAACACCGCCAGCGCCGTGGCGCACGCCGCCCATGCGCAAAAGGTCGGCGCGCGGGGCCTGATGGTGATCCCGCGCGTGCTCTCGCGCGGCCCGTCGGTGACGGCGCAGCGCCATCATTTCAAGGCGATCCTTGCCGCCGCGCCCGACCTGCCGGCCGTCATCTACAACAGTCCCTATTACGGCTTTGCCACGCGCGCCGACCTGTTCTTCGCGCTGCGCGCCGAGCATCCGAACCTGGTCGGCTTCAAGGAATTCGGCGGCCCGGCGGATTTGCGCTATGCGGCGGAAAACATCACCAGCCGGGACGACGTTGCGCTGATGATCGGCGTCGACACCGCCGTCTTCCACGGCTTCGTCAATTGCGGCGCTTCCGGCGCCATCACCGGCATCGGCAATGTCCTGCCCAAGGAAGTGCTGCATCTGGTGGGCCTCAGCCAGGCGGCGGCGCAAGGCGATGCCGAAGCGCGCCGGCTGGCGCAGGAACTGGACGCGGCACTGGCCGTGCTGTCCTCTTTCGACGAGGGACCGGACCTCGTGCTCTATTTCAAGCACATGATGGTGCTGAAGGGTAATCCCGAATACAGGTTGCACTTCAACGAGACGGACGCGCTGAGCGACAGCCAACGCGGTTATGCCGAGCAGCAGCTCAAGCTCTTCGACACCTGGTATGCCCAGTGGTCGAGGCAGCCCGTCATGGCAAGATACGCGGCCTGAGCCGATCGGTCCGGCGCAAAGTCTCCGGCGATGCAGGGCCTGTTGACAGGCTGCACCCTGTTCGGCCAAAGCCTCAATAGGCCGCGGCCGAGCCGGGTATGGCCTGAAGACGCTCGATGTCCTGACGGGGCGGGGCGCCGAACAGACGCCGATATTCGCGGCTGAACTGGGACGGGCTGTCATAGCCGACCGCGAAACCGGCCGTGCCGGCGTTGGCCCCGTCGGCCAGCATCAGCCTTCGCGCTTCCTGCAGGCGTAGCTGCTTTTGATATTCCAGCGGGGTCATGCGCGTGATCGCCTTGAAGTGAGCATGAAGCGACGACGCGCTCATGCCTGACGCCGCGGCAATCTCGTCGATCCGCAACTGCGCCTGGAAGCCGTTCCGAATCGTGGCGATCGCGCGGCTCACCTGGTTCAGGTGGCTGTCCACGGTTCCCATTTGACGAAGCGTTGCGCCATGCGGACCGGTAAGCAGACGGTAGAGGATTTCGCGCTCTATCAGCGGGGCCAGAACATCGATGGTTTCGGGGCGATCGAGCAGCTTCACCAATCGGCTCGCGGCATCGATCAGGTCCGGGTCGCTCGGATAGACCGCAAGCACAGGCAAGTCCTTTTCGCCAGAACCCCGCCGCTCCGTCACCAGCAGATCGGCAAGTGCCGCGAGGTCGAAGTCGATCTTGCAACATAGATATGGTGCGGCCGGACTGGCCTCGAGAACATGGCCGACCAGAGGCAGGTCGACCGAAACAAGAAGATAGCTCGATGCATCATAGACCACGCTCTGGTCTGCCAGCGAGACGCGCTTCGACCCTTGGGCTATTATGCAAAGCGAGGCTTCATAGACCGCCGGCACCGGCGCGCTGGGCCGGTCGGCACGAATGAGCGTCAACCGGGGGATCGCGGTGCTTGAAATGCCGGAATCCCTGGCATGCCGGGCAATCAGCCCGGCCAGTTCGGTGATTTTTTCCATGCCGCATAAATCTGCATGACGCGGAATGTTGCAAGGCTTGTCCGCCTCGTTTGGAGGATTGTGCAAACTCTTTGGACGATCACGCTACCGGTCTTCACCTGTGCGGCGCCATTTTCCATCCCGTCACCGCAAGCCAAAAGGAACGATCATGACGGGACTGAAAGACAAGGTTGTACTCATCACCGGCGCATCGAGCGGCATCGGCGAAGCGACGGTGCGAGAGCTTGCCGCGGCCGGCGCCAGACTGTTCATCGGAGCCCGACGCGCCGAGCGTCTGAAGGCGCTGGCCGAGGAAATCGGTGAACGCGTCGCCTGGCGCGAGCTCGACGTAACGGATGCCGAGAGCTTCGAGGCTTTCGTCGATGCCGCTCATGCCCAATTCGGACGGATCGATGCGCTGGTCAACAATGCCGGCGTCATGCCGCTGTCGCCGCTTGCCGCGCTGAAGCGCGATGAGTGGGCGCGCATGATAAACGTCAACATCTTCGGCGTGCTGAACGGGATCGCTTCGGTGCTGCCGCGCTTCATCGCGCAGAAAAACGGGCACATCGTCAACGTGGCGTCCGTCGGCGCGCATCTCGTGCTGCCCACCGCGGCGGTCTATTGTGGCACGAAATATGCGGTGTGGGCGATCACCGAAGGCCTGCGGCAGGAGCACGACGACATCCGCGCCACGATCATCTCGCCCGGGGTGACAGCGACCGAGTTGGGCGACGACATCAGCGACCCGCAGGTGGCAGCGGCTTTGAAAGAGTGGCGGCAAAAATCGCTGAAGCCGGACGCCATTGCCCGCGCGATCCGCTTCGCGCTCGAACAGCCCGACGGCGTCGACGTCAACGAAGTGATCGTGCGCCCGACCGCCGCCAACATGTGAGTGAACGCCAGCGATTGGCAATGAACAGGCCGGAGCTTGTTGCCGGCCTGTTCGCACGCGCGGGTCAGGCGGCCTTGACCTTCAGGTCCTCCTCGCCGCGCACCATCCTGGTCACGCCGGCGAAGTCGAGCTTGCCGGAACCGAGCACCGGCACTTTCGCCACGACACGCACTTCGGCCGGCACCATCAGGTCCATGGCGCCGTTGGCCTTGGCGAAGGCGAGGAACTCGGCGCGGGTGGCGCCGGACGCTTCCGTGATCAGGATCAGCTTCTCGCCCTTGCGCGCGTCCGGCAGCGTGGCGACGGCCGACAGCGAGCCTTTCCACAATTCGCCCGCCAGCGCCTCCACCGCGGCAAGCGAAACCATCTCGCCACCGATCTTGGCGAAACGCTTGGCGCGGCCACGGATCGAGATGAAGCCCGCATCGTCGACGGTGACGACATCGCCGGTGTCGTGCCAGCCGTTTTCCAGCGGCTCGATCACGCCAGGATTCTCGGCGCGCAGATAGCCGGCCATGACGTTGGGGCCGCGCACGAAAAGGCGCCCGCCTTCGTCGACGCCGGGCACCGGCTCGAGACGGTACTCCATGCCGGGCATGATCTTACCGACGCTGCCCGATTTGTTGTACATCGGCGTGTTGATGGCGATCACCGGCGCGGTTTCGGTCACGCCGTAGCCCTCCAGGATGCGCAGGCCGAACTTCTCCATATAGGTCGTGCGCGTGGCGGCCTTGACCGGCTCGGCGCCCGCGAAGCAGTAGCGCACCGAGCGGAAGTCGTAAGGGTGCGCCGTGCGGGCATAGCCGGAGAGGAACGTGTCGGTGCCGAAGATGATCGTCGCGTTCGACCCGTAGATCAGTTCCGGCACGATGCGGTAGTGCAGCGGCGAGGGGTAGAAATAGACCGGCACGCCGGAGATCAGCGGCAGCACCGTGCCTGCCGTCATGCCGAAGGAGTGGAAGATCGGCAGCACGTTGAACACCTTGTCGCCCGAATGGAAGTCGATGCGCGAGGCGGCCTGGGCGGCATTGGCCAGGATGTTGCGGTGGGTGAGCACCACGCCCTTGGGCGTGCCTTCCGAGCCCGAGGTGAACAGGATCGCTGCCGGATCGTCCGCTTTGCGCGCCACCCGCGGCGTCGTCTTGCGCAACAGGCCGAGTAGCTTGTCCTTGAGGCCGATCGTGGCCCGCAGGTCGTCGAGCCAGACGATGTCGACCGAGCGGCCGATCTCCTCGACAACCGGCCCGAGCTTTGCCTGTTCGACGAAGGCGCGGGAGGTGAGCACGGTCCGCACCTCGGCCGCCTTGCAGGCCGACAGGATGTTCGCTGCACCGGCGGTGAAGTTGATCATCGCCGGAACCTTGCCGGCCGACATCACGCCGAGAAGTGCCGCGCAGGCGCCGTTGGCGTTGGGCAGCATGATGCCCAATGTCTGCTGGCCGGCATAAAGATGCTCGAACTTCTCGCCGAGCACGGCGGCGGCCGTCAGCAGCTTGCCGTAGCTCAGCGACCCGGTAACCGGATCCTGAACGGCGAGCTCCTTCATGCCGCGCTCGTTGGCGGTCTCGATGATCTTCTCCAGCACCGTCTTGCCGATGTCCTGGGTGCGGAAGACCAGGTCCGACATCACCTGGTAGAGCGCGGAACCGGCCGCGGCGCGACGCTGGCGGCCCTTCAGTTCCTGCGCGACTTCGAGCTTCACCGGCTCCAGTATGGTCACCTTGACCTTCGGGAACAGGCGGCGGCGCACATGCTGCGAGGTCAGCCGCGAGAAGTAGCTCTTCTCCAGCCCCTCGATGCGCACCGGCACCACCATCGAGCTGGTCTTGTCGGCCACCATGGCCGCGCCGTCATAGACCTTCATCAGGCCGCCGGTGACGGTGATGCGGCCTTCCGGGAAGATGACCAGCGGATCACCGCCCTGCACGATCTTGATCAGTGTGCGGGTCGACATAGGTTTCGCGGGATTGAGCGGCAGCGCGCGAGCAAGCTTCATGAACGGCTTCATCCACCAAGCCTGTGCGATCGTATAGTCGATGGCGAAGACTGGTTCCTCGTCGGTCAGGGTCAGGGCCAGCGGACCGTCAAGGAAGCTGACATGGTTGAGCGCCAGGATCGGCGCCTTGCCGGCCGCCTTGAGGTTTTCGATGCCCTCGATCTCCAGGCGCAGGAAGGCGCGGAAGAGGATAGAGACGAAGTCGCGGAAGGGGTTGGTCGGCAGATATTTCAGCATCAGCCAGGCGGCGATGGCATTGGCCGCGACAAGGCCGAACAGGATGCCGGCGATCGAGACGCCCGCAGCCTGGATGGCCGCGACGAGAATGCCGCCGACGGTCATGAAGCCCGCATTGACGATGCTGACGGCGGCGACGACGCGGGCGCGGCGCGCTTCCGGCGACCAGGCCTGCACGGCGGCGAAGGTCGGCACCACCAGGAAGGCGGCGGCGATGGCCATGCCGGCGAGGTCGATGGCGACACGAATGGTGTTCGGCCCGGCGAAGAAGGCGGCAAGCGTCTCGGCCTTGGGCGAGGGCTGCATGCTGCCGATGGTCCAGGCCAGATGCAGGCCGAACAGCGCCAGCAGCGCGGTGCCGACCGGCGCCGGCAGCAGCACCATGCGCCCTTGCGACATCCAGGCGGCGATGGCCGAGCCGATGGCGATCGAGACGGCGAACACGGCGAGATAGGCGGTGACGGCGATCTCGTTGCCGCCGAGCGAATCCTTGATCAGCGTCGGCAGGATCGAAAGCACGATGGCGCCGACCAGCCAGAACCAGGAGGTCATCAGGCCGGCACGCCAGATGCGCGTGTCGGTGCGCAAGTCGGCGACCTGCCGCCAGGTCGAGCGGAAGATGTTCTTGTCGATGGCAAGATTGGGCGCGGCCGAACCGGTGGCGGGGATGTAGCGGCTGACGAACCAGCAGCCGACGGCCAGCGCCATCATGATCGGTCCGAACACCCAAACGCCGACACCATCGGCGGAGACGACGCCGCCGGCGATGGTGCCGCCGAGAATCGCTGCGAACGTGGCCGACTCGATCCAGGCATTGGCCTTTGGCAGTTCCTTGCGCTCGAGATGATCCGGCAGGATGCCGTATTTGATCGGCCCGAACAGCGCCGAGATGGTGCCGAACATCAACAGCGCCGTCATCAGCACCGGGATCGACGACAGCGCGATGCCGGCGACGGCGACGGCGGCCGCGGCGATCTCGGTGAACTTCAGCCGCCGCGCGATCAGCGCCTTGTCGAAGCGGTCGGCGATCTCGCCGCCAAGCGCCGACAGCAGCAGGAAGGGCGCCATGAAGACAGCCCCCGCCAGCGTCACCAGCGACGCGGCCTGGTCCTTGGCAAGCGTGAACAGAATGAGGAACACCAGCGTGTTCTTCAGGAAATTGTCATTGAAGGCTGAGAGGAATTGCGTCCAGAAGAGAGGCGCGAAGCGCCGCGACATCATCAGATGGGTGTTCATGGCAATTTCCATTGGGCAAGTCCGGCTGGCAATCCGATTGGACTGAGCGGACACTTGCGCGGTTTGAGCCTTGTTTATCGGGAAGCCGTTAAACTTCGTTACTGCGATTCAATCCAAACCATTTGTTTCTTGTTCTTGGCGCCTGGAATCTGTCGTCCACGATCGGTCTCCAGGCCTTGCTGGCAGGTGACTGTTTGCGGGCTTGGCTGTCGGCGAGCATCGATATGATCCTTTCGTTTCAGCGTTAAGCCGGATCGGCGCCGGTCTGTTTCAAGCCGGATACATTGCCTTGAACGCTGTTCACGAATGCATCATAGCACAACGTGAACGACGTTCAAGAGAAAAATGAACGATGTTCACAAATGACCTGACCGGCACTGTCAGGAGAGCAACGGAACGTTAGACAGGTTCTCAAATTTTACGGCGGCTGGAGCTACACCGGCGCGCCGCAAACGGCTATCAATCGTTGCGACGTCATTGCTTCGGGGTGGTGAGAGGCGCGCGGCTTGCAGCTGGATTTGAAGACAATCGAGGCATTGGCCCCCGATCAGGCTTCGCTTGGCGCCGCGGCCAAGCTGACCAAGCGGTCGAACTGGCCTAGGCTTGAAGCACATGAACAGCTTCCGCTTATCTGGGGCGAATGCCAGGGCTCAGGATCCAATCCGTACCGGGTCGCATTCGACACCTCCGATCACGGCTATAAATGCACCTGTCCGTCGCGAAAATTTCCGTGCAAGCACATACTGGCGTTGGCGTGGGTCGGTGCCACGGCGCCCGACAGCTTCGCGCGTGTCGACCAGACGCCCGACTGGGTGAACGACTGGCTCGGCCGGCGCCGCAAGCCAGGACAGCCGTCGGCGCAAGCGCCCGCGCGCGCGGAAGGCAAAAGCATCGACGAGGCATCGCGGCCGGAAGAGACCGCTCCTGTTGAGGACGCTGCTGCCGCCGAACGCCGCGAGGCCGCGCAGCGCAAGCGGGCCGAGGACACGCGCAGCGCGGTTTCTGCGGCGCTCGATGAGCTCGACCAATGGATCGCCGATCAGCTTCGGCTCGGTCTCGCCGGCTTTGTCGGTGCCAGCAGCGAACGCTGCCGCCGCATCGCGGCGCGTCTTGTCGATCTGAAGGCGACGACGCTCGCCGGGCGCATCGACGAGTTGCCGGCGAGGCTGATGGCGCTGCGCGGCGAGGAGCGCCCGGATGCCGCGATCCGCGAGCTCGGCAAGCTGGTGCTGCTCGGCAAGGCCTGGCGTGCCGCGCCCGATGATGCCGAATTGAAGCGCCTGGTCTCGACGTCGGAGACGCGCGACCAGATCCTCGCCAACCCCGATGCCGTCCAGGTCGAGAGCGACTGGGAGGTGCTTGGCGAAAAGATCGAGACGCGGCGCGACGGACTTGTAAGCCACGCAACCTGGTTGCTTGATCTCGGGAGTCCAACTCCACGATTTGCACTCCTGCTCGATTTCTTCCCGGCATCAGCGGGGCGGCGCTCCGGCGCTTTTGCCCCCGGGGACCGCTTCAAGGCGAGGCTGGTGTTCTACCCATCCCGCAATCCGCTCAGGGCGCTGGTCGCGGAGCGGCTGGGCGACGCGTCGCCTGGCGCATGGCCCGCGTTCGCCGGCGGCGCCGAGGCCGATCCGCTCGCCGCTTATTCCATATTCCAGGACAAAACGCCTTGGCTTTCCGATTGCCCGCTCATCCTGCCGGCCGGCGCGATCGCGCTGGACGAAAGGGACGGCGCCTGGTGGCAGGCGGCGAACGATCGGCATGGCATCGCCTTGCCTGTCGCGGGTTCGGTCAATCAAACCTTGCTCGGTCTCGACCTCGCGGCGACGGCCGCGCTCTGGAATGGCGCGAGGCTCGAGCTTCTGGCTTCGCAAAGCAGCATGGGGAGGCTCGACCTGTCGTGAACGAGCTCGATCAGGCAGCGCTGGCGAGGCTGCGCGACGGCTGGATTTCCGGCGGCGCTGCTTTCGAATTTGCTCCCGCCGAATGGAAGGAAGTCGCGGCGGCGGCCAACCCGGACGAGCGGGAGCGGCGGCTGCTGGCCATTGCCGCGCAGGCGCTGGATGTCGCGCTTCGCCCGGCGGCGCCGAAAACCTTGAAACGCCGTCCGCCACTGCCATTGCTGGCCTTGCCGATGCTTCCCGAACGGCTGCGGCCGTCGCTGCGTGCCGCACTGAAATATGCAGCCGATGCGCGGCTCAAGACCCGCGTGGCCATGCTCGTCGCCAGCCGAGGCTTCGTGCTGCATCCGATGGACTGGATGCCCGCTGTGACGGATCAGGACAGTCCGGAAGTCTATGCGCCTTGGATCGACTGGCAGGCAGGCGCCGAAGGCGAAAAACGGTCCGGCCGCGAGCAACTGACGGCCGAAACCTGGGACGACTTCTATCCAGCCGCCCGCCGTATTGCCTTGATTGATTTACGGCGCACCAGGCCCGCCTTGGCGCGGACTCTCATCGAGACCAAAGGGGTAAGCGAACCGGCGGAGGTCAGGCTTCCACTTGTCGAACTCATGCGTTTCGGCCTTGGTACCGATGACGTTCCGTTTCTGAAGAGCTTGTCTGCCGATCGCTCCGGCAAAGTGCGCGAAATGGCCGGCCGGCTCCTGGCAAGGTTGGGCGAACGTGGCAATCCAACTGATGGCGGGCCGGAGAATCCGATAGCCGAGCTCGCCGCTTTCATCGAGGAAGGCAAATCCGGCTTCATCCGGCGCCGCACCACCTATACGCCGATAAAAATCAAGTCGCCCGCGCAACAGGCACGTCGCGCCGAGTTGTTCGCGTCCTGTTATTTCGGCGATCTCGTCGCTCACTTCGGCAAGACGGAGTCCGATTTCATCGGAGCATGGCAGTTTGGCGTCGATGACAATGCCGACCTCTTTCTCGTTCGAATGGTCTCGGCGTCCGGCGGCGATGCGGCGGTGGCTTGTTTGGCGGACCTGCTCGTCGCCGCCGGCGGCAGGTTGGCGCTTCTCGTCCTCCAGCTCATGTTGCGTTTGGACGGCGGCAGGAAACGTCTCCTGATCAGGCAGATCCTGAATGACGCGCAAAATCTGGCCGCGCTCACCCTAGTCGAAGGCGCGGAAGCAGGCTGGCTGGAATGGGGCGACCTCACAAGCGGCAAGACGCTTTCGGCGCTGCGTGCCGCCGTCTCGGGTGACAACGACATCATGAAACGAAGCGCCGAGCAGTATCTCGAAACTATGGGTTTTCTCGCCACGGCGGCGACGGCGGAAAAATTAATCGGCGAGGTCGTTGCCGCAGGCTTGCCGCCCGCATCCCCATCGCTCGGTCTGCTGCGGCTCAACGCGGCGCTTGCCCAGAACCAATCCCACAGATGATCAAACTGGAGACGATCGCATGAACGCAGCCATCCGCCTTCCGGTCGAAGAAATCTATGCGTCGGAACTGCAGGCGCTGGCGCGCGGCGACGACCGTCAGAAGCCTGCCGGCTGGAGCCTCTCGCCCAAAGCAGTGCTCACCTATCTGATGGGCGGCAAGGCCAGCGACGGCACGGTGATTTCGCCGAAATATGTCGGCCGCCGGCAATTGATGGAAACGGCGGTCGCCACTTTGGCTACCGACCGGGCGCTGCTTCTGCTCGGCGTTCCCGGGACGGCGAAATCCTGGGTGTCGGAACATCTCGCCGGCGCCATCATGGGAAACTCGACGCTGGTCGTGCAATGCACCGCCGGTACCGACGAGAACCAGATCCGCTATGGCTGGAACTATGCCCAGCTGCTGGCCAAGGGCCCGAGCCAGGAGGCGCTGGTGCCGACCCCGCTCTACCGCGCCATGCAGGACGGCAAGCTCTGTCGCCTGGAAGAGTTGACGCGCATGGGCTCCGACGTCCAGGACACGCTGATCACCGTGCTCTCGGAAAAGATGATGCCGGTGCCGGAATTGAACACTTCGATCTATGCGCAGCGCGGCTTCAACATCATCGCCACGGCCAACAACCGCGACAAGGGCGTCAACGAGCTCTCCTCGGCGCTGAAGCGTCGCTTCAATGTCGTGGTGCTGCCCTTGCCTGAGGACATGAACGAGGAAGTCTCCATCGTCTCCCGGCGCGTCGGCGAGATGGCCGGCGGGCTTGACCTGCCGGTGCCGAAGAATGTCGGCGAGGAGATCGCCCGCGTGCTCACCATCTTCCGCGAGCTGCGCTCGGGCGCGACCGCCGACGGCAAGGTGACGCTGAAGACGCCGTCGGGCTCGCTGTCCACCGCCGAGGCGATCGCCACGATGGTCGGTGGCCTCAGTCAGGCGGCCTGGTTCGACGACGGCAAGCTTCATGCCGCGGGCCTTGCCTCGAGCCTTGTCGGCGCCATCGTCAAGGATCCGGTGCAAGACAAGGTGGTGCTGGAGGAATATCTGGAGACGGTGCTCAAGAAGCGGCCGGACTATGCCGGCTATTACGCGGCGCTCAACGCGGCCATCTGAGCGATGACTGAGGGCGGCATCAGCTATTTCGGCATTCGCCATCACGGGCCGGGCTCCGCCGAGAGCCTGGTCAAGGCGTTGCAGGAATTGCGGCCCGTCGCCGTGCTGATCGAGGGGCCGGTGGATGCCACGCCGCTGCTGCCGCTGCTCGCCAGCCCCGACATGAAGCCGCCGGTGGCGCTGCTCTGCTATCCCGAGGATGATCCCGCGGCAACCCGGTTCTGGCCTTTCGCCGAATTCTCGCCCGAGTACCAGGCGGCGCTGTGGGCTGTAGCCAACAAAGCGGCGCTTCGCTTCATCGACCTGCCGTCGGCGGCGCGGCTGGCCGAGAAGGCGGCTGAAGGTGCGACGGACGCCGATGGGGCCGAAGCGGAGGCGACGGAAGAGCAGGGCGAGGAGGCCGAACGCATCCGAGATCCGATCGGCACCCTTGCGCGCGCCGCCGGCTACGAGGACGGCGAGAGCTGGTGGTCGGATATCATCGAGCAGAATCCTGCACCCGGCCCGATCTTCGCGGCCATTGCCGACGCGATGACGACGCTGCGCGACGGCGAGGGTGCGATCGGCAGCTTCGAGGCGACGCGCGAGGCGCATATGCGTCTCGGGATCGCCGCCGCGCGAAAGGAATTCGATGGACCGTTGGCCGTCGTCTGCGGCGCCTGGCATGTACCCGCCCTGCAAGCGGCGCACACGCAAAAGAGCGATCAGGCGCTGCTCAAGGGCATCGGCCGACGCAAGACCACGATGACCTTCGCGCCATGGACCGGACCGCGCCTGGCGCTGGGCTATGGCTATGGCGCCGGCGTCGTCGCTCCCGGCTGGTGCAAGCATCTGTGGGCGACGCGCGGGCGCGATGATGCCTCGGTCCTTTGGCTGGCGCGGATCGCCGCGGTGCTCAGGGGTAAGGGCCATATGGTTTCCACGGCCTCTCTGATCGAGGCAGAACGCTTGGCTCGCGCGCTCGCCGCCATCCGCGACAGGCCGAAGCCCGGCTTCGAGGAATTGCGCGACGCCTCGGTCTCAGCGCTCTTCAACGGCGAGGCTTTGCTGTGGAAGATGGTCGAGGCCGAGCTGCTGCTCGGCGCGGATGTCGGCGAGATTCCACCCGACACGCCGCTTGCCCCACTGATCGATGATCTGCAGCGCAACCAGAAGGCGGCCCGGCTGAAGCCCGAGGCCCTTGAGCGGGAACTTTCCGTAGACCTGCGCAGCGAGAGCGGGCTCTTCCGCTCGACATTGCTGCACCGGCTGAATGTGCTTGGCGTCAACTGGGGCAGGCTGACGGATGTCGGCCGCAGTCGCGGCACGTTCCGCGAGCGCTGGATGTTGGCCTGGCAACCGGAATATGCGGTTCGCCTGGTCGAGAACCTGGTCTATGGACCGACCATCGAGAAGGCCGCCAATGGCCGTCTGATCCAGATGATCGGCGCGGCCGCGACACTGGATACGCTCGCCACACTCGTGCAAAACGCGATCACGGCGGGGCTGAGCGAGGCGTCCGCCGCCGGGCTCGCGGCGCTGGAGGAAAAGGCGGCGCACAGCAGCGAGTGCCTGGAGCTGCTGGCCTCGGTGCCGCCGCTGGCCGACATCATCCGCTACGGCGAGGCGCGCAAAACCGAGACCGAACGCCTCGCCGGCCTCTTGGAACGGCTGATCATCGAAGGATCGATCGCGCTGCCTTATGCGGCGCGCGACCTCGACGCGCAGGCCGCCGCGGAGTTGATGGCCGCGTTGCGCAAGGCCGACGAGGCGATCAGGCTGGTCGAGCCGGACGAGCATGTCCTGGAGGCCTGGCGCAACGGTCTGGCTGCCGTGCTCGATTCATCGCGCTCAACGGCGCTCGTCGCCGGTGGCGCCGCGCATCTGCTCTACGAGCACGGCCGGCTCTCCGCCGAAGCAACCGCCAATCTGCTCGCAAAACGTCTGTCGCCGGGAACGCCCGTTGCCGATGCCGCGGCATTCTTCGAAGGCTTTTTCAGCGGCGCCGGCCAGAGGCTGATCTATGACGAGGGGTTGCGCGGCGCCGTCGATGCCTGGTTGGCCTCGCTCGAAGAGGAAGCTTTCGTGGCGCATCTGCCGCTGCTGCGCCGCGTCTTTTCCAACCTCGACAGCATGGAGCGCCGGCGCCTGATCGAGGCCGTGCTTGGCAAGAGGGCGAGCCTGCCCACCGGGCTGACGCCGGCGCCGGACGGCGGCGAGGCTTGGCGCAGGCATTTTGCCCTTCTTGGAAAGCTGCTCGCAGGGGAGCCCCGCCATGGCTGACGAAGCGACTGGGCCGGAGCTCGATCAGACGCTGGACAATCGGGAGCGTCGCTGGCGGCTGGCGATCGGCGCCGACGAGGAGACATCGTCGGCGCTCTCGGCCGAGGATCGGCGGCTGTCTGCGGCGCTCGACGCGCTCTATGGCGACGGCAGCGGCGACACCGCCGGCGATCCGCGTAAGCGGCGTGGCGGGCTTGGCCGCTCGGCGCCGCGCGTCGCTCAATGGATGGGCGACATCCGCTCCTTCTTCCCCGAGCAGGTCGTGCAAGTCGTGCAGAAGGATGCCTTCGAGCGGTTGAACCTGAAGCAGATGCTGATGGAGCCGGAATTCCTCAAGGCGATCGAGGCCGACGTCAATCTCGTCGCCGACCTGATCTCGCTGCGCTCGGCAATGCCGGACAAGACCAAGGACATCGCGCGCTCGATCATTACCGATATTGTCGCGAAGCTGATGCAGCGTCTGGAGCAGAAGACCGCGGAGGCGATCCGTGGCGCGCTCGATAAGTCGCGGCGCACCAACCGCCCGCGCCAGCGCGACATCGACTGGCCGCGCACTATTACGGCGAACCTTCGCCACTACCAGCCGGACCACAAGACCGTCGTGCCGGAAAAGCTGGTCGGCTTCATGCGCCGCCAGCGGCGGCTGGTCGATCTCGACGAGGTAACGCTCTGCGTCGACCAGTCCGGCTCGATGGCAAGCTCGGTCATCTACGCCTCGATTTTTGCCGCCGTGATGGCGTCACTGCCAGTCGTGCGCACCAAGCTCGTATGTTTCGACACCGCCATCGTCGATCTGACGGAAGAGCTCAGCGATCCGGTCGAGGTGCTGTTCGGCGTCCAGCTCGGCGGCGGCACCGATATCAACCAGGCCGTCGCCTATTGCGCCGAGCGCATCGAGCGGCCGACCAAGGCGCATTTCATCTTGATCACCGATCTCTACGAGGGCGGCAACGGCAAGGAGCTTCTGCGAAGGCTGGCGACGCTGGTGCGGTCGGGCGTCAACGTGGTCGTGCTGCTCGCGCTTACCGACCAGGGCCGCCCCGGCTACGACCCTTCCATGGCCGGCTCGGTCGCGGCGCTGGGCATTCCGGTCTTTGCCTGCACGCCGGATCACTTCCCCGACATGATGGCGGCGGCGCTGCGCCGCGAGGACATCGGCGCCTGGGCGGCAGGGGCCGACATCAAGCTCGTTCGCGCCGACGCGGAAGAGCCAAAAACGGATGCGTGAGGCACGCGCCTGGCTTTAGACTCTATTTGTTCGTGCGCATTTTTTGCCGCGGATTGATGCCGCCGCTGGCCGTTGTGTCGTTCTCGACGTCGCCTTCGGTCGTGTTCTCGCCGAGCTCGAGATCATCGCCTTCCTTGATGCTGCCCTTTGACGTTCCGATGCCTGGATTGTTTTCCAGATCGGCGTCGCTCGGTTTGCGCGATTTGAGATGCTTGGTGCTCATGGCAGCCTCCTTCCAAGATTTGCTGGATGAGGAACTGATTGGCCGAAGCGAATGTTCCGAGCCCATTTGGCCGCCGCCCCGTTCCGAGACTCCGACGTCGTCAAAGTCCGAACGGATAGGTTTCGGGTACACCGGTCCTGGCATGCTCCGGCCCAAGCGGCGTCACCGCTTTCGTCTTGTCGAACCAGACGAAGGCGTCGAACTGCCTCGGCAGCGAGGCATCGGCATAGTGGCTGCGCAGTTCGGTTTCCGGCCTGTAGATCACGCCGATGAAGCGCTCCAGCCGCCGCTCCAGCAGGCGATGTCTCAGTGCGGCGTCGCGGTCCATATCGAGCAGGAACCGCGACACCCCGCTGTCGTGGCAGAGCCGTTCGTAGCTGTCCGCTTGCGAAGGGCGCACCCGCATGACCTGCATCGGATCGTCCCAATCGGAAGCCGCGGCCACGGTTCCGGAATGGGTGCCGAAACCGATCAGCGCCACTTGGTCGCCGAAACGCTCGCGGCAGAGCTGGCCGATGTTCAACTCCTGCCTGATCGTTCCCATCTCGGTGAAGCGGGCATCGCCGATATGCGAGTTGTGGGCCCAGACGACGGCCTTTGACTCCGAGCCGCGCGCATCGAGTAGATGCTCTAGCGTCTCGAACATGTGCGTGTCGCGGAGGTTCCAGGATTCCGCCCCGCCGTAATACATGATGCGATAGTAGCGTTCAGCGGCTGCGATCAGCCTTGCGTTCTGCGTGGCATCGAGAAAGTCGGCGCCGTCCTGTCGAGCGTAGTCGAGCTGTCTTGCAAGCAGCTCCTGACATTGCTCCAGCACGGCTTGTTCGCATTTGCGATAGCCGGCGGTGAGCACGGCGCGCCCGTATGTGGAAGGCTCTTTCTGCCACGGGGTCAGGCAGCCATAGCGTTGCCGCGCAGCGGCGGCGGCTTCCGGATCGACCTGGTCGAGATAGCGCAGGACGGCCGCAATCGACGCGCTCATATTGTAGATGTCGAGACCGTAAAAGCCGGCTCGGCAGTTTACATCGTCGAGGCCTCCATTGTGATCCCGCATCCAGCCGACGAATGCGTCGACATCGGTGTTGCGCCACATCCATGTGGGAAAGCGCTGGAACGGCGGCTCTGCGGCCGCGCGCGGCGGCCGATGGCGTACATGGCGGTCAATGGCCGCAGCATCCGGCCAGTCCGCTTCAACCGCGACGATGCTGAAGCCATGCTTTTCGATGAGCCGACGCGTGATCGCGCCGCGCGCCTTGTAGAATTCGGAGGTGCCGTGACTGGCCTCGCCGAGAAGGACAACACGCCGGTCCGCGAAGCGGTCGAACAGATCGCCGAAGGCCGGGTCTTCGAAATCCGGCAGCGGCTCGGCGGCGGCCGCGATCATCTCCGGCAGGCTTCTTTCGCGCGGCTGCGGCGTGACCACAGCCGGTCGATCGGCTCCATATCGAGGCCATTCCGCCCAACCTTGTTCGCCGATGAGAGGAACGAACTGCACGCCACCGAGGTCTTCCTCCTCGTAGGTCGTTGCGCCGGTTCGGGTGACCTTCAGCAGCCGCTGGTCGTCGACCTCCTTGCCGACGGGGATCACCAGACGGCCACCGACATCGAGCTGTTCCTGAAGCGCCAGCGGCGCGCCGGGACCGGCTGCGGCCACCAATATGGCATCGAACGGAGCGGCGTCGCTCCATCCCTTGGTGCCGTCGCCGGCGCGAACCTCGATATTGTCGTAACCGAGGCGTTCGAACCGCTGCCGGGCGATTTCGGCGAGCATCGCATGGCGCTCTATCGTGTAGACGCGGGCTGCAACACGACTCATCACTGCCGCCGCGTAGCCCGAACCTGTGCCGACCTCGAGAACGCGGTCGCCAGGATCGATCTCGGCGGCTTCGATCATGTAGGCGACCATGAAGGGTTGCGAGATCGTCTGACCCTTGCCGATCGGCAGAGGGGTGTCCTCATAGGCGAATTCCTCGAAATCGGGGTCGACAAAGACCTCGCGTGGAACCTCCCGCATGGCCTCCAGAACCCGGCGGTCATGAATTCCACGCTGGGCGATCTGGACATCGACCATCCGGCCGCGCGTCAGAGAAAGTTCGGCCATCAATGCCTACCGATCATGGACAAGTACCATCTTGCCCAGAACCATCTGCGGACGGGAAAGTTTCATGTCCGGGACGATTTCAAGCATCCTCCGTTACGACACTAGAACGGCTTCTCGCTAATCACCTCGAAGCGCTCGACCGCGCAATGCTCGCCGACAAGCGTCAGCACGTCGGTCGAAGGTGGAATAGCGTCCGGCTGCTTCCACAGAATATTGAAGGAATAAACAAAGCGCTCACGGTCTGCGTCGTGCTCCATGCCGACGAAGCGGGCACTGTAGCCAAGCGGCCGTACCATTTCCTGGAGGTCGGGCGGCGCGTTTTTCGGCCAGGAGACCGAAAGGATTGCCTTGTGATCGCGCCGGATCTTGAGGTCGACCCATTTCAGCGCCTGCAGTGTCACCAGCGTCAGCACGGTTGCGATCGCGCCGAGGCCGTACTGGCCGCCGCCGAAGGCAAGGCCGATCATGGTCATGATCCACATCGTGGCGGCGGTGGTGACGCCGGTGACCAGATCGCCGCGCCGCAAGATAGCGCCGCCGCCGATGAAGCCGACACCGGTGAGCACGCCGAGCGCAAGACGCATCACATCCATGCGTACGAAGGAGTCCGGTCCTTTGCCCGAGACGTCGAGCAGCATGTTGGCCTGGACCATTGCGACGCAGGCCGCAAGGCCGACCAGGATGGTCGTCCGCAACCCGGCGGAATGACCGCGGGCCTCGCGGTTCAGGCCAATGAGGAAGCCTGCAAGCACCGTGACCAGCAGCCGCGCGACGAGGTCCGGCCAGGTCGGATGAAGCGGCATGTCGCAGCAAAGCGGCGTGAGCATGGTCCGTCGGGGCAGCCTAAGCGCGCCCTCCGTTGCGTCTGGAATGCTCAACTAGGCTTGGCCGCGGATGGTTCCCTGGCCGCCAGGCTATCATGCGCGAAACGCCGTCACCGGACGGCAATGCTCAGCACCAGCGCCAGCACGACGATGCCGACCAGTCCGGCGATGAAGATGATGCGACGGGCGCGCGTGCGCAGGATGATTTCGCCCTGTCGCGCGTCCTGCCCCGAAAAAATCGGACCTTCGCTGTCGCGGTCCTTGCTCATGGCTGCCTCCTTCCCTGTGAGCGGGCAAGGGAGGCACCAGAGCAGGAACCGTTTTGGCCGGCATGAAGTTCCGCCACGCGGATGCTGAGGCGGAGTAGGGCCGGCTACCGCGACCGGCCGAAAACCGGCCGCGGGAAAGTTGGCTCAGCCGAATTTCGGGTCGAGGCTGCCCGACTTGTAGCGCTTGGCCATGTCGGCCAGCGGGATCGGCTTGATCTTCGGCGCGTTGCCGGCGGTGCCGAACTGCTCGAAGCGCTCCTTGCAGAGCTTCTTCATCGCCGCCATGGCCGGCGTCAGATATTTGCGCGGATCGAACTCGCTGGGGTTCTCGGTCAGCACCTTGCGGATCGCGCCGGTCAGCGCCATGCGGTTGTCGGTGTCGATGTTGATCTTGCGCACGCCATGCTTGATGCCGCGCTGGATCTCCTCCACCGGCACGCCCCAGGTCGGCTTCATCTGGCCGCCATATTTGTTGATGATCTCCTGCAGTTCCTCCGGCACCGACGACGAGCCGTGCATGACCAGATGCATGTTGGGCAGGCGGCGGTGGATTTCCTCGATCACGTTCATCGCCAGCACCGCGCCGTCCGGCTTGCGCGAGAATTTATAGGCGCCGTGACTGGTGCCCATGGCGACGGCCAGCGCGTCGACATGCGTGTCGCGCACGAACTGCTCGGCCTGCACCGGATCGGTCAGCAACTGGTCGTGGCTGATCGCGCCCTCGACGCCGTGGCCATCTTCCTGCTCGCCGCCGCCGCTCTCCAGAGAGCCCAGCACGCCGATCTCGCCTTCTACCGAGACGCCGCCCCAATGCGCCATGTCGACGACGCGCCGCGTGATGCCGGAATTATAGGCGTAGTCGGCCGGCGACTTGCCGTCCTCCTTCAGCGAGCCGTCCATCATCACCGAGGTGAAGCCGTACTGGATCGCGGTGACGCAGGTCGCTTCGTTGTTGCCGTGGTCGAGATGCATGCAGACCGGGATGTCGGGATGGATCTCGACCAGCGCGTCGATCAGCTTGGCCAGCACCACGTCATTGGCATAGGCGCGCGCGCCGCGGCTGGCCTGCAGGATGACCGGCGACTTGGTCTCCTCCGCCGCCTCCATGATGGCGAGGCCCTGTTCCATATTGTTCATATTGAAGGCAGGCACGCCATAGCCATGTTCGGCGGCATGGTCGAGCAATTGTCTCAGTGTGATGCGAGCCAACGAATAGTCTCCCGTATCTGGTTCGAGCCCGTGTTTGAAAAGGCCGCCCGGGCGTCGGGCGGCCCCGTTGCTTCTGGCCGGATTTCGGAGCTACCGCAACCTTTCGGAGCCTTTTCGGCCGCAATTCTTGTTGCAGGGCTGAAATCCGGCCGCGGCTGGGCCTAAAGCGCGTCGCGCTGAAACGGATTCAGGCCCCACGCTTTAGGTTTTTGCTTTCATGCGGCGATGCGTGAGCGCGCGGCGAGGATCTCGACGCAGGCCTTCGCCGCTTCCTTGCCCTTCACGGTGAAATGCTCGTGGAAGAAGCGGTGATGCTCGGCGCTGTCATGATAGTTGTGCGGCGTCAGCACCGCCGACAGCACCGGCACGCCGGTCACGAGCTGCACGTTCATCATGCCGTCGAGGACGGCGCTCGCCACGAAGTCGTGCCGGTAGATGCCGCCATTAACGACGAAGGCGGTCCCGAGGATCGCGGCGTAACGGCCGGTCTCGGCAAGCGTCTTGGCGTGCAGCGGAATCTCGTAGGCGCCCGGCACGTCGAAGAGCTCGACGGCAAAGCCGCCGAGGGCGGCAAGCTCCGTCTCGAACGCCGTCACGCATTGGTCGACGATATCGGCATGCCAGCGCGCCCGGATGACGGCGACATGACGGACAGTATGGTATTTGGGGAAATGCTGATTCATGGGTCCTTCCTTCCGTTTCGAACCAGAATCAGGACGCACGACGCAAAAACGCGGCCCGCGCGAGCGGACCGTCTCCTGCGATCGTTCTCTTCCATCCGGACTTTAACCGTCGGCTCCGGAATCGCACCGGATCTGCTGACCCTCCCGTTTACGCGGAAGGCGCTCGCGGGCTTGAGCGATCGAAATCACCTTACCGCCGGTGGGGACTTTCACCCCGCCCTGAGAACATTAACGCGGGTTTTATGGGAGAGCAGGGCAATAGTGTCAACTGGCGATGACATCGCGGTCGTCATCCTAGGGCGGAGCAAGGAGCGAAGCGACGCGCGCAGACCCTAGGATCCATGCCGTGGCGCTAAGGCATTGCAACGGTTACAGAATTCTGCACCGTTGCGCTCGATGACGGAGGTCACGGCATGGATTCTCGGGTCAAGCCAGAGAATGACGACGTGCTGGGGAGATCAGCTAGTCACCCCCGTTCCGGAAACATCGCCTTCAGCCCCTCGCGCGAGGCCTTCGCCACGCCGCGCTCTGTAATGAGCCCGGTGACCAGCCGCGCCGGCGTCACGTCGAATGCCGGATTGGCCGCCGGCGTCGCATCCGGCGAGACGCGCACCTGCGCGACGTTTCCGTCCGCCGTTTTCCCCCACACCAGCGAAACCTCGTCGCCCGAGCGCTCCTCGATCGGGATTTCCTTCAGCCCGTCGGCCACGGTCCAGTCGATGGTGGGCGAGGGCAGCGCGACATAGAAGGGCACATCATTGTCGGCGGCCGCGAGTGCCTTGAGATAGGTGCCGATCTTGTTGCAGACATCGCCATCGGCCGTGGTGCGGTCGGTGCCGACGATCACCATGTCGATGTCGCCGCGCTGCATCAGGTGGCCTCCGGCATTGTCGACGATCAGCGTGTGCGGTACGCCGTGTCCCGCCATTTCCCAGGCGGTGAGCTGGGCGCCCTGGTTGCGCGGCCTCGTCTCGTCGACATAGACATGCACCGGAATGCCGGCCTCGGTCGCCAGGTAGATCGGCGCGGTGGCGGTGCCGTAATCGACCGTCGCCAGCCAGCCGGCATTGCAATGGGTGAGGATGTTGACGCTCTCGCCCGGCTGCTTGCGTGCCGCGATCTGCCTGATGATCGCAAGCCCGTTTTCGCCGATGGCGCGGTTCAGCCCGACATCCTCATCGGCGATCTCGGCGGCCCGTCTGTAGGCCGCTTCGGCACGCTCTGCAGGCGCGAGCGGCTTGAGGTGCCGGCGCATCTCGTCCAACGCCCAGCGCAGATTGATCGCCGTCGGCCGTGTCCTATGCAGCGTCTCCCACACCGCATCGAGTGCTTCGTCCGATGGGTCATCCATCATCTGGATGGCGACGCCATAGGCCGCGGTGACGCCGATCAGCGGCGCGCCGCGCACCCACATGTCGCGGATCGCGGTGGCGATGCCGGTGACGCTTCCGATCTTCTCGATGCGGAATTCATGCGGCAGCCAGCGCTGGTCGATGATCTCGACCGAGCGCTTGTCGTCGCTGAGCCAGATGGTGCGATAGTGGCGTTTGCCGACGTTCAAAGGCTCTTCTCCTGTTCGATCAGCGCGGCCAGCTTGTTGACCTCGTCGATGCTGTGGATCTGGCGCCGGTTGACGGCGATATGGCGGCCGAAGCGCAAAGCCTTGGCTTCACATCTGGCGCGCAGGTCTTGATCGGCAATGGTCTCGAAATCGGCATTGTGGGCGAGACCCAGGATGCGCCGGTGCACCTCGATGCCGGCAAAGCCGAGCAGGTCAGTCCAGATGGAGTGCAGCATATGGTCGAGCGCCTGCTCGGAGCCGAGCAGATCGCCCTGATCCTCGAACAGGCTCCTCTGGTAGAGGATACCGGTGCGCTCGGTCCGCCACAGATGCGAGAACTCGGCGCGGAAGGTCGCCCAGGTCTCAGCCGTGACGCCGAGCAGATAGGCGCGCATGGAGTCGCGGCCGCCTTTCTCCTCGTGGCCGCGCTGCGAGAACAAGGCCATCCAGAAATTGGCAAGCAGCATGCCGACATCGAAGGCGATCGGGCCGTAGAAGGCGAATTCCGGATCGATCATCCGGGTCTCGCTGTCGGTCACCATGATCGAGCCGGAATGCAGGTCGCCATGCAGCAGCGTCTCGGCATTGGCGGCGAACAGATGCTTCAGCCGCTGCGCCTCGACCTTGAGGTCGCGGTCGGCGCGCAGCTCGGCGACCAGGCCGTCGAGCTGCGGCGAGGTATGCCGGTTCATCTTGGCATCGAAATAGGGGTCGGAGAACACCAGGTTCTCGGTGATGTCGCACAGCTCGACATTGTCGGCGAACAGCGCAAGATCGGCCTTGCGCTCTTTCGTCACCATCGACAGGTCGGAGCCGCGGAACAGTGTGCGCGCCATGAACAGGCCGATGTCGCGTGCGATGTTCGGCAGCTCGCGGCCGTCGATCAGCGCCCGCCTGAGGATGATGTGCGGCGGCGCCAGATACTCCATGACGATCAGCGCCTGGCTCTCGTCGAAATGGTAGATCGCCGGCACCGAGCCGGGCGCACGGCCCTCCTGCCGGGTCAGCGCATGATATTCGAAGAAGGAGCGTTTTAAGGGCAGCGGCCAGCTGTCGCCGACCAGCCGCACATAGGGCAGCGCCTGCTTGACCACCGCGGCACCCTTGTCGCCTTCGACGATGAAAACGAGATTGAGATTGCCGTCGCCGACCTCGCGTACTTTCCAGCGGCTAGTGTCCTTGCCGATGCGCTCCGTGAGCGCCGCGGTCTCGCCAAGGCGCTTCGGCAGCGTTTCCGCCGACAATGCTTCGAAGTTCCAGGTCATGCTCTCCCTCCTGCGCGTGGTTTCCGACGATAGCGGAGCCACAGCGGCGGGGCCAAGCTAGGAAGCGCTCTGGCAAATGTCAATCGTGTTGACAATTGCCGAATGAGCCCATAGCGTCACGATCCGGGAGGAATGGATGGGCGCAGATACCGTGTTCCATGTGGAGGGCCTAAGGAAATCCTTCGGCCAGAACGAGGTGCTTGGCGGCATCTCGCTCGACCTCTTTGCGGGCGAGGTGACCGTGCTCATGGGCGCCAACGGCGCCGGCAAATCCACCCTGGTCAAGATCGTCAGCGGCGTCTACGAACACGGCGCAGGCTCGATGCGGCTTGCCGGCAAGGCCTTCGACCCGCAGACACCCGCCGAAGCCATTCGCGCCGGTGTCGTCACCGTGCACCAAAACATCAATGACGGCGTCGTCGCCGACCTCGACGTCGCCACCAATCTGACGCTCGACCGGCTAAGCGGCAAAGGCGCGTCGTTGCTTTTCAAGCCTGCCGATGTCCGCGCCGAGGCGAGAGCCGTCGCCGACCGCATGGGACTTGCCATCGACCTCAAGGCGCGCGTCAGCGACTTGTCGTTGGCGGATCGGCAGATGGTGGCCATCGCCCGCGCCATGGCGCATCGGCCTAAGGTCCTGATCCTCGACGAGCCGACCTCTTCGCTATCGAGCGCCGAGGCCGATCGGTTGTTTTCGCTCATTGATCGGCTGCGCGGCCAGGGCGTCGCCATCCTCTATATCTCGCACCGGATGTCCGACATCAGGCGACTGGCCGACCGCATCGTGTCGATGCGCGACGGCGTGGTCTCCGGCATTTTCGACCGGAAGCCGCTCGACTATGAGGGCGCGGTCAACGCCATGCTCGGCCGCAAGATCCATCTAGACAGGGTGGTTGCCAGAAGCTCGGCCCGAGCCGTCTTCTCCGCCGAAGGGTTGCGGCTGGCGCAAGGATCGCGGCCGATCTCGATGACGCTCGGCGCCGGCGAGGTGGTGGCGATCACCGGCCTTGTCGGCGTCGGCAAGACGGCGCTGGCGGAAACGCTGTTCGGCGTGCGCAGGCCGCTTGCCGGCACCATGCACATGGACGGCAAGCCCTACGCGCCGGGCTCGGCGCGCGAGGCAATCGCCGCCGGCGTCTTCCTGGTCGCCAAGGACCGCGCCGCGAGCGGCATTGTCGGCGGCTTCAACATCGAACGCAACATCAGCCTGCCATTCCTCAAGCGCATGTCGGGCCTCGGCGTCATGAAGAAGCGCGCCGAGCGCATCGCCGCCCGCCGCCAGATCGACGAGCTCGGTATCGTCTGCCGCTCGGAGAAGGACGAGCTGTCGGCGCTCTCCGGCGGCAACCAGCAGAAGGTGATGGTGGCGCGCTGGGTGTCGCAGGCCTCGCGCCTGTTCATCCTCGACGAGCCTTTCCAGGGTGTCGACATTTCGGCGCGTCGCGACATCGCCGCCAAGCTGAGGGCAAGCGCCGACGGCCGCGCGACGCTGATCTTCGTTACCGAGCTCGACGAGGCGCTGGAGACCGCCGACCGCATCCTGGTGATGTCGGAACACACGATCGTCGGCGAGCACCGCAACGATGACATCGATCTCGACCGGCTGCTGGCGGAAGTGGCCGGTGGACCGCTTCACAGCGCGGCGTGAGATCGCAGGATGACGAGACTCGGGAGTGCAGGCATGAGTTCCAGTTTGGCGGGTAAGGCAACGGCGCGGGAGCGTTCGATGACATTGCGCGACTACGCCATCCGCTACGGCTTCATCGTCCTGCTGATCGGGCTGATCGCCTATTTCGCGGTCGCCGCCGACGGCTTCGCCTCGCCGCAAAGCGCTGTGTTCATCTTCCAGTCGGTGGCCATCACTGGCGTGCTGGCGCTCGGCGTCACCGCGACGCTCGTCGTCGGCGGCTTCGACCTGTCGATCGGCTCGGTCGCCACCAGCGCCATGATGGCTGCCTCCTACGCCATGGTCGTGCTTGAGCAGAACGCGATTGTCGCGGTCATCGCCTGTCTTGTCATCGGCGTCATCGTCGGACTGATCAATGGCTGGCTGATCGTCTATATGCGCGTGCCCGATCTTCTGGCCACGCTCGGCATGATGTTCCTGCTGCTCGGCCTGCAGCGCATTCCGACGGAAGGCCGCTCGATCGCCACCGGCATGACCATGCCCGACGGCTCGGTCGCCAACGGCAAGTTCTCCGAAGCCTTCTTGGCGCTCGGTCGCCACCGCATCGACTTCTTCATCCCGAATCTGATCCCGGTTTCGGTCGTCGTGCTCGTCGTGCTCGCGCTGCTTATCTGGTTCTTCCTCGAATACACGCGCTTCGGCCGCATGATGTATGCCGTCGGCAGCAATGAGAGGGCGGCTGAGCTCGCCGGCGCGCCTGTCAAGGCATACAAGATCTGGGCTTATGTGATTTCGGGAGTTTTTGCCTCGATCGGCGGGATTTTGCTCGCCGCCCGGCTTGGACGCGGCGACATCGCCTCGGGTAATAATCTCTTGCTCGACGCAGTCGCGGCGGCGCTAATCGGCTACGCGGTGCTCGGCGCCGCCAAGCCAAACGCCTTCGGCACCGCCGTCGGGGCGGTGTTCGTCGGCGTCCTGCTGCAAGGCCTGACGATGATGAACGCGCCTTACTATACGCAGGATTTCGTCAAGGGCGCGGTGCTTGTCGTCGCCCTTGTCTTCACCTTCGCCCTTTCCGGCAGGGGCAAGAGATAGTTTCGACCGGGGCATAACAAATGGAGGAAAACGAAGTGAGCATCACAAGAAGACTTTTGGGGAAGGCGGCACTCGGCCTCGCCGGTGCGGCGCTGCTGATGCAGGGAACGGCGCTTGCCGCGGACCGTCCGGCGCCGTTCGACAAGCCCGGCGTCAAGATCGCGCTGGTGCGCTATCTGTCGACAGGCGACTTCTTCCAGGCCTATCTCTCCGGCGTCGAGGCGCAGGCCAAGGCGCTCGGCGTCGACCTGCGCGTGCTGGACAGCCGCCAGGACGCAGCACTCCAGGCCGACATGGTCGACCAGGCCATCGCGCTCGGCGTGCAGGGCATCATCATCCAGCACGGCCTGACAGAATCGATGAAGGACGCCGCCCAGCGCGCCGTCGACGCCGGCATCAAGGTCGTCGCCTTCGACGTCAATGTCGAGAACCCGAAGATCCCGCAGGTCGAGCAGTCCGACCGCGACCTGGCGAAGCTCGCGCTCGAGCAGGCGGTCAAGGACAATGGCGAGAGCTGGAAGGCCGGCTATGTCTATGTCGCCGGCATCGCTCCGCTCGACCGCCGCAACGAGACCTGGGTCGACGTAAAGAAGAAGTACTCGGGCATCAACGAGGTCGCCATGTTCGGCACGCTCGACAACCCGATCGCCAACTCCGTCGCCAACCAGGCGCGCTCGGTGCTGCAGGCGCATCCCGACATCAAGGTGATGTTCGCGCCCTATGACGAGTTCGCCAAGGGCGTGAAGATCGCCGTCGACGAGGCGGGCCTGAACAAGGGCATCAAGATCTATTCGGCCGACATCTCGACCTCGGACATCGCCGCCATGCGCGAGCCGGACAGCGCCTGGGCAGCAACCGCCGCCACCAACCCGGCCGTCGTCGGCCAGGTCTCGGTGCGCGCGCTGGCGCAGCTGCTCGCAGGCGAAGATCCCGGCCACAACGTCATCGTGCCGCCGACGCTGATCACCCAGAAGGAGCTGATCGACAAGGACATCAAGAACATGGAAGACCTGTCGGCCAAGCTGCCGCAGTTCGCCCATGCCGATGTCGCGATGCCGGCCTGGATGCCGAACCCGAACGCTAAGTAAGGTTCGGACGGTCGCAAATGAAGAGAGCGGTCCAACGGGCCGCTCTCTGCCCTTCAGCCGGCCCAAGGCGGTCTATCGCTGCCAGAAGGGCAGCTTGGCGATCTCCGCCTCGACCTCTTTTCTCGTCAGCCCGATGTCGTCAATCAGATGCGGATTGTCCGTCGCCATGCGCTTGAGCTCGAAGCGGAAATAGGCCTGCTTGCGCCGCTCGGCGATAAGGCTGCGCAAGGCCGCCAGGCTGAAGCGCCCGCGCCTTGAGTGCATTGCCGGTGCCGCCGCCAGACACGTAGAGGGCGTGAAGCTATCGTTCATGGCAACCTCCATCGAATAAGGGGTTTTGAAAACCCTCGACCTGATTGAGATTGCACTGTGCCGCAGGCGGCCGGCGGCGTAATTAAGCCGTCCCAAATAGTTCTCAAAACTTCCAAATCGGTTAGAGCGTTTCACCGTTTCACGGAAACGGCGAACCGCTCTATCCCTTTGTTTTTACGCAATTCCGGAGTGAAAACCGCTTCACACTTTTCCTGGAATTGCTCTATAGATCGCCCCATGCAGGGATCGCGCTTTGCTTTCGGACCGTTCGTGCTTGATCCAGGCGCGGGAACGCTGCTCCGGGGCGATGTTCCCGTCGCCGCCAGCCATCGCGGGCTGAAGCTGCTGGAGGCGCTCGTCGCGCGTCCGGGCGAAATCCTGGCCAAGGCCGAGCTGATGGATGCGGCCTGGCCTGGCATGGCAGTCGAGGAAGGCAATCTCACCGTCCAGATCGCGCAGCTCAGGAAGCTGCTTGGTCCGGCGACCGGTGGCGGTGAATGGATCGCCACCGTGCCGCGCGTCGGCTACCGCTTCACCGGCACCGTCGAACGGCCCGATGCCCCACGCAAACCCTTGCCGCTGCCCGACAAGCCGTCGATTGCCGTGCTGCCCTTCGTCAATCTGAGCAGCGATCCCGAGCAGGACTCTTTCGCCGACGGCCTGACCGAAGACCTGATCACCGATCTCTCCCGGATACCGGGCCTCTTTGTCATCGCGCGCAACTCGGTCTTTGCCTACAAGGGCAAGGCCATGGATGTGCGCGCCATCGCCGGGAGCTCGGCGTGCGATACCTGGTGGAAGGCAGCGCCAGACGCGCCGTGGGGCGGGTGCGCATCAATGCCCAGCTGATCGATGCGCTGAGCGGCGAGCATCTCTGGGCGGAGCGTTTCGATCGCAGCCTTGAGGACATTTTCGCCGTCCAGGACGAGGCGACGGCCAAGATCGTCGAGGCGCTGCTCGGGCGGCTGCGCGCATTGCCGGAGCGCAACCGGCCGAAGAACCTCGAAGCCTATGATCTCGTCGTGCGGGCGCGAAAACTGTTCGACGAGTCGCCGCAGATGGCGCGCGAAGCGCATCTGATGCTGACGCGCGCGGTTTCGCTCGACCCGGACTACGCGGAGGCCTATCGCTGGCTGGCCATGAACCATTGGATGGGCTGGGTGCATTGGGGCGAGCCGTTCGAGCCTGCCCGCAGCACGGCCCTGGAACTGGCGCGCAAGGCTGTGGCGATCGATCCCAACGATGCCGGTTGCCGCTGGGTTCTGGCGAACCTTCTTGCCTATGAACGCGATTTCGAACGGTCCGAGGCGGAATTCGCCAAGGCGATCGAGCTCGACCCGAACGAGGCGGATATCTGGGCGACATTGTCCGATATCGACGTGCTGGGCGGGCGGATAAGCGAGGGCCTGGAGCACATCCGCAAGGCCTTCCGGCTCAACCCCTTTCCGCCGAGCTGGTACTATCTGACGCTCGGCCAGGCACAGTATGCGGCCTGTGACTACGAAGCCGCCGTCGAAACGCTGCGCCGCGACGAGACCTACCGCACAAGCTCGCGCCGCTTTCTGGCGGCAAGCCTGGCGCAGCTCGGCCGTCTCGACGAGGCGCGCACCGAGGTCGCACTGTTCCTCGTCGGCAATCCGCATTTCTCCACGCAGCGCTGGGTCGAGACGGAGCCGTTCCGCGACGACGCGATGCTTGAGCATTTCGTCGACGGCTTCCGCAAGGCCGGCCTGCCGGAGTGATGTGGCGACATGGCCAACTGGCCGCTGCCGGGATTTCGTATCCTCAGGTCTTTTTCACCGGCCGGCGCGCGCCAGCCCATGCGCCACCAGACGGTCGATGACCTCCGGATAGCTGACGCCGCTCGCCGCCATAGCCTTGGCATACATGCTGATGTTGGTGAAGCCGGGAATGGTGTTGAGCTCGTTGATCAGGAAATTCATGTCCGGCATCAGGAAGAAGTCGACGCGGGCCATGCCGTCGCAGCCGAGCGCCCTGAACGCCCTTGCAGCCGCGTCGCGCATGGCATCCTCGACCTTCTGCGGCAGCTCGGCTGGCACGATCAGTGCCGCGCCATTCTCGTCGATATATTTGGCGTTGTAGTTGTAGAAACCGTGGCTCTCCGCAGGCACGATCTCGCCCGGCCGCGAAACGAAGAGTTCGCCCGCGGGGCTCTCCAGCACGCTGAATTCGATCTCGCGGCCACGAACGAATTCTTCTGCCAGCAGCTTGCGGTCGTGCTGGAATGCTTCCTCGAGCGCCCGATCGAATTCTTGGCTGGCATTGACCTTCGCGACGCCGACCGACGAGCCCTGCCGCGCCGGCTTGATGAACAGCGGCAGGCCGAGTTGGTCTTCCAGTTCGGCGAGCGAAGGCGCGGCACCTTCACCGATCGTCACCGAGCGCGCTACAGGCAGTCCGGCCGCTCTCAGCAGCCGCTTGGCGATGTCCTTGTCGAGGGCCGTGGCGGACCCCAAGATGCCGCAGCCGGCGAGCGGCACGCGTGCCACCTCGGCCAGGCCTTGCACCGCGCCGTCCTCGCCATGCAGGCCGTGCAGGACCGGAAACAGGATATCGATGGGAGGCAGGTCGTGGGGCACACCGCCGGCAGGGATCGCCAGCGTCCGTCCATGGCCGCCCGGCACCAGGCAGAGCTGCGTGCCGGCCGACGGCGTCGCCAGCGCGCCGTCCTCAAAGCGGCTCAGCAGCCATTGCCCTTCGCGGGTGACGAAGATCGGAACGGCATCGTATTTCGCCGGGTTTAAGGCAGCCATGACGTTGGTTGCTGAAAGCAGCGATACTTCATGCTCGGCGGAGCGCCCGCCGAAGAGCACGCCAATACGAAGTCTTTTCGCCGCCATCTGGAGCTCCACCAATGATCAAGGTTGGAGCCGCATGCGAAACACGAGGCATCCCTTAAACTGGTTGAGCAATACGCGAAGGATTGGTGTGGATTTTGACGGGTTCGAGCAGTTCTTCAGCAGAAGCGCGGAAGGCCTTCGGTCCCAAACTGCGTCAAAACAGGGACGATGGAGCGGTTCTTCGTTTTCACGAAACGAAGTACCGCTCCAAGGCATACCTATATGTTCAGCGGAGTGCCGCCGCGATGTTGCCGCCGTCCACCGTTGTCACATTCGCCGTGGTGCGCTCGGCCAGCGCCTGGTGCAGGAAGGCCTGCGCGACGTCGTCGGCCGTCACTTCCTGTCCCAGCAGATTGCCGGACATGTATTCCTTCTCCGAGACGCCGCGCGCGCCGGAACGGCTGGCGATCATCGCGTCGGTCAAGAGACCCGAGCGGATGCGATCGGCGTTCACCGCATTGGAGCGGATGCCATAGGCGCCGTAGTCAAGCGCATACTGCCGCGACAGGAACAATGTCGCGGCTTTCGGGATGCCGTAGGCGCCGAATTTCGGGCCGGGATTGATCGCCTGCTTGGAGGTGTTGAACAAAAGCACGCCGCCCGTACCCTGTTCCAGCATGATGCGCACCGCATTCTGCGCCGCCGACTGGTGGGCGAAGAAATTGAGCTCGAAGCTTTTGCGCAGCGTCGCGTCGTCCAATTCGCCGATGCGGCCTTCCCAGGCTGCACCCGCATTCGAGACCAGGATGTCGACGCCGCCATAGATGGCGACCGCCTTGTCGAAGGCGGCGCGCATCTCGGCCGGCTTGGTGATGTCGGCGCCGACGCCGATCGAGTTGTTGCCGGCCGCCTTCGCCGCTTCCGCTGCCTTGGCTGGGTCGAGATCGACGATCACGGCATGCGCGCCATTGGCCGCGAACAGTTTTGCCGTCGCGGCGCCGATGGCGCCGGCGCCGCCGGTGACCAGCACGACCTGGCCGGTCAGCGGCTTCGGCTTGTTCGAAGCGAGCTTGGCCTGCTCGAGCGACCAGTATTCGAGCGGGAAGAGGTCGGCCTTGGAGAGCGGATGGAAATTGCCGATCGCTTCTGCGCCGCGCACCGCCTCGATCCACATCTCGCCGACATCCGACGCGATCTTGGCCTCCTTCAGCGTGCGGCCATGGCCGAACATGCCGAGACCCGGCACCAGCGTCAGGCGCGGCATCGGGTCGAGCATGGTGCGCTTGACGTCGTCCAGCGCGTCATTGGTCTCGAAATAGGCGGTGTAGTCCTTGACGAAGGCATCGACATGGCTGCGGACGACGGCCTTGTAGTCGCCGAGCTTGTCCACGTCGGGCGCCGGTACCGCCATCGGTCCGGTCTTGATGCGGATCGACAGGTCCGGCGTCGAAACGCCGCGCCCGGCCAGCTCGGCGATCTTGGCGGAATTGATGAAGTCGACGATCGCGTCCGAGGTGCGGAAGTCGCTGATCATGCGGTCGAAGCGGCCTTCGCCGCGCGCCACGGCAACTGCGCCGCGCAGCGTCGGCGCGATGTCGCTGGGCTTGGCAAGCTTTGCCGGCAATGCTGCCTTGGCCGGCTGCGGCTTGCCGTTTTTGGCGACATAGTCCTCGGCCATGGTCACATAGTGGATCATGCGGTCATAGGCCTGTTTGGCATCGTCGCCGAAGGTGAAGATGCCATGCTTGTCGAGGATCAGGCCCTCGACTTTTCGGTCGGCGTCGAAGATTTCCGCCGCAGCCTTGGCGAGGTCGAAGCCCGGCTTGATGTAGGGCACGTAACCCATCTTGTCGCCGAACACCTTTTTCACCAATGCCTTGCTGTCTTCCTGGTCTACGACGGCAAGGATCGCTGTCGAATGCGTGTGGTCGACGAACTTGTGCGGCAGGAAGGCATGAAGCAGCGTTTCGACCGACGGGTTGGGCGAGGACGGATCGATGAGGTTGGAGCGCTGCAGCGCCACCATGTCCTCGTCGGAGAGCTTGTCCAGGGAGCGCGCCTTGAGCAGCGCGCCCATTTTCACCGCCGGCAGGCCTTGCGGCTCGATGACCGCCATGTCCCAGCCGCTCCCCTTGACGCAGAGCACGTCCCATTCGTCGCCGACGAGATCGGTGGCTTTGGTCTTGCAGGAGGTGTTGCCGCCGCCATGCAGCACCAGGCGCGGCTCGCCGCCGAGCAGGCGGGTCGTGTAGACGCGCAGCGCAAGGTCGCGGCCGACGCCCTTCCTGGCATAGTCGGCAACCATCTTTTCCGCGTCGGCGTCATTCCAAAGGTTCTGCATGTCGATCCGTCCGATTCCGTCTTTTCTTGCTCATGAACAGAAGGCCGCGACGTCGTGATGACAGAAGCGGCAAGGGTGGTTTTCTACAAGGCCTTTTTCGTTGCCGCGCCGGCGTGCTGAAGCAGGCGCTCGGCCATATGCGCGCCGACCACCAGATGCGTGCACAGCCCGCCGGCGATGGCCGCAAGCAGTGGCTCGAACTTGGTGTCTTCCTGCACCACCATCAGCCGCTTCTCGATGGCGCGCAGCGAGGCGAGCTCGGCGGAGATGACGCGCCTATTATAGCTGCAGTCGAGCACCTCGCCGCCGGCGTCGATGATCTGTCCGGCGATGACGCCGGCCGCACCCTGGCGCCGCAACGTTTCCATCTCGGCCGCCGACAGCGCGCCGCATTTCACCAGATGGCTGTCGGCGTCGACCGCGCCGACGGAATAGAGCGCCAGATCGCAATCGGCGATGCCGGCCAGCTGGTCGCGGATCACCGGCTCGGCACGCAAACCTTGCGCCAGGCCTTCCGTCGACAGAACCAGCGGCGCGTAGAAGTTGAGGCCCTTGGCATTCAGCCGTCGCGCGATCTCCATCGTGCACTGGTCGGGCCGGTAGGAATAGGGCGCGCCGAGATTGCCGCAGAGCTGCACCACGGTGACGTCCTGCAGGTCGGCATAGGACATGATGTCGGCGATGGTGTAGACCGTGCGGCCCCAGGCGACGCCGATGCGGTCGCCTTTCTTCACCAGCTCGAGAAAGACGCTCGCCGCCAGCACGGCGATATCGGTCGATGGATCGGCGAGGTAGCCATTTTCCGGCGCGATCCAGACGGCGTCGAGATCGAACGCATCTTCCAGCCGTCGCGCCATGACGTCGTCGGTGAAGAGCTGCGTCGAGGTCGAGATGTTGACGATGCCGGTCTCGCGCGCCTTGCGCAGATACATGGCGACCGAGGCGCGAGAAATGTTGAGCTGGCTCGCCACTTCGTCCTGACGCAGGCCATGCGCATAGTAAAGCCAGGCGGCCTTGTGGATGAGCTGTTCTGCCGGTCTGATCGCCATGCCGCCTCCTCGGCTGACATTAGTCACGGCTCTCGACAAAAGTCAAATTTGCCTGCGCGAGCTGCGATCGTCTCGCGGCGCGGCCAAATCCGGATTGCCGTTCCACCAAGCCGGCGCAGCATAGCATTTTCAGTCGTGGAAGGGGGATAGCGTGACGGCCGGCCTAAGGTTAGAAAGCTCGAAAAGAATATCGGGGAGAACGGGATGGCCAATCCTTACGAACAGGATCTCGACAGGAACGCTGCCAACCACCAGCCGCTGACGCCGCTCACCTATCTTGAGCGCGCGGCCAAGACCTATCCCGACCACATCGCCATCATTCATGGCAACCAGCGCATCACCTATCGCGATTTCTGGCGCCGGTCGCTGAAGCTTGCCTCGGCGCTCGCGAAGCACGGCATCGCCAAGGGCGATACGGTGACGGTGATGTTGTCCAACACGCCGCCGATGCTGGAAGCCCATTTCGGCGTGCCGATGGTGAAGGCGGTGCTGCATTCGCTGAACACCCGCCTCGACGCCGCCGTCATCGCGTTCCAGCTCGACCATGCCGACAGCAAGGTGCTGATCGTCGACCGCGAGTTCTCGGGCGTCGTCAAGGACGCGCTGGCCTTGGCCAAGGTGAAGCCACTGGTCATCGACTATGACGATCCGGACTATGCCGCCGACGCGCCCTATCCGAAGGGCGATCGGATCGGCTCAGCTGATTACGAGGAGTTCGTCGCCGCCGGCGACGAGACCTTTGTCTGGTCGATGCCCGATGACGAGTGGGACGCCATCTCGCTCAACTACACCTCCGGCACCACGGGCAATCCGAAGGGCGTCGTCTATCACCATCGCGGCGCGGCGCTGATGGCCTACACCAACACCATCCATGCCGGCATGGCCAAGCACGCGGTCTATCTCTGGACGCTGCCGATGTTCCATTGCAACGGCTGGTGCTTCCCCTGGACTTTGGCCGTGCAGGCCGGCACCCATGTCTGCCTGCGCTGGGTGCGGGCAAAGCCGATATACGACGCCATCGCCGACCACGGCGTCACCCATCTGTGCGGCGCCCCGATCGTCATGTCGGTGCTGATCAACGCGAAGGATGAGGACAAGCGGCAGTTCGCACAGACCGTCACCTTCAACACCGCCGCAGCGCCCCCGCCGGAGGCCGTGCTGTCCGGCATGGCCGATGCCGGCTTTGCCGTCACCCATCTCTACGGCCTGACCGAGACCTACGGCCCGGCGGTCGTCAACGAGTGGCACTATGAGTGGGACGCGCTGGAGAAGGGACCGAGGACGCAGAAGAAGGCACGCCAGGGTGTGCGCTATGCCGCGCTCGAAGGTCTGACGGTGATGGATCCCGGGACGATGATGGAGACGCCGGCCGACGGCGAGACCATCGGCGAGGTCATGTTCCGCGGCAACATCGTCATGAAGGGCTATCTGAAGAACCGCAAGGCCACCGACGAGGCCTTCGCCGGCGGCTGGTTCCATTCCGGCGATCTCGGCGTCATGCATCCGGACGGCTATATCCAGTTGAAGGACCGCTCGAAGGACATCATCATCTCGGGTGGCGAGAACATCTCGTCCATCGAGGTCGAGGACGCTCTCTACAGGCATCCGTCGGTTGCCTCGTGCGGTGTGGTTGCCCGCGCGGACGACAAATGGGGCGAGGTCCCGGTCGCCTATGTCGAGCTGAAGCCCGGCAAGACCGCGACCGAGGCCGAGATCATCGAGCACTGCCGAGGGCTGCTGGCGCGCTTCAAGGTGCCGAAGGCGGTGGTGTTTGCCGAAATCCCGAAGACCTCGACGGGGAAGATCCAGAAGTTCAGGCTGCGGGAGATGGCGAAGGGGGTGTAGTTCGCTCCTCCCAACATGGCTTTGACGTCGACAATTTGCGCCAGGCCCGCGACGTCGTCATCCTAGGGTGGAGCAGTCGCGAAGCGACGTTGCGGAAACCCTAGGATCCATGCCGCTACTTTGCGGCCGCGCTCCGGCGGTTGAGAATGGCCGCAGCGGACGGAAAGTGCTGACCGGCGTAACATCTTGATCTGCTTCGTTCTTCGACCGGCGTCACGGAATGGATCCTCGGGTCTGCGCGCGTCGCTTCGCTCCTTGCTCCGCCCGTGGATGACGACGTCGCAGGCGCCAATGGCTAATCGTCAACGTACTCACCGCAGACCTAGCAACTGTCACCATCTGTCACCAAATTATACGCGTACGTCGATTTCGCGTTGACTCCTCGCCGCTTTCGTTTTACGACTGATGAAAATTGAAATTCGTCACTCATCAAACCGAAAGCGCTATGTCAGAAGCCGCCAACATCGTGGCAGACCCCGCCAGACAGGAGAATGTGACCCGCATTCTCGACTGCGCCGAGCGGCTGTTCCGCCATTATGGCTACGGTAAGACCAATGTTGCCGACATCGCTCGCGAGCTCGGCATGTCGCCCGCCAACATCTACCGCTTCTTTGCCTCCAAGGTCGAAATCCACCAGGCCGTCTGCGGCCGCATGCTCGGCGCCAGCTACAAGATGGCCTACGAGATCATGCATCTCCCGGTCAGCGCCGAGGAGCGGCTGCGCCGCTACATCCATGCCCAGTACAAGATGACGCTCGAGACCATGCTCGACGAGCAGAAGGTGCATGAGATGGTTATCGTCGCGCTGGAGCGCGACTGGTCCGTCATCGACAAGCATGTCAACAGTATCCACGACCTGTTCGCCGAGGTGATCCGCGAGGGCATCGAGGCAGGCGAGTTCAGGCAGCAGGATCCTGAAACCGCCGCGCGCTGCTTCGGCGCCGCCACCGTCATTCTGTGCCACCCGCAGATGGTGGCGCAGTGCCTTGCCAAGACCAACCGGGCAATGCCCGACGAACTTATCGACTACGCCATCAGAGCCTTGAAATAGAAGCCGCCCGCCGCGTGCGGCCGACAGATCATCTCCAGTTCGGGAGTGCTAAAGTGTCTTTGTCCAGTTCCATCCTCCGCAGGCTGCCGGCCGCCGGCCTCCCCGCCATCGGCATCGTCGTCGCCGCGCTTGCCCTTGCCGGCTGCAGCCGGGAAAAGGCCGAGGTCGTTCAGGAAGTCGTCCGGCCGGTCAAGGTGGTCGAGATCGGCGAGGCGCGGACCACCCGCCAGCTCGACTATTCCGGTTCTGTGCGCGCCCGCATCGAGATGAACCTCGGCTTCCGCATCGCCGGCAAGGTCACCGAGCGTCTGGTCGATATCGGCCAGCATGTGAATGAAGGCGATGTGCTCGCCCGCGTCGACCCGTCCGACTACGAGCTGTCGGTGAAGAGCGCGCAGGCCAGCCTGGACGCCGCCGAACGCCAGGTCGAAACCGTCGATCTCGCCAGGAAGCGCGCCGAGCAGCTCTATGCCAAGAACTTCGCGCCGAAGTCGCAGCTCGATCAGGCGCGGCTGGCCTACGACCAGGCCGTGGCGACGCGCGATGCCGCCCGCTCGACGCTGGCCCAGGCGCAGAACCAGGTCCATTACACCGATCTCAAGGCCAGCCAGGCCGGCATCGTCACCGCCATCTCTGCCGATGTCGGCCAGGTGGTCGGCGCCGGCACGCCGGTCATGACGGTCGCGGTGGACGGCGAGAAGGAAGTTTCGATCGCGGTGCCGGAGATGGATATTGCAGGGTTCAAGCCCGGCAAGGAAGTCAAGGCAAGCTTCTGGTCGGACGAAGGGCTGACGCTTGACGGCAAGGTCCGCGAGGTCGCCGGTAGCGCCGATCCGCAGTCGCGTACCTTCGCTGTCCGGGTTTCGCTGCCCAACCATCCGCGCGTGCTGCTCGGCATGACGGCCAATGTCGAGGCAACCGTCGGCAGCAAGGCGCAGCTCGTGTCGATCCCGCTGACCGCGATGACCGAGAAGGATGGCCAGCAGATCGTCTGGACGGTCGACCGCGCCTCCGAAACAGTCCATCCGCGCCCGATCAAGGTCGCCAACTTCACTGCCGACGGTGTCGCCGTGGCGGATGGCCTCAAACAGGGCGACGTCGTGGTGGCGGCCGGCACACAGTTCATGACCGAGAACCTGAAGGTCAAGCTTGCAAGCGACGCCCAGCAATCCGCCTCGGCGGAGGACGACGCCGCGACCACCAGCAGCCTGCACTGATGCTTGTCGCCCAAAAGTGCGAAGCGGTTTTGGGACAACGACATGCATCGACCTAAAACCTGAAGTCAGGCGTAACGAACGCCTTTCCCGCTCTCGCTGCTTGCCGCGGGCCGGGGAAAGCATGGGTTCCGGGCGGCGAACGCCCCGATCGTGAGATGCCGGCATGTTGGCTCCCCCGCAGCAGTGCCGCGTCGAGCGCGATTTGCGAGCTCTCTCCGCTTGAGGGGTCTCGCCGCCCGGAAGCCCACCGAACTGGAAGCGGCATGCCAAGCGAGCGTGCCTTGCCGATCAATTGGACTGGACGTGTGCCATGACCACCAGCGATAGCAGCACTGAAAAACGGCCCTTCAATCTTTCGCGTTGGGCGATCGGACATCCAAGCATCGCGCGCTTCCTGTTCGGGCTGATCATCCTTGCCGGCGCGCTCGGCCTGATGCGCATGGGCCAGAAGGAAGACCCCGACTTCACCTTCCGCGTCATGGTGGTGCAGGCGATCTGGCCCGGCGCCTCGATCCAGGACATGGAGGATCAGGTCGTCAACAAGATCGAGCGCAAGTTGCAGGAAACGCCGCATCTCGATTTCGTCCGTTCCTACACCCGCGCCGGCAGCGCCATCATCACCTTGCAGGTCAAGGGCGACACCAACACCGAGGAAGTGAAGGACGCCTTCTACCAGGTGCGCAAGAAGGTCGGCGACATCTCCAATGAATTGCCCCAGGGGCTGCTCGGCCCCTATTTCAACGACGAGTTCGGCGACACCTTCATCACGCTGCATTCGATCAGCGGCGACGGCTTCACCTATCCGGAGCTGAAGAAGTTCGCCATCCAGGCGCGCGACATGCTGTTGACGACGCCGGGCGTCGAAAAGGCCGTCATCATCGGCGACCAGCCGGAGAAGATCTATATCGACGTCTCGTCCAAGGCGTTGGCCGAGCGCGGCCTGACCATCCTTGACCTGCAAAACGCCGTGAAAGGGCAGAACGCCGTCGATCCGGCGGGCTCGGTCGACACCGGATTGCGCTCGGTGCGCATCTCGGTCGAGGGCGATGTCACCAAGGCCGCGGATATCCGCGAGCTCAGGCTGCGCTCGGGCAACCAGGTGACGCGCCTCGGCGACATCGCCACGGTCTCTTCCGGCCTCCAGGATCCTTACGACAACAAATACCTCTTCAACGGCCATCAGAGCGTCCAGCTCGGCGTCGTCATGGCCAAGGGTTTTAACGTCAGGGATGTCGGCAAGGATGTCGAGGCGACCTATCAGCGTTTCGAGGCAGGGCTGCCGTATGGCGTGTCGGTCGATCAGATCTCCGACCAGCCCCAGGTCGTCAAGGACGCCGTGAGCGAGTTCATGGAGGCGCTCGGCGAGGCGCTGCTCATCGTGCTTGCAGTCTCGCTGCTGTCGATCGGTTGGCGCTCGGGCCTGGTGATCGCCATCGCCATCCCGCTCGTCTTGGCCGCCACCTTCGCCATCATGTACGAGATCGGCATCGACCTGCAGCGCATCTCGCTCGGCGCGCTCATCATTGCGCTCGGCCTTTTGGTCGACGACGCCATGATCGTCGTCGAGATGATGGAGCGAAAGCTGGAGGAGGGACTGGTCAAGATCGAGGCGGCGAGCTTCGCCTACACCTCGACCGCTTTCCCGATGCTGACCGGCACGCTGATCACCACGGCTGGCTTCATCCCGGTCGGCTTCGCCGCCTCCACCGCCGGCGAATATGTGCGCACGCTGTTCTATGTCGTCGGCATCGCGCTGGTCGTGTCGTGGTTCGTCGCGGTCTATTTCACGCCGTGGCTCGGCTACATGATCCTCAAGCAGCGCAAGCATGCCGGCACTCATCACGATGTCTTCGATACCGGCTTCTATCGCCGGCTGCGCGCGACGGTCACCTGGGCCGTGCGCCACCGCATCATCGTTTTGGTGATGACGCTGGTTACTTTTGCCACCAGCCTGTGGGCCTTCCAGTTCATCCCGCAGAACTTCTTTCCGCAATCCTCGCGCCCGGAAATCCTGGTCGACCTGTGGCTGCCGGAAGGCACCTCGATCAAGGATGTCGAAAACCAGGCCAAGTCGTTTGAAAGCAAGATGGCGGACGATCCGGACAAGCGCTTCATCGCCACCTATATCGGCGAAGGCGCGCCGCGCTTCTTCCTGCCGCTCGACCAGCAGCTGCGCAACCCGAACTTCGCCCAGCTGCTGGTCATGGCCAAGGACGAGCCGGCGCGCGAGCGGCTGATCGTCAAGATGCGCAAGATCCTGGCGCAGGACTTCCCCTCGATCCGCGGCAAGGTCGACCGCCTCTTCCTCGGTCCGCCGACCGGCTGGCCGGTGCAGATGCGCGTCATGGGCCCGGACCGCAAGGAGGTGCGCCGCATCGCCGACGAGGTGAAGGCGAGATTCCAGGCCAATCCGCTGCTCGGCGCCATCCACGACGACTGGCTGGAACCGGTGCCGGCGATGAAGCTGGTGATCGACCAGGATCGTGCCCGCGCCCTCGGGGTTACCTCGCAGCGCATCCGCCAGATGCTGCAGGCCACCATGTCCGGCGCGCCGCTAGACGACTTCCGCGACGGCGAGGAGACGGTCTCGATCGTCGCCCGCGAGCCGGAGGCGACCCGTCACCTGCTCTCTTCGGTCGACTCGGTCTATATCCCGACCGACTTCGGCGGATCGGTGCCGCTCTCGCAAGTGGCCAAGGTCGTGCCGGTGATGGAGCAGGGCGTCGAATGGCGGCGCGACCGCCTGCCGACGATCAGCGTGCGCGCCACGCTGCCGGACGGCGCGCAGTCCAACGACGTCGTCACCAAGATGTACAACGACATGAAGGACCTGCGCGCCGGTCTTGCACCCGGCTACAACGTCGAGATCCAGGGCGGCGCCGAGGACTCGGCCGAAAGCCAGGCCTCGATCGCCGCCAAGGCGCCGATCATGCTCGCCGTCATCGTCGTGCTGCTTATGGTCCAGCTGCAGCATTTCGGCAAGTCGATGCTGGTGCTGGCCACGGGACCGCTCGGCATCATCGGCGCCGCAGCGGCGCTGCTGATCAGCGGCGCGCCGTTCGGCTTCGTCGCCATCCTCGGCGTCATCGCGCTGCTCGGCATCATCATGCGCAACTCGATCATCCTGGTCGATCAGATAGACCAGGATATCGCCGCCGGCATGGAGCGATCGGAAGCGATCGTGGGTGCAGCCGTGCGCCGCTTCCGGCCGATCATGCTGACGGCGCTGACCGCGGTCCTGGCGCTGATCCCGATCTCGCGCGGCGTTTTCTGGGGGCCGCTGGCCTACGCCATGATGGGCGGCATCCTCGTCGCCACCGTGCTCACCATCCTGGTGCTGCCGGCCGGCTACGCCCTGTTCTTCGGCCGCGCGCCGAAGAAGGCCAAGACCGACGAGCAGGCGCCAGAGCCGGAGAACGTCGAAGGCATCGAAAGACCGCAGCTGGCCTTGGCTGCGGAATAAAAGGTGGCAACCTTGGATCATCCGCCATCGGCGAAAGCCGGTGGCGGATGACCCGCGTCAAGGTCCGCGGGGCGGAAAAATGCGCTGTGGCAAGGCTTCCGCAAAACAGAATTCTTTCTCAGCAACGCCATAAAGGTTCGACGCTGCGCGAGAATCTCGGCCTGAAGCGTCCAGAAAATCGGCTCTTTGTAAGCGAGGCGGTCCGAAAGGCCGGCTGATGCCGGGACGGGGGGATCGGCAAAAAAGAAGGGCGCGTCGAGGCGCGCCCGTCTGTTTTCAAGGCTGCCGCGTCAGATGACGAACACCCAATTGGCGATCAGCATCACCACCACGCCGGCAATCAGCGTCAGGTAAGGCAGCATGCCCGCCTTCTTGACCGAGAGGTCGGCCCCCGCCATGCCGAGGTCTGCCAGCATGTGTTCGGGGAACTTGCCCTTGTCCTGGACATAGTGGCGGAAGCAGAACACCGGGATGATCAAGGCAGCGGTGATCAGGCCGGCCCACAGCGCCATCGGGTTCCACACCTTGGCGCCGGCGCCCATGAAGATGGCGTTCACATAGGCGAAGATCGCGCCGATGCCGAGCAGCCAGGTCGGCGCCTTCCAGGGGCGGTTGATGTGGCCGTTGTCGATGCGATGGATCCAGCCCGCGTTGAGGTTGAGGAAGTTGAAGATGATGTAGCCGCAATTCGACACGGCGAGGATGAAGAAGAAGCTCGTCGCGTCGGCCGAGGCGATGGCCAGCACGATCAGGTTGAAGCAGAGGTCGGTCCACATCGCCCGCGTCGGCGCGCCATGCTCGTTAACGTGGCTGAGATAGCGCGGCAGCCAGCCGTCGACCGAACCCTGGTAGAGCGTGCGCGAGGAGCCGGCCATCGCCGTCATGATGCAGAGCACCAGGGCCAGGATCATCAGCATGACCAGCAGGCTGTGGATGATCTTACCGCCGCCGACCATGCCGGCCAGCGCGTCGGCGACGCCCGAGCCGTCGACGATCGGCGTCGCCAGCATGCCGTTCAGGCCGAGCACGCCCTGGAAGGTGAAGGGCACCAGGATGAACAGCAGCATGCAGAGCAGGCCGGAATAGAAGATCGCCTTGAACGTGTCGGTGCCGGGGTTCTTGAACTCCGACGTGTAGCAGACGGCCGTCTCGAAGCCGTAGGTCGACCATGCCGCGATGAACATGCCGCCCAGCACCAGCGTCCAGCCGGCGATGTTCCATGAACCCGGATCGGGCGCGTAGGCGGCCGCCAACGGCACCAGCGGTGAGAAGTTCGCCCAGTCGATCTGGCCGGTGAAGATCGGCACGACGCCGACGATCAGCATCGGGACGATGACCAGCAGGCCGATATATTTCTGCACATTGGCCGTGCCGAGGATGCCGCGATGCTGGATCGCGAAGATGATCAGCATCAGCACCGCGCCGATGAAGAAGGTGGCGTTGAAGGTGAAGGACACTGGACCCAGCGTATGGCTGAACAGCGACCAGGTGCGGATCGCGGGCGTGGCGGCAGCCGCCACCGCGGCGATGGCGTCGGCGGGCGCCGTTCCGGCATGCGCAGCGATGTAGGCGACGACTTCCGGCGATGTCTCGGTGAAGGCCGGGATCGGCGCCAGCGCGTTGAGGATGTAGGCGGCGGCGATTGAGCAGCCGAGCGACAGCACCGGCGACCAGGCGAACCAGTTGCACCACACCGATAGCGGCGCGATGAACTTGGAATAGCGCAGCCATGCCGTGGCGCCGTAGATCGAGGCACCGCCGGATTTGTTCGGGAACAGGCCGGCGATCTCGGCATAGGTGAAGGATTGCAGGAAACCCATGATCATGGATACCGTCCAGATCAGGAAGGCCAGTGTTCCGGTCGTGCCGGCAATGCCGCCGATCGAGAACAGGACCAGCGCTGGAACACCGCTTGCCACCCAGAAGGCGCCACGCCAGTCGATATGCCTGAGCAGCTTGCTTTCGACAGGCTGCTCGAGGGCCGTGCTTATCGTGCTCATATCTTGTGTCTTCCCCTTTTTGTTGTTCCCCGCCAGCGATGCTTCGGCTCTTGCGAAGCTTGCTCCCCGGCAAATCGGCGTCGGCCTGTCGTGTTTCCACTCAGTCGTATTTTTTTCTTAAGAGTGAAGATTGATCCGACGCGCTTTCGCGTCAAGCGTTTTGTGGATGTCATGCACATCGCGCTTGCGAAACATGCTCTTTCCTTCTCCCCTTTGTGGGAGAAGGTGGATCGGCGCGTAGCGCCGAGACGGATGAGGGGTGTTCCAGCGAAATGAGCGGCTGGTGTCTTCTGGAACACCCCTCATCCGACCGAACTTCGCTCGGCCACCTACTCCCACAACGGAAGAAGGAAGGTGCCGCTATAGGGTGCCGCTATCAGGAACGCGGCCTGGTCTTCTGCGGATCGTAATGGGCGAAGCCCACGACCCGCGCCGGCAGCCGCTTGGCATGGCCGTCGAGCTTGCCGATCTCGACCTTCGTGCCGATCTCGGCATGAGTGACGTCGAGCCGTGCCAGCGCGATGGTCTTGCCGAGCACCGGCGAGCGCATGCCGGAGGTGACGACGCCGATCTGGGCGCGGCCGACATGGACGCAGTCGCCGTGGCCGACGGCGACATTGGCATCGATGTCGAGGCCGACGAGCTTGTGCTGCGGATGCTCCTTGCGCCGGATCAGCGCATCGCGGCCGATGAAGTCGTCGGCCTTGGTCTTGAGTGGCACGGTGAAGCCAATGCCGGCTTCGAACGGATCGGTCTGGTCGGAGAATTCGTAACCGGCGAAGATCAGTCCCGCCTCGATGCGCACCATATCGAGCGCCTGGAGGCCCATCGGCTTCAGCCCGTGCGGCTGGCCGGCCTCCCAGACGGCGTCGAACACTTTTTCGGCGTCGCGCGGATGGCACCAGATTTCGTAACCGAGTTCGCCGGTGTAGCCGGTGCGTGAGACGACGACGGGCACGCCATTGCCGCCGCCAATGCGCGCGACGGCGAAGCGGAACCATTCGAGCTCGCCGATCGATGGCTGCACGGGCGAGGTCCAGACCACTTCCTTCAATATGTCGCGGCTCTTCGGCCCCTGGACGGCGATGTTGTGCATCTGGTCGGTGGAGGAGCGCACCAGCACGTTGAGGCCGAGTTTTTTCGCCGTCTCGCGCAGCCATTCGCCGGAAAGATCGTCGCCACCGACCCAGCGGAAATTATCCTTGCCGAGCCTGAGCAACGTCCCGTCGTCGATCATGCCGCCATGCTCGTAGCACATCGCGGTATAGACCACCTGGCCGACGCCGAGCTTCTTGACGTCGCGGGTCAGCGTGTATTGCAGCAGCGCTTCGGCATCCGGACCGGTGACCTCGAATTTGCGCAGCGGCGACAGGTCCATGATCACCGCGGCCTGCCGGCAGGCCCAGTATTCGGCGATGGGGCCTTCCTTGGCGAAGGAATTGGCGAGCCAATAGCCGCGATATTCGACGAAGTCGCGCGTGTGCTTGGCAAAGCTCGAATGAAAGGCTGTCTCGCGGGTCATTTTCGGTTCCGAATCGGGCTTCATGCGTCTGGCGATCGCTCGCGAGAATTTGTGCTGGCCGGAATAGGCGCGCACATGGATGTCGGTGAGATCCCAGCCATTGGCGGGCGTGGTGTCGTCCGGGCAGGCCGAGGAGACGCAGACGATGTCGGTCAGGGCGCGCAAGAGCACATAGTCGCCAGGTCGCGACCACGGCTCGTCCGACACCATCACGCCATGCGCGTCGATCGCCGTGTTGAAGAAGAAATTGATCGCCATCCAGCCGGCGCGGGGCGTCACGCCCTTGTCCGACAGCTCCTTGTTGAAATTCTCCGAGCAGTTGGTGTGTCCGGGATAGCCGATGTCGTCGTAATATTTGGCGGCGCAGGCGAGCGCGAAGGCGTCGTGCCGGCCACACGTGTCCTGCACCACCTCGACCAGCGGCTCCATGTCCTGGTCGTAATATTTCGAATGCAAGCCGGGCATCGGATAGGCCGAACCCATGAGCGTGCGGGTCGTCGTCACGTCGAGCGGCAGGTCGCGGCCCTTGTCCAGCTTGCGCGCCGAAAAGCACTGGAAGTCGGTGCACTGCCGGCCGTCGACATCGATGATCTGCAGATAGTCGCCGGCCTTGACGAAATAGGATTCGGCGGTCGCCGAATGCACCCTGAGATCGAGCACCGGATCGGCGAGCGGATCGGCAAGCTGGCCTCTAGTCTTCAGCCGGATCGTCGCTCGTCGCACGATCACGGTGAGCGGCGTCGCCGTGTTGTGACCGTCGACCAGCATCGGCCCGCCGGGAGCTGCGATCAGCAGCGCGCCGTCGCGCTGGATGGCAAAGCTCTGCTCGGTGCCGGCCGGCGTGGCGCCGCCGAAAACGCGCACGGCCTTCGGCTGGTCGAGTTGCACGTTGCGGCGCTCAAGGCTGAGACGCAGCGCCGAGAGGCTGTCGTCGCCCTCAGCAAGCAGCGCCTTGATGCCCGCGGCGTTGCTGTTCGACCGTTCGCCGAAAATGCCGGGATCCGTCGCGCCTGATTTGTCCCAGGCCAGCAGCTCGCAAGGCTGGCCGCCTTCGACATTGCTCACGCTGACGCTGTCGCCGGCCTCGACGTCGATCAGCGCCGCGCCATTGCCCTGGACGGTATAGCGCTCCATCCCCGGCGGCAGGCTGATCTGGCCGGGCCTAAGGATCAGGCTCGGCTTGGGCGGCCCGGACAGGACGGCGGGGTAGGGCGACTGACTCATCTCAAACCCTCCTCCGAGCGAGAAACAAGTTTGCCTGTGTGTGAAATTATTTTAGCAGCAAGAATAGCAGGGGGAATGCGTTTGGCAAGGCGGGACTTCCCTTCTCCCCTTGTGGGAGAAGGTGGATCGGCGCGATAGCGCCGAGACGGATGAGGGGTGTTCCAGCGGAGTGAGACGCTGGCTTTCCCTGGAGCACCCCTCATCCGTCGCCTTCGGCGACACCTTCTCCCACAAGGGGAGAAGGGGTGGCTGCGCTACGCCAACTCCTCGGAATGGCCGATCGTCACGCCATACTCCGCCGCCGAGTCCAGGATCGTCTGCCATAGGCTCTCGGCGAAGGTCGCGAACACCAGCAGGTTGAACACCGCCTGACCATTGCGGTCCTGGCCGCGCCACAGCGTGACGCTCGTATGATCCATCGACGTGGCAGCCGCCGCGCCCACACCGAACACATCGGGATGCAAATCGATCGACGACAGCTTGGCGAGCATCGCGCGCGCCTTGTCGCCGGACACGCTGATCAGCGCCCGCGCATGCGACTGGTCGGAAAGCGATGCCGAGCCGGCAAAGACAGGGCCGAGCGCCTCAATCGAATGCCTGCCACCCTTGGACAGCACGAGAAACTGATCCGGTCCCGACCAGATCAGCGTCGCGTCGGCAGTATCGACTGCCTTTGGCGTTTCCGGCGCCGCCATGCCGAAGCGCGCCTGCGCGGCCTTCGCCATCTCGCCGGCCTTGCCGCGCCGCGCCATTACCTGGACGAGATCGAAATTGCGGATCTCCGTCAGCGACACGCCGGCGTCGCCTTGCGCGCCGTAGAAGCCGGCAATCAGCGCGCGGTCCAGCGAGCTGCGGACGTCCCAGGAAAACTCAGCCACGCTGGCGCCCTCCATCCGGATCGTAGAAGACGGAATTGCAGAGCTCGACATCGTAGTCCTCGCCGCGCAGCGGATCATGCGCGCGCACGATCTCGCCGATGCGCTCGCGGCCGCGCTCGACGAGGCCGAGACCGATCCACTGGTCGAGCACCGGCGAGAAACAGACCGAGCTGACATAGCCCTGGTCGTTGCCGGGGCAGGGGGTCTCGCCCTTTGGAATGATGTGCGCGCCGGAGCGCAGGCGGCGCGCCTTGTCGGTCGGCTTGATGCCGACGACCACCTGCCGGTTCGGCGCGACGAGCGCCTCGCGGCCGGCCATGACGCGGCCGATGAAATCCTTTTTGGTCGACATCATCTTGCCGAGGCCGAGATCGCCCGCCGTGGTGGTGCCGTTGAGTTCCGGCCCGGCGACATGGCCTTTTTCGATGCGCATCACGCCGAGCGCCTCCGTGCCGTAGGGCGTTACGCCAAATGGCTTGCCGGCAATCATCAGATTGCGCGCCATCGCCTCGCCATAGCGCGCCGGCACCGAAATCTCGAACGCCATCTCGCCGGAGAAGGAGATGCGGAACAGCCTTGCCTTCAGGCCGCCGCGCAGCTTGACCTCGCGCGCGCCCATGAACGGGAAACCTTCGTTCGACAGGTCCTCGGCCGGATCGACGATCTCTTTCAAGAGATCGCGGGTCTTCGGTCCGGCGATCGAGAACTGCGCCCATTGGTCGGAGACCGAGGTCAGCTGCACGTCGAGCTCGGGGAACAGCACCTGGCGGCAGAATTCCAGGTGCTGCATCACCAGCCCGGCCTTGGCCGTCGTGGTGGTGAGGAAGTAATGATCCTCGGCCAGCCGCGAGGTCGTGCCGTCGTCATAGACGATGCCGTCCTCGCGCAGCATCAGCCCATAGCGAGCCTTGCCGACGGCGAGGCTGGAGAAGGCGTTGATGTAGACGCGGTCGAGGAAGGCGCCTGCGTCGGGGCCGTGCACGTCGATCTTGCCGAGCGTCGAGACATCGCAGAAGCCGACGCCGCTGCGCACCGCCTTGACCTCGCGGGTGACCGATTCCAGCCAGTCCTTCTCGCCGGCGCGCGGATACCACTGCGCGCGCTTCCATAGGCCGGTGTCGACAAAGATGGCGCCCTGTTCGGCCGCCCAGTGATGCGAGGGCGTCAGCCGCGTCGCATGGAAATTCTCGTCGCGGTGATGGCCGGCGAAGGCGCCGATGGCGACCGGCACGTAAGGCGGGCGGTAGATCGTCGTGCCCGTCTCCGGGATCGACTTGCCGCTGACCGCGGCCATGATGGCGAGCCCGGCGACATTCGAGGTCTTGCCCTGGTCGGTCGCCATGCCGAGCGTCGTATAGCGCTTCAGATGCTCGACCGATTGAAAACCCTCGCGCTGCGCCAGCTCGACGTCGGAAGCGGTGACATCATGCTGCTGGTCGACGAAGGCCTTGCCCTTGCCGGCGACGTGCCAGAGCGGCGTCAGCGAAAAGGCCTCGTCGTCGGCGACCGGCATCGATCCGATATTGCCGCTGCGGCCGGCGTCGCGTGCTGCGGCAGCACCTGCGTCAAACCCTTCGCGCAGGCAGGCGCCAAGTCCGAACGCGCCGTTGGCTGCGCCCGCCGCCACCATGCCGGGCGGCACGCCATCCGGCACGAAGGCGGCAATGTCGTCGCGCCATTTCGGCCGACCGCGATGGTAGGAGGTGAGGCCGACCGCCGGGTTCCAGCCGCCCGAGACGGCAAGCCCGTCGACCTCGACCTCGGCGCGGGCGCCACCGGTCAGCGAGACGGAAATCTTGCGCACGCCGCCCTTGCCGCCGTCGATGCCGGCGACAGCGCCGTGCAGCACCGGAAAGCCGCCTTTGCTTGCAAGCGAGCGGTGGGCCGGCGAAACGTCCGGCCGCGCATCGATCACCGCCGCAACCTGCAGTCCGGCCGCGATCGCCGTTTCGGCCGTGCGCCAGCCATCCTCATTGTTGGTGAACAGCGCGATGCGTCTCGCCGGCGTGGCCGCATAGCGGTTGATGTAGCTGCGCATGGCCGATGCCATCATCACGCCCGGCGTGTCGTTGCCGGCAAAGACGATCGGGCGTTCGATTGCGCCGGCCGCGACGACGCAGCGCTTGGCCACGATCCGCCATAGCCGCTGGCGCACCTGATGCTCCGGCGGCACCGGCAGGTGGTCGTTGACACGCTCGATCGCGCCATAGGTGCCGCCGTCATAGACACCGAACAAAGTCGTGCGCGTCATGATGCGCACATCGGGCATCGCCGAAAGCTCGGCAACCGCGCGCGCAACCCATTCGGCGGCCGGCAATCCGTCGATCATGCCGCCATCGGCGAGCAGGCGCCCGCCGAGGACGAAATCCTCCTCGCACAGGATGACGCGCGCGCCGCAGCGCGCGGCGGCAAGAGCCGCCGCCAGACCTGCCGGGCCGGAACCCGCGATCACCACATCGCAATGCGCCCAGGCCTTGTCATAATGGTCGGGATCGGAAACCTGGGCAGCGCGGCCAAGGCCCGCGGCGCGCCGGATCGCAGGCTCATAAATCGCTTCCCAGAACTTGGCCGGCCACATGAAGGTCTTGTAGTAGAAACCGGCGACGAAGATCGGCGCGAACAGCTGGTTGACCGACATCACGTCGAAATTGAGCGACGGCCAGCGGTTTTGGCTGGCGGCTTCGAGCCCTTCATAGAGCTCGGCGGTCGTCGCCTTGGTGTTCGGCTCGCGTCTTGCGCCGCTGCGCAATTCGACCAGCGCGTTCGGCTCTTCCGAGCCAGCCGTCAGGATGCCGCGCGGGCGATGATATTTGAACGAGCGGCCGACGAGCTTGACGCCATTGGCGACCAGCGCGGAAGCCAGCGTGTCGCCCTTGAAGCCGAAGAGGGTCTTGCCGTCGAAGCGGAAGTTGAGCGCGGTCGAGCGGTCGATGAGACCGCCATTGTTCAGCCGGTTTGCCTGATCGCCGCGCATCACGCACCAACCTTGGCGGCGCCTGCGCCCGCCGCCGGCTCGACGGCCGAAATCTCATGCGTCAGCGTGTTGCGCGTGACCTTCAGCCAGGCCCGGCAGCCGCCGCCATGGTACCAGTGCTCGCTCATCGGGCCGGCGAGGTTGTCGCGCAGATAGACGTAATCGTAGACCGCGTCCTCGCCGGCATCGGCCGCCGGCCGTTGTGGCTTGGCGTCGCCGAGATATGTGAACTCGCCGAGTTCGCGTTCGCCGCAGAAGGGACAGACTATGCGCATGGCTGGGTCTTCAATGCATAATGCCAAAAAGTGTGAAGCGGTTTTTGGATAACATCATGCTCTATCCCTAATGCAGGTTCGGTTGGGCGCCCTGGCCCTTCTCGTCGATCATGGCGCCGCGCTGGAAGCGGTCGAGGCGGAAAAGCGCGGCTTCCTTGTGCGATTGATCGCGGGCGATGAGATGGGCGAAGACGAAACCGGAGCCGGGCGTCGCCTTGAAGCCGCCATAGCACCAGCCGGCATTGATGTAGAGGCCGTCGACCGGGCTCTTGTCGATGATCGGCGAGCCGTCCATCGACATGTCCATGATGCCACCCCACTGGCGCAAAAGCCGCACGCGGCCGATCATCGGGATCAGCGCCATACCGCCCTCGCAGACATCCTCCACAACCGGCAGATTGCCGCGCTGGGCATAGGAATTGTAGCCGTCGATATCGCCGCCGAAGACCAGCCCACCCTTGTCCGACTGGCTGACATAGAAGTGTCCGGCGCCGAAGGTCATGACCCCGGGGATCAGCGGCTTGATCGCTTCGGAGACGAAGGCCTGCAGCACATGGCTTTCGATCGGCAGGCGAAGACCTGCCATAGCCGCGACCCGTGACGAGGAGCCGGCCACTGCCATGCCGACCTTGCCGGCGCCGATCTTGCCGCGCGATGTCTCGACGCCGGTCACCTTGCCGTTGGCGTCGCGCGTGAAGCCGGTAACCTCGCAATTCTGGATGATGTCGACGCCGAGTTCGCTCGCCGCATGCGCGTAGCCCCAGACCACGGCGTCGTGCCGTGCGGTTCCACCGCGGCGTTGCAGCAGTCCACCTTGCACGGGGAAACGCGCATTGTCGAAATTCAGGAACGGCAGCATTTTGCGCAGCGCCGCCTGGTCGAGCAGTTCCGCATCGATGCCGTTGATGCGCATGGTGTTGCCGCGCCGGGCGAAAGCATCGCGCTGCGCGTCGGAGTGATAGAGGTTGAGCACGCCGCGCTGGCTGACCATCGCGTTATAGTTGAGGTCCTGCTCCATCCGCTCCCACAGCTTCATCGACAATTCGTAGAAGCCGGTGTTGCCGGGAAGGCCGTAATTGGAGCGGATGATGGTGGTGTTGCGGCCGGCATTGCCGGAGCCGATCCACCCTTTTTCCAGCACCGCGACATTGCGGATACCGAACTCGCTGGCAAGGAACCAGGCGGTGGCGAGACCGTGGCCGCCGCCGCCGATGATGATCACGTCATAGCGGTCCTTGGGCGCAGCATCGCGCCAGGTCGGCTGCCAGTTCTTGTGGCCGGAAAGGGCGGCGCGGGCGAGCGAGAAGATCGAATATTTCATCAGTTCATTCCGAGGTCGCTCGCACCGCTAGAGCATGATGCCGAAAAGTGTGAAGCGGTTTTCGGACGACATCATGCTCCACTACAGGACGGTCAGATATCCAGCGTGTGGTCGCGCTCCCACTGCGTGAAGTGCGAAGCATAGGAATTCCATTCCTGCTGCTTCAGCTTTAGATATGCCGACGAGAATTCCTCACCCAGCGCCGCCTTGAGCGATTTGTCCCTATCGAACTCGCGGAGCGCGTCGAGCAGGTTGAGCGGCAGTTTCGGCGCATCCGTCACCGTGTGGCCGAGCTGGTACATGTCGATGTCGTAGCGCTTGCCGGGATCGGCCTTCGAGCGGATGCCGTCCAGGCCGGCGGCGATGATGACCGCTTGCAGCAGATAGGGATTGGCGGCGCCGTCCGGCAGGCGCAATTCGAAGCGGCCGGGTCCCGGCACGCGCACCATGTGCGTGCGGTTGTTGCCGGTCCAGGTCACCGTGTTCGGCGCCCAGGTCGCGCCCGAAATGGTGCGCGGCGCGTTGATGCGCTTGTAGGAATTCACCGTCGGGTTGGTGATCGCGGCAAGCGCCGAGGCATGCTTCATGATGCCGCCGAGGAAGTTCCTGCCCTTGGCGGACAGGCCGAGCTCTTCCGAATTGTCGGCAAAGACATTGGTCTTGCCCGTCTCGTCCCACACCGAGATATGCGCATGGCAGCCATTGCCGGTCAGGCCCTGGAAGGGCTTGGGCATGAACGTCGCGCGCAGGCCATGCTTTTCGGCGATCGACTTGACCATGAACTTGAAGAAGGAGTGCTTGTCGGCGGTCGCCAGCGCGTGATCGAACGTCCAGTTCATCTCGAACTGACCGTTGGCGTCCTCGTGGTCGTTCTGGTACGGGCCCCAGCCCAACGCCAGCATGTGGTCGCAGATCTCGGCGATGACGTCGTAGCGCCGCATCACCGCCTGCTGGTCGTAGCAGGGTTTCGAGGCTGTATCGTATTCGTCGGAGATCGCCTTGCCATCAGGCGAGATCAGGAAGAACTCGGCCTCGACGCCGGTCTTGACATGCATGCCGTCGCGGGCGGCTTCGTCGATCAGCCGCTTCAGCGTGTTGCGCGGCGCCTGGTTCACCTCCTTGTCGTCCATGATGCAGTTGGCGGCTACCCAGGCGACGTCCTTCTTCCACGGCAGTTGGATGACCGAAGCCGGATCCGGCACCGCCAGCATGTCGGGATGCGCCGGCGTCAGGTCGAGCCATGTGGCGAAGCCGGCAAATCCTGCACCGTCCTTCTGCATGTCGGCGATCGCCTGCGCCGGCACCAGCTTGGCGCGCTGCCCGCTGAACAGGTCGGTGTAGGAGATCATGAAATATTTGACGCCGTTCTCCTTGGCGAATGCGGCGAGATCGTTCCCCATTATGTAGTTCCTCGCTTACGTGTCTTGGAAGTTTGTCCTAGAAGCCGTTCTTGCCGGGTATCCAGTTGGTGCCGGCCAAAGGCACGCCGGCCATGGCGGCGGCTTCGATCGAGAGCGCGACGAGATCCTCGGGCTCGAGATTGTGCAGGCTGTTCTTGCCGCAGGCGCGTGCGATGGTCTGGGCTTCCAGCGTCATCACCTTGAGGTAGTTCGCCAGCCGCCGTCCGGCCGCGATCGGGTCGACCCGCTTCATCAATTCGGGATCCTGCGTGGTGATGCCCGCCGGGTCGCGCCCCTCATGCCAGTCGTCATAGGCGCCGGCCGTGGTGCCGAGCGCGTTGTAGTCCGCCTCCCAGCGGGGATCGTTGTCGCCAAGCGCGACCAGTGCCGCCGTGCCGATCGACACCGCGTCGACGCCCAGCGCCAGCGCCTTGGCGACATCGGCGCCGTTGCGGATGCCGCCCGAGACGATGAGCTGCACCTTGCGATGCATGCCGAGGTCTTGCAGCGCCTGTACCGCCGGCCGGATGCAGGCAAGCGTCGGCTGGCCGACATTCTCGATGAACACTTCCTGGGTGGCAGCCGTGCCGCCCTGCATGCCGTCGACCACCACGACATCGGCGCCGGCCTTCACCGCGAGCGCGGTGTCGTAGTAGGGCCGCGCCCCGCCGACCTTGACGTAGATCGGCTTTTCCCAGTCGGTGATCTCGCGCAGCTCGAGGATCTTGATCTCGAGATCGTCCGGTCCGGTCCAGTCGGGATGGCGCGAAGCCGAGCGCTGGTCGATGCCCTTGGGCAGCGTGCGCATCTCGGCGACGCGGTCGGAAATCTTCTGGCCGAGCAGCATGCCGCCGCCGCCCGGCTTGGCGCCCTGTCCGACGACCACTTCGATGGCGTCGGCGCGGCGCAGGTCGCGCGGATTCATGCCGTAGCGCGAGGGCAGGTACTGATAGACCAGCGTCTTGGAATGACCGCGTTCTTCCTCGGTCATGCCGCCGTCACCGGTGGTGGTCGAGGTGCCGGAGAGCGTGGCCCCGCGTCCGAGCGCCTCTTTGGCCGGGCCGGAGAGCGATCCAAAACTCATGCCGGCGATGGTGATTGGGATCTTCAGCTCGATCGGCTTCCTGGCGTGGCGCGAGCCGAGCACCACCGAGGTGTCGCAGCGCTCGCGATAGCCTTCGAGCGGATAGCGCGAGATCGAGGCGCCGAGGAACAGCAGGTCGTCGAAATGCGGCAGCTTGCGCTTGGCGCCGGCGCCGCGGATGTCATAGATGCCGGTCGCGGCCGCGCGGCGGATTTCGGAAAGCGTGTAATCGTCGAAGGTCGCGGATTTGCGCGGCGTCGTCGGCGGGTTGCGGTAGGTCATCTTGCCTCAATACGCGTCGGCGTTATCGATGTTGAAATTGTAGAGTTTGCGGGCCGAGCCGTAGCGCTTGAACTCCGAGGCCTTGACGCCGGTCACGCCGGCCTTGTCGAGCAGGGCCTGCAGCAATTCGATATGCTCGGGCCGCATTTCCTTGGCGATACAGTCGGCGCCGAGGCTCTCGACCTTGCCGCGCACGAAGAGCCGCGCCTCGTAGATGGAATCGCCCAGCGCGTCGCCGGCATCGCCCAGCACCACGAGGTTGCCGGACTGCGCCATGAAGGCCGACATGTGGCCGATATTGCCGTGCACGACGATGTCGATGCCTTTCATCGAAATGCCGCAGCGCGACGAGGCATTGCCTTCGATGACCAGCAAGCCGCCGCGGCCGGTGGCGCCGGCATACTGGCTGGCATCGCCCTTGATGACGATCGAGCCGGACATCATGTTCTCGCCGACGCCGGGGCCGGCCGAGCCATGCACGGTGATCGCGGCCCCATCATTCATGCCGGCGCAGTAATAGCCGACGCTGCCGCGCACATCGATGCTGACGGGCTGATCGACGCCGACCGCCACCGAATGGCTGCCCTTGGGGTTGAGCACTTCCCAGGCGGTCTCGTTCGAGCCGGGCGTGAGCTGGTGCAGCGCCTGGTTCAACTCGCGCAGCGAATGCACGGACAGGTCAAAGACGCGTGATGCCTGACTGTGGGCATGGCCTGGCTCGCGCTCGGCTTTCGACATTGGGGTTGCCGGCATCAGCTCAATGCTCCCAGAAATAAACGGTTGCGGGCTCGGGCTCCCAGACCCGCGCACTGTCGATGCCGGGCAGCTTGGTCAGCGCGCGATATTCGGAGCCGAAGGCGACATACTGGTCGGTCTCGGCCATCACGGCCGGCTTGCAGGCGATCGGATCGCGCACCACACCGAAGCCATTCTTGGTGCCGACGACGAAGGTGAAGAAGCCGTCGAGGTCGGAGAGCGTGCCTTCCAGCGCCTCACCGAGATTCTTGCCATGCGCCATCCGGTTGGAGAGATAGGCAGCCGCCACCTCAGTGTCGTTCTCGGTCTCGAAGGTCATGCCGTCGCGGATCAGCTCGCGGCGTACATTGTTGTGATTGGAGAGCGAGCCGTTGTGCACCAGGCACTGGTCGGCGCCGGTCGAGAAAGGATGCGCGCCCATCGTCGTCACCGCCGATTCCGTCGCCATGCGGGTGTGGCCGATGCCATGCGTGCCGGTCATCGCGCGCACGTCGAAACGGTCGACGACCGCTTCGGGCAGGCCGACTTCCTTGTAGATCTCGACTGCTTCGCCGGCGCCCATGATGCGGATGTCGGGCCGGAGCGTCTGCAGCGCCTCGCGCGCGGCGTCGACCTTGTCCGGCGTGGTCCGGATCACCGCATGCGTGGACTTGACCGCGACGCTGACCGGCGCGCTGATCGCCTTGGCGAGCTCGGCGTCGAGGCCGCGAAAATCGCGATCGGGCTTCGGCGACTGCACGGTGATCTTGGCTTCATTGCCGGTGGCTGCGCCATAGATGGCGATGCCGGCACTGTCCGGGCCGCGGTCGCTAAGCGACACCAGCATCTCCGACAGCATGGCGCCGAGCTTCGGCTCCAGCGCCTTGTCCTTCAAGAAAAGTCCGACGATTCCGCACATGCCAGCCTCCAACGTTTTTTGGCTCTCAGATGATGTACCCAATGAGTAAGCCGAATTCAATTGGTATGAAAAAAATTTTCCTGTGATTACATATTAGATGGCGCATTGCCCTCGGCACTCTCGCCGCCCGGGCGCGCATTGTGAACCCAGATCGCATGGCGGATGCGCGCGATCCTATAGGCGTCGAGGATCGAGAGGGCATAGATCAGGAAACCCCCGGCATGGCGGCCGATGAAGCCGGCGTCGACCGGCGCCAGCTTGGTGGTTATCCAGCCAAGGATCACCATAAAGAACAGGAATTGCAGCCCGCGCGCCGGCACGCCGAGTATGACATGGCCGCTTGCCGGCAAGACGATCGCGGCGCCGAGCACGAGATAGGGATTCGCGGGAGCAGGAGTGGCGGCTTCGTCGCTCATGCGGCCCGCCTTTCGCGCCGGTTGATGGCTTGGCGAAGCGTCGAGGCTGCCTCGAGCAGCCGTTCGATCAAGGCCGGATCGATCCCGGCATCGCCGAACGCCGCCTGCCGGAACACACCGTAGCGAGCGCGCTCGGCCTCGGCCAGCAGCCACACGATGCGCACGCCCTTCGGCGTTATCAGCAATTCCTTGGCGCGGCTTTCGGCAAAGATGTCTGTATGCGCGGCGATCAGATCCTGCGGGAAGGCGACGCCTCTGCGGTCCGTCCTGAGCACCGCGTCGACGGGAAGGCCGAGCACCTTCGGCAGCGTGTGCGGCAGATGGTCGAAATTGGAGAATGTCGTCGCCGAATTCGGCCGCATCATCATGTCGAAGACACCCGGCACCGCGACCGGCTCGGTGATCGAAACGCTGAGCCAGCGGGTCGGCAGCTTTCGCGTCGCCAGCGTGTCGACGACGGTGCGCAGCTGAACGCGCTGGCCGTTCCAGGAACCCGCCCAGGTGACGACGCCGGCCGTGCCGTCGGAAATGTCGGCGGCATCCGCAACGATGTTGCGGATGCTCGCCATATCGGCGGCCAAGGCCGCCTTCGCCCTGTTGCGGCTGGCCAGCACCAGCCAGACAATATGGCCGGCGACCCCCAATGCGATCGCCCCGGTAAGCAATACTGACGTCAGCTCGGACATTTCGATACGCCACGGCCCGCCATCGAAAGGCGGGCCCTTACTCCACTCAATAACCCTGCGGCTTCGGCCACGGCATGGAGAACTGGTCGCCGCGCCGCACGAACTTGTAGCGGTAGAAGTGGAACCACAGCGAGATCAGGAAATAGAAGACGGTCATCGCGATCAACTGAGAGCCGAAGCCGAGGAAGATGGCGAAGAAAGTCACCATGCACAGGCAGAAGAGCACGATCGCCGGCAGTGGGTGGAAGGGGTGCGTGTAGCCGCGGCGGATCGAACCCAGCGGCCACTTCTTGCGGAACATCATGATGTTGATGCTCATGAAGGTGTATTGCAGCACGCCCGACAGGATCGAGAAGGTGATCGCCTGGTTGAGATCAGCGATGAAGGCGAAGGCCAGCGCGATCGGCAGCAGGAAGAGGATCGAGCGATAGGGCGTGCGATATTTCGGATGCACTGCCGAGAACCAGCTCGGCAGGTAGCGGTCGCGGCCGAGCGAGAACCAGGCGCGCGCCGCGTCGTTGATGCAGCCATTGGCCGAGGCGAGCGCTGCCAGCAGCGTCGCGATGAAGAGCAGGTTTTCCAGCAGCGGGCTGCCCGTCAGCTTGCCGGCGTCCCACAGCGGATAATAGGTGATGCCGAGATATTCCCAGGGCATCAGCGAGGCGCAGACATACCAGGTCATCGCGGCGGCGATCAGAAGCGTGATCATGCCGGCCATGGTGCCGTAAGGCAGCGAGCGCGCCGGCGAGCGCACTTCCTCGGCTGCCTGCGTCGTGCCCTCTATGCCGAGATAATACCAGATGCCGAATTGGAAGGCGGCAATGACGCCGATCCAGCCATAGGGCAGGGCGTTGCCGGGGGTGACCAGCTCGTTGAGCTTCAGCACCGCGCCTTGCGTCCAAGGGCTGACGGAGAAGAACAGGATCACGATCGAGACATAGGCGATCGCGGTGATGACGAAGTTGACGTTGAGCGTCATCAGCACGCCGCGATAGTTGAGCCAGGCGAGCACGACGATGGTGGCGGCGATGAAGGAGTTGTGCGTCAGCCCCTCGACGCCGGCCTTGGCGACGATGGTGTCGCCGAGCAGGATCGCGTCCGACACTTCCAGCATGGTGTAGGCGAACACCAGGAACAGCGCGACGTTGAAGGCCATCAGCGGCCCGACGATATGCTTGGCTTGCGCATATTGGCCGCCGGCGGCGGCGACGGTGGACGTCACCTCCGAATCGATCATGGCGACCGAGGTGTAGAGCAGTCCGACGACCCAGCAGACGATCAGCGCGGCGAGCGCGCCTCCCTTGTCGGCGGAGAAATTCCAGCCGGTGAACTCGCCGACCAGCACGATGCCGACGCCCAGCGCCCACACATGCGCCGGGCCGAGCACCCGAAGCAGCGAGACCCTGTCGCCGTGGATTGTCGTCGTTTGTGCCGTTTCAACCGCAGCCGTCATGTCAGTCCCCACTCAGATCCGGTGTTTTTCGGAAACGGCTTCAAGCTCGCCTTCACGGGAAGACGTCAAAGTCTCCTCGGAATAGGTCGTATCGACCTTGAACCAGTCGTAGAGCATCCACGCCGCAAGCACGACCGAGATGCCCCAGCAAACGTAAGACAGTCCCATCCACATGATGTCTTCCCCGGTCTCTTTGTCGTCGAAAGTCTCTTTGTCGTCGAAGTCTATTTGTCGTCGAACTTCTCGTTGATGACCTCGCGATATTCCTTATCGGAGGCGCGGAACAGGAAGACGAAATACGCGATCAGCACGATCGCCATGATGATCAGCGTCGGCCAGTCGATGATGTAGTGGAAGCGGTTCTGGATGATGTCGTGCGCCGTCTCCGGCGTGTAGCCCAGCTTCTCCCAGATCGAGGCCATGGTCGCGTTCTGGCCGAGCGCGTCCCAGGTCTTGGCATCGAGCGGGTCGATCGACTTCGCCGCCCCGGCAAACCCGAGTTTCAGCGGCAGCCAGAGCGCCACGAAGATTGCGACCACCACGACCGCGATGTCGAGGATCTGTCCGGCCTTGCTCTGCTCCGGCGGGGTGTAGCGAGCCATGGTTTCTCCCTTCACGATTGGCGGTTGCGGGCGGCGTCGGCGTTCTTGATGTCGAGCCCGTAGATGAAGTCCTTGTCTTCCTTGTAGTGGTTGAGCATGGCGAGGATCGCGGCGGTGTTGAAGATCAGCACCGCGGCGGCTGCAACCGCCACCACGAGCTTGATGCCGCTATGCGGAATGTATGGCCAAGTCATCAGGAGGACGAAGAGGATCGTTGCCCAAAGGCACACGATCAGGAGCACGGACCCACGCACGTCGGAACGGTACAGCGCTTCGATGCGCTGCTGCATGTCGGACATCGGTTTTCCCCTTCTGGCGACGTCCGGCCACACAACCGACCGGGCGTCCACTCTTTCAACAGAGTGAAATTTTTTTCATAAATTCCGCTCGATTCCCGAAATTGTCAAGCCGGATTTACGCATCGTAAACCGTTTGTCATCGGGCAAGAAATTTGCCTGACAATGAAATTATTTGCTTCAAGGGGATTGCAGGGCTTCGCCGTTTGCGGTCAATATTCGACCAAGCTCCGCCACCAAGCAGGAGCAGGGAACAGCAACGACTTAAATCGCACGGAGGACGATCGGATGACGGCATCCTGGAGATTCTCGACCCTGGCGGATCGCCATCGCGCGCTCGGCTCGAAACTCGAGGACTGGAGCGGCATGGGCACCGCCTGGACCTACGACAAGAATGCCGACGAGGAATATATCGCCATCCGCACCAAGGCCGGGCTGATGGACGTCTCCGGCCTGAAGAAGGTCCACATCACCGGGCCGCACGCCTCGCATCTCATCGACCTCGCCACGACGCGCGACGTGGAAAAGATCTATCCCGGCAAGTCGGCCTACGCCTGCATGCTGAACGAGGCCGGCAAATTCACCGACGACTGCATCCTCTACCGCATCAGCCCGAACTCGTGGATGGTCGTGCACGGCTCGGGCACCGGCCATGAGGAGTTGCAGCGGGCGGCGATGGGCCGCGATGTCTCGCTGCGCTTCGATGACAATCTGCACGACCTGTCGCTGCAAGGCCCGACCGCGGTCGACTATCTCGCCAAGCATGTGCCGGGCATCCGCGACCTCAATTACTTCCATCATATGCAGACGCAGCTCTTCGGCTTTCCGGTGATGATCTCGCGCACCGGCTACACCGGCGAGCGCGGCTACGAGATCTTCTGCCGCGGCCAGGATGCCGGCACGATCTGGGACAGGATCCTCGAGGAGGGCAAGAGCGCCGGGATCATTCCCTGCCGCTTCACCACGCTCGACATGCTGCGCGTCGAGAGCTATCTGCTCTTCTACCCTTACGACAATTCCCAAAAGTATCCGTTCGAGAACGAGGGCCCCGGCGACACGCTGTGGGAGCTCGGCCTCGACTTCACCGTCAGCCCCGGCAAGACCGGCTTCCGCGGCGCCGAGGAGCATTATCGGCTGAAGGGCAAGGAGCGCTTCAAGATCTACGGCGTGCTGCTCGACGGCAAGGAGCCGGCGGACGAGGGCGCGCCCGTCTATCGCGACGGCAGGCAAGTCGGCGTGGTGACCTGCGCCATGTATTCGCCGCTGGTCGAGAAATCGATGGGCATCGCGCGCCTCGATGTCGACTGCGCGGTCAAGGACACCAAGCTTGAGATTCGCAATCGGAGCGGCTCGATCAAAGCAACGGCGCAGCCCTTGCCGTTCGACGATCCCAAAAAGACCAAGCGCACGGCAAAAGGCTGAGGCATCATCAGCGGGAGGGCTTTCGGGGCACGAAGGAAAGAATGGCAGTCAAGACGATCATCAGCCGGCCCATTTACGGAACGCTGTCGCCGCAACCAGGCAAGCATCATCTGTTCATCGCCGATGCGGAAGGCGCGCTCGCGATAACGGACATGACCGGCAAGGCGCCGCCTGGCTTCTTCGACGGCGCCGAGATCGTCTTCATTCCGGGGCCCGAGGGGAAGCACATCGCCGCCCTCGAAGCGCTGAAGCCGATGCAACTTCACATCGCGCCGTCTTTCGCCAGCCTGTTGCCGCGGCTGAAGCAGACGCTGACCAACGCCCATATGGGCCTGCGCCTTTATCTTGCCGGCACCGAAGGCCTGATCGGTCAGGCAATGCAAGTAGCGCTTGAAGCCGGCATCGACCATACCTCCATTGCGACCGAGCATCGCGGCTCGCTGGCGCGGCGCATGCAATGCGTGCACTGCAAGGGCATCACCGAGAATGTAACGACGCAGCCGGCTACCTGCTCGCATTGCGGCCTGCTGCTTCTGGTGCGCGATCACTATTCGCGGCGCCTCGCGGCCTTCCAGGGCGTGTGCATCAATGCCGAGGATCGCTCCGAGATTCCTCCGATCGAGGAGGCCTTTCCATGAGCACCGGCACCACCAAGCTCGACGTCGTTGTCAGCGACGTCGTTCCCGTCAACGATCTCGTGACCCGTTTCCATTTCCGCCGTCGCGACGGCGAGCTGCTGCCGACCTTTTCCGGCGGCGCCCATGTCGTGGTCGAGATGCGCGACGGCGACCGCACTAGGCTCAATCCCTATTCGCTGATGGGCTCGCCGCTCGACACGCGCGAATACACGATCTCGGTGCGCCGAGACGATGCCGGCCGCGGCGGCTCGCTGTTCATGCACCGGCAGGTCAAGCCCGGCCTCGAGATGGTGATCAGCTATCCGGTCAATCTGTTCTCGCTGGATCTGCGGGCGAAGAAGCACCTGATGCTGGCCGGCGGCATCGGCATCACGCCTTTCATGGCGCAGACGTCGCAGCTGGCAGGCGCCGGCGGCAATTTCGAATTGCATTACACCTGCCGCACCGCTTCGCTGGGCACCTATGCCGATGTCCTGCAGCAGCGCTATGGCAACCGGGTCAGGCTCTACCACGACGACCGCGAGGAGCGCATCGACCTCGATCGGCTCTTGTCCTCGCAGCCGCTCGGCACGCATCTCTATGTCTGCGGCCCGGCCGGCATGATCAACTGGGTGCGCGATCGCGCAGCCATCCTCGGATGGCCGCCGGAGACCGTGCATTTCGAACATTTCGCGGCCCCGCAGCCCGGCGCGCCGTTCGACGTGACCTTGGCCGTCAGCGGCAAGACGATCCGCGTCGGCGAGCAGCAGAGCCTGCTCGAGGCGATCGAAGCCGCCGGCGTCGACCCGCCTTATCTCTGCCGCGGCGGCGTTTGCGGCCAGTGCGAGACCAATGTGATCTCCTTCGACGGCAAGTTCATCCACAATGATCACTGGCTGAGCGAGGAAGACCACCGTTCCGGCTGCAAGATCATGCCTTGCGTCTCGCGTTTCGAGGGCAAGTCGCTGGTCCTGGAAAGATAGGAGACGTCAATGGGCATCACCTTTCGCAAGGAAACGTTTCGCGACGATTTCACCTTCAGGAACAGCCCGGAGCACATCAGGCGCTTTCCCTTCCCGTTCAACGAAGATGCCTACATGTATGCTGTCAACATCGAGCCGCATGTCGTCGGGCCCAAGGGCAGCGTGCTCGAGAACCTGATCGACGTCGACGAGCACTATGTCGCCGAGATGCAAGACCGCGCGCTTGTGCTGGCCGAGGATCCGCTGCGCTGCCAGTCGCTGCCGCATATGACGCTCGCGGGCTGGGACCTGCTCGAGCTTCTGATGGAGCAGCAGGCGCTCGGCTATCCCGAGCATTTCACACTGGAGCGAAACGGCGATTGCTGGCGCTGGATCAACTGGCCGCTCGGCATCGACGACACCTTCACCTTCGGCGACACCTCGACGCTGCCTTACGGGCCGATGGAATACATCACTCGCCAGAGCCAGGGCGATTTCTGTATCCTCGACCAGCGCGACGGCAATCTGTGGATGGATGCCGGCATGGTCACCACCCAGGCCGACTGGTCGCTCGACTTCGACATCGGCATGAACTTCTTCGAATGGCACGCGCCGGTGCCGCTGGCGCATGAGAAGGGCATTTTCACCCGCGCGCTGAAGTTCCTGACCAACATCCAGCAGGGCAAGCCGGCAAGGCGTCTCAACTGGACGATGACCATCAATCCGCGCCTCGACACCAGTCCCGAGAATTATCACAAATGGGGCCCGGACCGCGCCACGGTCACGCCGGAGAATGTCGGCGACAAGGTGCATCTGCGCGTCGAATTGCAAAGCTTCTGGCGGCTGCCGCGTTCCAACGCCATCGTCTTCCCGATCCGTTGCTATCTGATCAAGATGGACGAGCTGGTCACGCAGCCGAAATGGGCGCGGCGCCTGCACCGCGTCATCCGCGACCTGCCGGAAGAGCTCGCCACCTATAAGGGCCTGACACGATATAGGCCGACGCTGGTGGAATGGCTGTCGAAGCTCGACGACGGCAGTCCGACCAGCCCGGGGTTCGGGCCGGATTGAAGAGAGCCCTTCCTCTCCCCCGTCGATCGGGGGAGAGGTGTCGAGCGAAGCTCGACGGAGTGGGGGTCGACCCAGCTCGGCGCTCGTTGATTCGCATCGAGGCATGCCTCCGACTGCTACCGCCTGCCAAGATTTCAGACCCGCTCGGCAGTGCCCACTTGTCAGCGGCTTCGCGTTTGAGGACCGCCTTCCCCCACTCCGTCGCTGCTTCGCAGCGCCACCTCTCCCCCCTCCGGAGGGAGAGGAAGAGAGCCTAGCGACTCACCCCGCGCTGTTTTGCGGATAGCAGATGATCGACAGATAGCGCATCGGCAGCCGCGTCAACTCTTCCGGGCCGTGCGGCGCGTCGGCGTCGAAGAACAGGCTGTCGCCCGGTTTCATTGGATAGAGATTGTTGCCGTGCCGGTAAACGACCTCGCCTTCGAGCATGTAGAGGAATTCCATGCCCGCATGCTGGAAGGTCGGAAACACGTCCGAATTCTCGGTCAGCGTGATGAGATAGGGCTCGACGACGACGCCGCTGGTGTTGGCGCCGATATGGCCGAGCAGGTTGTATTGATGGCCGGCGCGGGTGCCGCGCCGCTCGACATCGACGCCTTCGCCGGCCTTGACGAAAACGGCGCTGTGCTCTTCCTCGAAGCGTCGGAAGAAGGCGGTCACCGGAACGCCCAGCGCCCGCGACAGCGCCTGCAATGTCGTCAGCGATGGCGAGGTGATGCCGTTTTCGATCTTCGACAGCATGCCGAGTGAAATGTCGGTGGCGGTGGCGAGATCGGCGACGGTGATGCCGAGCTTCTTGCGGAACGCCCGCACCTCGTGGCCGATCGCCACTTCCAGCACTTTTTCGCGCGTGTCGCGGATGGCGTGCGGATTCTGCGTCAACGGGGCGCGTATCGTGCGCCCGGCGGCCGAAACGCGCTTTAGCGGCGCCTTGCCCTTCGCTGCCGCATCGGTGGACCTGGTGCCGGAATTCTTGTTCGCCATGTCGCCCCCGACTCTCGCGGATTTATTTCACTCAAGGTGAACATATTCGGTGGCGATACAAGAGCGCAACCGCGACAGCAAGCCGCTGGCGGTTGCAGGGCGCGCCTGCTTCAACGTGACGCCGCCGCCTTTGCGCGCAAAAACCGTTTCACGCAAACGCCGCCGCCGCAGATGTTTGTTGACAGCACCAAAGACCCAATTACTGTCACTGTCAGTGAAATTTGTTTCGTGGGAGCAATTCCAGGAAAAGTGTCGAACGGTTTTCCGCCCGGAATTGCGTCAAGAAAAAAGTCGAAATCAAAAGGAGGAGGCCCGCAATGAAATCTCGTGTCGCCGTCATCGGAGCCGGACCGTCAGGCCTGGCCCAGCTAAGGGCCTTCAAGTCGGCCGCCGACAAGGGCGCCGAGATCCCGGAAATCGTCTGCTTCGAGAAGCAGAGCGACTGGGGAGGCCTATGGAACTACACCTGGCGCACCGGCCTCGACGAGCATGGCGACCCGGTGCACGGCTCGATGTACCGCTATCTCTGGTCGAACGGCCCAAAGGAATGCCTCGAATTCGCCGACTACACCTTCGAGGAACATTTTGGCCGGCCGATCGCTTCCTATCCGCCGCGGGCCGTGCTGTGGGACTACATCAAGGGCCGCGTCGAGAAATCCGGCCTGCGCGAATGGGTGCGCTTCAACAGCCCGGTGCGCATGGTGACCTATTCCGACGAGACCGAGAAGTTCACCGTCACCGCACATGATCGCACCAACGACGTGACCTACTCGGAGGAATTCGACAACGTCGTGGTCGCTTCAGGCCATTTCTCGGTGCCCAACGTGCCTTTCTTCGAAGGTTTCCCCACCTTCAACGGCCGCATCCTGCACAGCCACGATTTCCGCGACGCCATGGAATTCAAGGGCAAGGACATCTTGATCATCGGGCGTTCCTATTCGGCCGAGGATATCGGTTCGCAATGCTACAAATACGGCGCCAAATCGATCACCTCCAGCTACCGCTCCAAGCCGATGGGTTTCAAATGGCCGGAGAACTGGAAGGAGGTGCCGCTGCTGCAGAAGGTCGTCGGCAAGACGGCGCATTTCAAGGACGGCACGACCAAGGACGTCGATGCCATCATCCTGTGCACCGGCTATCTGCATTCCTTCCCCTTCCTCACCGACGACCTCAAGCTCAAGACCGCCAACCGCATGTGGCCGCTCGATCTCTATGAAGGCGTGGTCTGGGAGAAGAACCCGAAGCTTTTTTACATCGGCATGCAGGACCAGTTCTACACCTTCAACATGTTCGACGCGCAGGCCTGGTATGCGCGCGACGTGATGCTTGGCCGCATCAAGCTGCCCTCCGCCGAGGCGATGGCCGAGCACAGCGCCAAGTGGCGTGCCCGGGAAGAGACCCTCGAAGACGCCGAGCAGATGATCTGGTTCCAGGGCGACTACACCAAGGAGCTGATGGACCAGACCGACTATCCGGGCTTCGACGTCGAGGCGGTCAACCGCACCTTCATGGAGTGGGAGCACCACAAGATGGAAAACATCATGACCTTCCGCGACAACGCCTACCGCTCGCTGATGACCGGCACCATGTCGCCGCTCCATCATACGCCCTGGCTGCAGGCGCTGGACGATTCCATGGAAAGCTATCTCGAGGTGAAGGGCGTGGCGGCCGAGTAGCACGGCGCGCTGGCGCCAACGTTCTCAGACTCGACCCGCCTGATCTTCATCTTCAGCCGATCTCGAAGAACGGCTTGCCGAGCAGGCCAGGATCCACATCGATGCCAAGGCCGGGGCCGTCGGGAACGCCCATGTGGCTGCCGGTTACCGGCGGCGCGTTCCTGGCCGTACGCACTGTCACCCATTCGTGGAAGGCGATGGCGTGCAGCCGGCGCTCCTGCGGCGTCGACAGCGACAGATGCGCCATGGCCGCTGTGTCGATCTCGGCGCCGCCGGTGTCCTCGACCGTGATCATGAAGCCGAGATCGACCGCGACGTCGCGGATCAGGCGAGTCTGCGTTACGCCGCCCAGTCGCGAGATCTTCAGCGTCAGCCCGTCGGCGGCGCCGCGGCGGTGGATTTCCAGCATCTCGCCCAGCGAGGTGACGGATTCGTCCAGCACCATCGGCTTGTCGAGCATGCGGCGCACCGACATGTTCTCCTCGATCGTCGTGCATGGCTGCTCGAACGTGTAGTCGATGCCGCGCGTGGCGTCGGCGAACTGGCGCGCCTGGTAAGGCGTCCAGCCGGCATTGGCGTCGCAGAAGATCACCGTGCCCTTCGGCACGGCGGCGGCCACTGCCGAGACCCGCTCGATGTCGTCGCGCACATTGCCGCCGACCTTGACCTGCAGGCGCCGGCAGCCTTCGGCGATGATCCTTTTGGCAAGCGCCGCCATCTGATCGAGCGTGCCGTGGGTGACGACCCGGTAGGTCTCCGCCATGTCGCTCTCGCGGCCGCCAAGCATGGTCACCAGCGGCACGCCGGCGGTGCGGGCGGCAAGATCCCAGCACGCCATGTCGAGCGCCGACTTGATGTAGGGGTGGCCCTTGAATACCGTGTCCATCAGCCGGCCGATGCCGGCAAGGCCGCGTGGATCCTGGCCGATGAGATGCGGCGCGATCTCCGGCACGCCCGCGCGTGTGCCTGCGGGAAACGCGGCCGAGTAGAAATTGCCAAGCGGCGCCATCTCGCCCCAGCCGGTAACGCCGCTGTCCGAGGTGATGGCGACGATCACCGCGTCGAAGCAATCGGCGATCCGCCCCTTGGACATGCGGTAGGGACCGTCCACGAAGGGCTGCACGACATGATAGGCCTTGATGCTCTTGATCTTCACGTTTGTGTCCGTTGCGAGTCAGGTCATATTCCGATGAACTGGCTGCAACACAATCAGGTTGTCGATAATCCAACAAGGGACCGTCCGTAGAAGATTGTTCCTTTCCGCGTCGGAATTGCCTGACCCCAAATAGTAAACGGCGCCCTCGACGTGGGTATCGAGGGCGCCGTCGGACCGGAAACTGATGGGGGTTATCAGCTGGCCGGTTTCGGTTGCGGCAAGGGAGAAACCGGCATTCCGGGTCCGATCTTCTGCAAATTGCCCGTGATCACCTGGTCGGTCTCCGAGATGCCGGAGGTTACGGAAATCAGGTCGCCGTCGGTCGGGCCGAGCGAGACCAGCTTCTGGTCGACGGTGTTGCCCTTGCCGATGACATAGAGGTATTTGCCGAGCTGGCTGGAACCCAGCGCCACCTGCGGCACCATCAGCGTGTTGGGCTGTTCCTTCACATGCAGCCGCACCCGTACATACTGTCCAGGCAGCAGCGTGAACTTGGCGTTGCCGATGGTGGCGCGCGCCGTGATCGTGCCGGTCGAATGGTCGATCGTGTTGTCGATGAAGGTCAGCTCGCCCTTCTGGCTGGGCTGGGTCTCGCCGGGCAACAGCACGTCGACGGCGATCGGACCGGCGGCCTTCGCCTGCTCGATCTGCACCAGATCGCTCTCGCTCGGATTGAAGGTCACGTAGATCGGATCGAGCTGCACCAGCGTGTTGAGCACCGTGCCGGCGACGCTGACCAGCGTGCCGACCGAAGCCTGGTTGCGGCCGATGCGTCCCGAGAACGGCGCCTTGATTTCGGCATAGCCGAGGTTGAGCTCGGCCGTCCGCACCGCCGCCTGGTCGACGGCAAGGGCGGCCTGGGCCGCGCGCAGATTGCTGGTGCGCTGGTCGAAGCTGTCCTTGTCGAGATAGCCGGCCTTGGCGAGGTCGGTGCCGCGGCCGAGATTGGATTTTGCATATTCGAGCGTCGCGCTATCGCGCTGCACCTGCGCCTTCGCCTGGTCGAGCGCGGCCTGATAGTCGTCGGGCGCGATACGGTAGAGCAGGTCGCCCTGCTTGACGTCGCTGCCGTCGGCAGCCGTCTGCTCCTGCAGATAGCCCGGCACGCGCGCCTGCAGCGTGATGCTGCGGATCGACTCCACCCGCGCGGCGTAGTCGAGATAGATCGGCAGCGTCTTCTTCACGACATTCACCACCGGCACCGGCATCACGAAGGCCGCCGGCGCTGGCGCGGCACCCGCTGCGCCGCCGCTCAAATTGCCCATGTCGAGAAAGTGCACGCTGGCCACCGAGATCGCGCCGAGCGCGACGGCCGTTCCCAAAGCGATTTTCCATCTACGCATAATTGATCTCCAATCTTATTCGGCCGCCTGGGCGAGCGGCTGAAGCGCCGGCTCGGCGGTCGGTTCAATTTCGTCTTGCTGAGGCGCATCGTCGTGCGCCTTGGCAGGTTCCCTTTCGCCACGTTCGCGCAACTGCTCGATCACGGCGTAGAAGACAGGCACGAAGACCAGCGACAGGATCGTCGCCGCCACCATGCCGCCGAAGACGGTGGTGCCGATCGACTGCCGGCTGGCTGCACCGGCGCCCGTCGCGAACATCAGCGGCAGCACGCCGAGGATGAAGGCGAAGGCGGTCATCAGGATCGGCCGCAGCCTCAGCCGTGCCGCCTCCATCGCCGCCTCGACGATGGTCAAGCCTTCCTCGCGCCGGCGTCTGGCGAACTCGACGATCAGGATCGCGTTCTTCGCCGCCAGGCCGATCAGCATGACGAAGCCGATTTGCGAGTAGACGTCGATCTGCATGCCGCGCAGCAACAGCACGACGAAGGCGCCGAACAAAGCGAGCGGCACGGCCAGCAGCACCATGAAAGGCATCGCCCAGCTTTCATACTGGGCCGCCAGGATCAGGAACACGAAGACGATCGCCAGCCCGAACACGACAGAGGCGATCGATCCGGCCTTGAGCTCCTGGAAAGTGATGCCGGTCCATTCGTAGCCGAAGTCGCGCGGCAGCACATTCGCCGCCGCCCGCTCCATGGCCGCCACCGCCTGTCCGGACGAGAAGCCGGGGGCAGCGCCGCCATTGATAAGGGCAGACGCGTTGTTGTTGTAATGCGGCACGGTCTCCGGCCCTACGATCGGCACCAGTCTGCCCAGCGTGCTCAGCGGCACCATGCCGCCCGACGCGTTGCGCACATAGAGCCGCGAGATGTCGGTGGCGTCGGCGCGCGCGTCCTTGTCGGCCTGGATGGTCACGCGGAAGGTGCGGCCAAACAGGTTGAAGTCGTTGACGTAGAGCGAGCCGAGATAGATCTGCAGCGTGTTGAAGACATCCGGCAGGTTGAGGCCGAGCAGCTTCGCCTTGCTGCGGTCGAGGTCGTAGTTGAACTGCGGCGTCGAGGTCGAGAAGGATGAGAACAGCTGCTGCGGGTTGAGCTCCGGCTGCTTGCGCGCCTCGGCGAGCAGCGCCTGCGTGACGTCGTTCAGCGCCGCACTGCCGCGCCCGGACAAATCCTCGACCTGGAACTCGAAGCCGCCGGTGGTGCCGATGCCCGGGATCGACGGCGGATCGAAGGAGAGCGCGAACGCATCCGGCATCTGCAGAAGCTTGCCGCGCACCTGCTCGACCAGTTTCGAGGCGCTCTGGTCAGGACCGCGTTCGTCCCATGGTTTCAGGATCGCGAACTCCACCGCCGAATTCGACTGCGCGGCGCTGGTCAGGAAGTTCAGGCCGCTGATCGAGCCGACGATGTCGACGCCAGGCGTCGATTGCAGGATGTCGCGCGCCTTCTGCGCCACCGCGTCGGTGCGTTCGAGCGAAGCGCCGTCGGGCAGCTGGATGACGACGAAGAAATAGCCCTGGTCTTCCACGGGAAGGAAGGTCGAAGGCAGTTTCTGCCAGACGAAATAGGTGGCGACGAGGCCGGCCGCGAACAGGCCAAGCATGATCCAGCGCAGCTTGATCAGAATGCGCACCCCATGCGCATAGGCATGTGACAGCCAGTCGAAGCCGGCGTTGAACCAGCGGAACAGCACGAACTGCGTCTCGCCGCGATGGCGCAGGAATGCAGCGCTCAGCGCCGGCGAGAGCGTCAGCGAGTTGAAGGCGGAGATGCCGACGGAGATCGCCACGGTCAGCGCGAACTGGTTGTAGAGCCGGCCCGAGACGCCCGGGATGAAGGCAACGGGAACGAACACCGCCATCAGCACCGCCGTGGTGGCGATGATCGGACCGGTCACCTCGGCCATCGCCGCGCGCGTAGCGGCCAGCGGCTTGAGTCCTGCCTCGAGCTGACGTTCGACATTCTCGACCACGACGATCGCGTCGTCGACGACGAGGCCGATCGCCAGCACCATGCCGAGCAGCGAGAGCATGTTGAGCGAAAAGCCCAGCATGTACATCACCGCCAGCGTCGCGATCAGCGAGACGGGAATGGCGATGGTCGGGATGATGGTGGTGCGCCAGCTCTGGAGGAAGATGAACACCACCGCGACCACCAGCACCAGCGCTTCGCCGAGCGTGATCAGCACGTCGTGCATCGAGGCCGACACGAAGCGCGTCGTGTCGTAATGCATGGCGTAGCTGACGCCCTTCGGGAAGCGCTTCGACAGCTCCTGCATCTTGTCCTTGACCCGCTGCTGCAGGTCGAGGGCATTGGAGCCCGGCATCTGGTAGACGGCCAAAACCACGGTCGGGTCCTTGCCGAAGAAGGCGGAGGAAGAATATTGCAGCGCGCCGAGCTCGATGCGGGCGACGTCGCGCAGCCGCACAAGCGAGCCGTTCTGCGAATTGGCGCGCACGACGATGTCGCCGAATTCCTTCGGGTCGCTAAGGCGGCCCACCGCATTGACCTGCATCTCGAAGGCGGTCCCGGCGGGCGCCGGCGACTGGCCGATCTTGCCGGCCGCCACCTGCACGTTCTGTTCGGCGATGGCGTTCTGCACGTCGACAGCGGTGATGCCGAGATTGGCAAGCTTGTCCGGATCGAGCCAGACGCGCATCGAATAGCGGCGCTCGCCGAAGATCTGCACGTCGCCGACGCCCGGCAGGCGCTTCAGCGGGTCGACCACCTGTAGATAGGCGAGGTTGCTCAGCGCCACCGGATCGACCGAGCCGTCGGGCGAGGTGAGGTCGACGATCAGCACGAAATTGGGGTTCTGCTTTTTGATCGTCACGCCGCCCTGGTTGACGATGGCCGGCAGGGAGGATGCCGCTTGGCTGACGCGGTTCTGCACGTCGACCGCCGCCGTGCTCAGCGGATAGCCGACGTCGAAGGTGATGGTGATGGTGGACGAGCCGTCATTCGAGCTCGTCGACGACATGTAGGTCATGCCTTGCACGCCGTTGATCTGCTGCTCGAGCGGGGTGGTGACCGTATCGGCCACGACCTGGGCGCTGGCGCCCGGATAGTGCGCGCTGACCACGACCTGCGGGGGCGTGATGTCGGGAAACTGCGAGACGGGCAAGAGGAAATAGGCGATCGCACCGGCGAGCACCATGATGATGGCGATCGCCGACGCGAAGATCGGGCGGTGGATGAAGAAGTTCACCATGATGCGGACGCCTCGCCGAACGGATTTGCGAAATGGCGCAGGCGCCGGGCCCGGCCCGAGCCGGAATCCTGCAGGAAGGATGGCGGGATGTTGCCCGGCGCCTGGTCAGCCGCGCGCTGGCGCAGCATCCGTTCGAAGGCTTTGGGGTCGATCCCGTCCGCCTTCATCACCAGCCGGATCATCGGATCCCGGATGGCTTCGTCGATCGTCAGGTCTTTGCGCTTTTGCATAGGAGTGGCTCCTTGCTCGGTCCGCATCGCTTGATCACGAACCGCTTTTTCTCGTTCTTCACCGGCCAAAGCCGCATGACAGGCAGGTTTTGCGTCCTATCTCACTCTGGCAGGGCTATCGGAGGGCCTTGTCGTTTGACGGCGAGTGATATAGGTGTTACCAGTAAGTAACATGCTGGAAGTTACAGACCGGTAACACCCTAGTCAAGAGGTGGCGACGGTTTTTTTGGAAACGACGAAAGGAGAGCATGATGACTGACGGCGTTGCGGAGCGTTCCCGTCCCCGGGACCGAATCCTGGAGACGGCGCAGGACATGTTCCACAAGCACGGCATCAAGGGTGTGGGCGTCGACGCCATCACCGAGGCTGCCGGCACCAACAAGATGACGCTTTATCGTCACTTCGAGTCCAAGGACGAATTGATCGTCGAATGCCTGCGCGCAACGGCGGCGAAGGCTTCGAGGATCTGGGACGAATTCGAGGCCAAGCATCCCGGCGACAAGCTCGCCCAGTTGCATGCTTGGGTCCAAAAGGCGTCGGAACTGCTGAGCGCCGACAGCCGCGGCTGCGATATGGCCAATGCCGCCGTCGAGCTCACCGAGACCGATCACCCGGCAAGGCGCGTCATCAAGGAACTGAAGGAGGCCCAGCGCGAAAAGCTGGTCGCGCTTTGCCGCGATGCCGGCATCGGCCAGGCCGAGCTTCTCGCCGACACGCTGTCGCTGCTGCTCGAAGGCGCGCGCGTCTCGATGCAGAGCGTCGGCGCCGAAGGTCCGAGCGCGCAATTTGTGCGCATGGCCGAAAGCCTGATCGCTTCGTTCCGGGCGCGCTGATCTCTTCGCCTCGTCCTGATTCTGTTATGCTGTTCCGGAAACGGGCGCTAGACGATGGGTCAGGCAAGTTTTCCGGAGATGTATGAGCGCTGGCTCGTGGGTCCTCTCTTCCGCCCCTGGGCCGAAGTGACCTTCGAAGAACTGAAGCTGTCTCCAGGCCATCGTGTGTTGGACATCGCCTGTGGCACGGGAATAGTTGCCCGGGTTGCCAGGGAACGGCTCGGTGCCGCCGGATATGTCCTCGGCATCGACATCAACGCAGATATGCTTGCTGTCGCGCGCACCGTGGCGCCAGACATCGATTGGCGCGTAGGCAATGCCGGTGCACTGCCCCTCCATGACGGAGAGCAGTTCGATTTGATCGTCTGTCAACAAGGGCTGCAGTTCTTTCCCGATAAGTCCGCTGCGGCGGCGGAGATGCGGCGAGCACTGGCGCAGGGCGGCCGGCTGGCCGTTGCCACGTGGCGCCCCGATGAGGAAATCCCCTTCTTTCGGGATCTCCGCCGCGTCGCCGAGCGCCTCCTCGGCCCAGTGGTGGACCTGCGCCACAGCTTTGGGAATGCGGCGCCGATCGAGGTGCTGCTCCGGGACGCCGGCTTCCACGACGTCCGATCAAGGACAATATCGCGCAGGATACGCTTTGAGGACGGGGCGCCTCTCCTGCGGTTGAACACGATGGCCCTGGTCGGCATGAGCGCCGCCGGCAAGGCAATGGCCGATCAGGAACGCAAGCACGTCGTGGAGGACATCATGAGCGGGAGCGCGCCCGTGCTGCAGTCTTATGCGGATGGATCGGGAGTCGCTTTCGAACTCAGCTCCAATCTGGTGACGGCGAAAGGCTAGGCGCGTATCTGGTCAGCATTAGGTAGCTTCGCCTCCGCCTTTGGCACGCAAAGAAAAAGCCCGCTGCCGGGAGGAGGTGGCAGCGGGCTCGATTTCGAATACGGCACGGGAGGAGGTGTACCGCACTCAGCGTCGGCATCACATCTGGGAGGAGGAGACGGCCGACACCCAGATAAATACGAGATGCCTAACGATTCGGCAATTGCGAAACCTGCATAGCTGCTGTGCAGAATTGCGGGATCAATCGTCAGACAAATAAGCGAGCGGCGCGCTCCGCGCTACTGCGCCGGGACGTTTTCCTTGAAGATCAGCCGCGGCTCGATGAATTTCTTCGTCAGGTATGGCGCCGACGAGGCAATGGAGCCGAGCAGACGGATCACCGACTGCTCCGCGATCAGCCGCGCATTCTGGTCGATGACGACGTCGGCAAGATCGTCGACGAGATAGCGGCGCGTTTCCCTGGTCAGGTCGTGGCAGATGAAGACCGGCTTCAAACGCGGCTTGACCTCGAGCAACGCCTTGGCCACGCCGGAGCGTCCGGCGCCAACGCAATAGATGCCGAGCAGATCCGTTTCGTCGTGCAGCGCCTTGACGGTCGCGCGGTAGCTGGCGTCCGGCTCGTCGTTGCTTTCGGCCGCGCTTGAGACCGTGAGGTCGGGAAATTCTTCGGCGAGCACCGAACGAAAGCCCATCTCGCGCTCCTCGTGGCCGCGATAGGAGCGCGAGCCGACCACCATCGCCAGATGTCCCCTACGGCCGCCGAGGAAGCGGCCCATCAGCAGCGCCGCCGTGCGGCCCGCCACCCGGTTGTCGATGCCGACATAGGCCGAGCGCGGTGCCGCCGGCACATCCGAGATCAGCGTGACCAGCCTGATCCCGGCATCAACCAGCTCGCGCAGGATGTTGCGCGTGCGCGGATGGTCGACGGCGATCACGCCGACGCCGTTGGCCTTGAGCGACAGGTTCTCCACGGCACTCTGCAGTGCGCCCGGCGAAATGCCGGCAAGATTGTGAATGCAGCAGGACGCGACCAAGGGCAGGCGCTGGGCATAATCCTCGATGTGATAAGCGAGATCGGCCATGAAGGCGTTGGACCCGATCGGCAGGAAGAATTCGAGATGCGCCGGCTTCGACGGCAGCACGACCTGGTCGAGCGTCGGCAGATAACCGAGCTGCTTGGCCGCCTCCAGCACGCGCTGCCGGTTGGCAGCGCTTGCACCCGGGCGATTGTTGAGCACCCGGTCGACGGTCGCGGTCGACAGGCCGCAGCTCCGGGCGATATCGGCTACGGTGGCTTTCATGGGTCCAGTCATAGGCGCTGATGCAATTCTGTGCCAGCGGCGGGCGTGAAGCGGCTGCCGGCCGCCGATCGGCCTGCCGGTCAGCTCTCAGCCATGCTGCTGCGGGCCGTCGGAAATCGCGTCGCGGATTTCCTTGTCCGACATGCCGGTGATGACGCGCTCGACCTCGGCGACCGTTGTCGTTTTCGGATCGATGTCGTCGGCCACCACCTTGCCCCGGCGCATCACCACGATGCGGTCGACCACCTGGAAGACGTGATGGATGTTATGCGCGATGAAGATGCAGGAATGGCCGGAATCGCGGGCGCTGCGTACGAAACTCAAGACCCCTTGAGTCTCGGCGACGCCGAGATTGTTGGTCGGTTCGTCGAGGATGATGAGATCGCTGTCGAAATGCATGGCGCGCGCGATCGCCACCGCTTGGCGCTCGCCGCCCGACAGCGAGCCGATCGGTGTTGTCGGCGGGATGTTCTTGGTGATGCCGACCTGCTTGAGCAGGTCGCGCGCTACCGTGTTCATTGCGTCCTGGTCCATGCGGTTCAGGAAGCGCGGCGCCTTGATCGGCTCGCGCCCGAGGAACAGGTTGCGCGCGATCGACAGCTGCGTGACCAGCGCCGAATCCTGGTAGATCGTCTCGATGCCGTGGGCAATGGCATCGCTGGTGCTGCGCAGCGTGACCTTCTTACCGCGGATGAAGATGTCGCCGCTGGTCAGCGGCACGGCGCCTGACAGCACCTTGATCAGCGTCGACTTGCCGGCGCCGTTGTCGCCGAGCAGGCCGACGATCTCCTTTTCATTGACGTGGAAATTGGCGTCCACCAGCGCCTGCACGCGCCCGTAGGACTTGCGGATGTTTGTCATGCGGATCAGAGGCTCGGCCATCGTCTTAAGTCCCCGCCTGGTGCCGGCGTTCGAGCCATGAATGCAGCGCCATCATGCCGAGGATGATCGCGCCGATGAAAATGTTGTAGGCGAGCCCCGGCACGCCGATCAGCACGATGCCGTTGCGCATCACGCGCAGGATCAGGATGCCGAGCACCGTGCCGATGATCGTGCCGCGTCCGCCGGTCAGCGCCGTGCCGCCGATCACCACCATGGCGATGACCTCGAGCTCGTAGCCCGTGCCGCTGTTGGGATTGGCCGCGGAGGTGCGCAGCGACGAGATGACGCCGGCGAGCGAGGCCATCACCGCTGACAGGATGAACAGGCCGACCTTGACGCGGCTGACGTTGACGCCGCGCGCGCGGGCCGCGTTTGGATTGCCGCCGGCGGCCTGGATCCAGTTGCCGGTGCGACTCTGCGTCAGCACATAGCCCAGCACGACCGCGGCGCCGATGAACCAGAACAGCGAGGCGTAGATTCGGAAGGGTCCGACATAGAAGTCGCCGACCAGGATGTTCGCCAGCCAACTGCCTTCCGCGCTCCAGGTGCGCTGCGGAAAGCCGTCGGTGATGAAAAGCGCCGAGCCGCGCACGACCAGCAGCATGCCGAGCGTCACCAGGAAGGACGGGATCTTGAGCTGGGTGACGAACCAGCCATTCACCAGCCCGATCAGGGCAGCAACGATCAGCGCGATCAGCAGGCCCATTTCCAGCGAGGTGACGCCGCTGTTGTAGAGCGTCCACATCAGCACCGGCGAGAAGCCGAACAGCGAGCCGACCGAAAGATCGAACTCGCCCGACGTCATCAAGAGCGTCATTGCCAGCGCAATCAGGCCGAGCTCGACGGTGAAGGCCAGGATGTTGGAGATATTCTGCGGCGACAGGAAATCGGGATTGATGCCCCAGAAGACGACGAGCTCGACGATAAGCAGTACCAGCGGGCCGAATTCCGCTCGAGCGATGAAACTTTGAATGAAGGAACGGTTTTCCATTGAGCCCGCGGCGTGAATGACTGGCTGAAGCCCGCTCCGATCAGGCAGGGCTCGACGGTACAGGAAAGCGGCCGCGGCCCGAAAGCCGCGACCGTGGATGTCAGGGATTATTTGCCGGACAGGATCTTGTCGTAGACGCCGGCGGTGTCCTTCTCATAGAGCGCGCCGGTGATGACGTTGAAGCCCGGAGGAATTCCGCTGGCGGCCATGTTGGCCAGCGAAAGCGCCACATAGCTGGTCGCTTGCGGATCCTGCCACTGCCCGGCATTGACGTAGCCGTTCAGCACTTCCTGCGTGGTGTCGAGCGAGTTGCCCCAGCCGACGACCGGGATTTCGCCCGGCTTGACGCCGGCCTGGTCGAAGACGCGCTTGATCGAGCCGGTGACGAGGTCGCCGAGGCCGATGATGGCCTTCACCTTGCCTTTGTGGGCGGTGAGATAGTCGACCATGCGGTTGATCACTTCGGCCTGGTCGAGCGTCGCTTCTGTCACCTCATAGGTGATGCCGGCCGGTCCGAACACGCTCTTGATGCCTTCCTCTTCCTGCACGCCATAGGTGGCGCCGGGAACCTCGACCGGCATCCAGACGAAATCGCCCTTCTTCACCAGGCCTTTGTCGACCAGATATTGCGCCCAGTGCTTGCCGAAGGTGACGTTGTCGCCGCCGACATAGGCGTTGAAGTTGGCCTTCGGATCGGGCGTGTTGAAGTTGATGATCGGGATGTTGGCCGCGCGCGCTTCCTTGACGATCTCGACAAGGCTGCCCGGATCGGGGCTGGTGGTGACGATGCCATCTGCCTTGGCTGAGATGGCGGCTCGGACGGCTTCCTGCTGCGAGGCGACATCGCCATTGTGGAACGAGGTGTTCACCTTGTTGCCGGTGTCGCTCGCCCATTGCTTGGCGCCGGCCAGGAAGTAGGTCCAGACCGGATCGGCCGGGCCGCCATGCGAAATCCAGTAGAACGTCTTGGCCTCGGCCATCGCCGGAATGGCGATAGCCGCGATCAAGCCAAGCACGAGCAGTCTTAGCCGCGAAAGCATTCGATTTCCTCCCATGTTGAACTCTCCTCCTGGATCCGTGCGACGCGACCTTGGCCGCATCTCCTGCCCGCGCCGACCGGAACGTCTAGAGCATTCTCTTTTTCAGGCAGTGGCAAGCCTCCATCGCCAATGGATGTTGGCACAGGCGCGCGCGCCATCAGCAATCCCATCAGATTGCATCAGCAGCGGTGATATTCGTTGGGCAAGCGGCGCCATCGACCATCCGCTGCACGGATTGGCCTCCAAGCAACCGCCCTTCGGTGCGCGGTTAGATCAGGCCCGCCTTGGCTAGGTCGCGCATCAGATGGCTGGCGCCGTAGGTCCAGTGCGGGCAGTCCGGCGACAGCCTTACACGGTTGACCAGCGCGCCGAGCTTTTCCGACGAGATGGTGACGATGTCGCCGACCTTGTGCGTAAAACCCTTGCCCTTCTCGCCGCGATCCTTCGAGGGTACGAACATGGTGCCGAGATAGAGCGCCAGTCCGTCGGGATATTGGTGGTGCGGTCCCATTGCCGCCTTGACCAGTTCCTCCGGCGAACGGCTGATTTCCGCCATCGAGCTCGCGCCCTCCAGCGAGAAGCCATCCTCGCCCTCGACGCTGAGCCGCACCGTGGCGTGCTTCACGTCGGCGATGGAGAAGGTTTCGTCGAACAGCCGGATGAACGGCCCGAGCGAGGCCGAGGCGTTGTTATCCTTGGCCTTGCCGAGGAGCAGCGCCGAGCGTCCTTCGACGTCGCGCAGATTGACGTCGTTGCCGAGCGTGGCGCCGACGATACGGCCCGAACTGTCGGCGATCATGGCGATCTCCGGCTCCGGATTGTTCCAGGTGGAGACCGGATGCAGCCCGACATCGGCGCCGAAGCCGACGGAAGCCATCGGCTGGCACTTGGTAAAGATCTCGGCGTCCGGGCCGATGCCCACTTCGAGATATTGCGACCATGCCCCGCGCGCGATCAGCTTTGCCTTGATCTCCATCGCTTCCGGCGAGCCGGGCTTGAGCTTCGACAGATCGTGGCCGATCAGTCCGGCGATGTCGGCGCGGATGGCGTCGGCCTTTTCGGCCGAGCCGCGCGCCTGTTCCTCGATGACGCGCTCGAGCAGACTGACGACGAAGGTGACCCCGGAGGCCTTCACCGCCTGCAGGTCGACGGGCGACAGCAGGATGGGCTTCCCGGCGTCACGTTTGGCCTCGAAGCTGTTCGCCGCGATTTCTTCCAGCGCGCCGATCGCCTTGCCCTTGGCCGAGCGCAGATAGTCAGCCGGATCCTTCAATTCGCAAAGATCGCGCACCGTAGGCGCCGCGCTCGAGGTAATGTCGATCACCTCGCCGTCCCGCACCGTCACCACCAGCGGATGGGAAGCGGCGCTGGTCTTGGCGCGGCCGACGAAAATTCCATCGGCGGGCAGACGGGTCGGATCGGTCATGGCATCATTCCTCTCAATTTTTCGCGCGCGGCACTTTTCCCCGATTTCGCGGAAACGTCTATCCCGCCAGCCGCAACATTTGCGACGATGCATGTGCTGTCACACAGCCACGGCCGAACTGGCCCATCGAAGCGCCCTTTCAAATTCATGAAATCGGCAATAGGATTTTCACGAAGCTCCAGCGCGTAGGTGATCCTCTTGGTCGAAGCCTTTTCCGATCCGATCTGGCGAAAGCCCCAGGCGGCCACGGCGTTTCAGTGTGAGCTTTCGGCTGACGGCGTGCTTGACGCGGTCATCGTCGGCGGCGGCATCATGGGCCTTTCGACCGCGCTGCATGCGGCGCGCGCGGGCCTTTCCGTCCAGGTG
>NZ_VFTQ01000016.1:0-160445 GCF_006439475.1 Mesorhizobium sp. B2-8-9 | reverse complement strand
GCTTGCGGTGCTCGACCATACCGTGCCGGTCGAGCACCGCATGCACCGTCGAGATCGCAGGCCTGTGCACATCCGGATAGAGCCGGGCCAGCCGCTCGCGTATCTTAGGCGCACCCCAAGTCGGCTTGTCCTGCTTCAGGCGCACAATCAGCTTCTCGATTTGAAACGGAAGCTGATTGGCGTGGCGATAGGGTCGGCGTGACCGATCCGTCAGCCCCTCAAGGCCGCTATCATTGTAGCGCGCGAGGATCTTGTAGCCGGTCTTGCGCGAGATATCGAATTCCCGGCAAATGGACCGCCATCTTCTCTCCGTCCAGCAGACGGGCCACGAACTTAAGCCGCTCGTCCATGACGTTACACTCCTTCCAAGGCACCTTGCTCTCCTTGCAAAGGGCCAAAAGTGTAACCCATCTATCCAGAATGAACTGTCACCCATCTCTCGGGAAGGGCACTTCTCCTGATAGTCTCTTTCGCTGAAGCTTCTACGCCGCAGCCTCTGCAAACGGCTGAAATTGTTGGTCTTTTCGGGTCAGTTCGCGAATTTGAGCGCGGTTGGGCCGTTTCGAGCGCATTTGGTCCAACGGCGGGTGGAGATGGTATTCCGTTGCTAATGGACATTCTGATGGTATTGAGACAGCCAAAGGAGATCTGATAAATGGCCCTTTCCGACGTGAAATGCCGGCACGTCGCCCGCTTCCAAACTCGCGAAATTATCTGACGGTGGCGGGCTCCAGCTATGGCCATAAAGTGTATTCGGGAGATCGGCTCGCCAGGGAGACGAATATCCAACGCCCGAAAAACCCACTGACGATCGAACACCACCTGAAATCTTCCCGTTTCGTTCCGTATGGTCTCGCGCCCAGAATGATGTCAGCGATCTGAGCCGTGCCAGGAAGCGCGCCGAACCGCATGAACGTCAGCTAAGCCCGCCTCATTCTCGCCGCGGCGGATGCCGCCGCCCAGCCGGCAAATGCTCATCGCGGCGAGACGTCAAATAGTCCCGAAAAAGCTTACGAACGTGGAGTCCGCCTGCTGGCGAGATCAGAATAAATCTTGGCAGGGTCGCTATCGTCCTTTTCGATCAGAGACAGTGCTCCGATCGATTGAGCTTGCCGATTTTCATAAGAAATTCAAACTCGTGCATCGGCATACCGATTCCAAGCGAACGGTGCGGTCTCGTTTGGTTTCTTTCGTCACGCTTCGGTCGTCGTGAGTGTCCAACAGGGCGGCCAGCAGACGTAGGCGCAGTTCAGAGTGAACATGCGTTGCATGAGAGGCGGTAAGGCGGTCTGCGCATGACCGATGGTATCGAAGAAGGCCACCGGGGGGTGCCGACTCGATCGCATTGCGTCCGCTTGACGAAAGAGTCGGGTGGGACAAGCAGGCCCTCAGAGCGGGGTCGCTCGTGCCGGTCGGCACATGTCGCGTAAACCGCACGACGAAGCGTAGTTCCGCCGCTGGTTCAGGCTCGACCAGCAGCGCGGCCGCCTCGGCCACGAGCCGCTGCCGCTCGAAACCGCCGGCATATAGTGCCTCAGCGCCTCTCTGGAAAGGACGATTACCGGTCGGTACGAATTGAGATCGAATTGCGTTCCACAAGATGGGCCGACAGAACACGGTGCTCCAGGGGTCTCGTGGCCTCCACCAGTCTCTTCAAGAGGAGTTCGGCCGCTGCCGCTCCAATCAAATGCGCTGGCTGCGCTATAGCGGTGATACCTTGGGCCACGAATTGCATCCAGTCGAGATCGTCGAAGCAAAGCAGCGAGACGTCTTCAGGGATAGCGAGCTTCAACGCGGAGGTCGCCTCCAAAACGCCCGTCGACATCACGCCGTCGGCGGTAAACAGTGCGGACGGCGGATTGCGCATTGTCAACAGATCGAGCGCTTCCTTCCGGGCTGCCTCGCTGGAGTAGACCGCCACGCGGCGTATCAACCGTATGTCAGGCTCGACGCCTGCGGCGCGATGGGCCTCCAAGTAGCCCAACAGCCTCTGCCAGCTCGGATGATGATATCGAACATCAGAGCTGGAGAGATCGGTATTTGCCACAAAGGAGCCGACATCGTCGCGCTGGCCGGGTCCGAGTTCGGCCAGTATGGCAATGCGGTTATGACCGGCCTCGATCATCGTCGCGATGCTGCTGCGCGTTGCAGAGACGTTGTCGACCACGACCGAATCGGTTTCCAGGCCGGCAGTGATGCGATCGAACTGCACGACGGGACAGTGGGCTGCGACAGCCTCCCGCAGATGGTCCGGCTCATCAACAAAGGTCGACGAGACGATTAGCCCGTCAACCTGCTTTTCCAACAGCAGCTGAACCGCCTCTCGCTCGAGTTCGGCATTTTCGTCACTGTTCGTAACGATGACGCCGAAGCCTCCGCTACGCGCGACGTCCCCTATTCCGCGCAGCACGCTCGCATAGAATGGGCTTTCGATGTCGCCGACTACAACTCCGATGGTCTGTGTCTTGCCGGTAATCAAACCTTTGGCCAGGCGGTTGGGGCGGTAGCCCAGCGCGGCTGCGGCGGCGCGCACTTTCTCCTGAACTTCGGGGCTGCTGTAGCCGTAGTCACCAAGTACGCGCCCTGCGGTGGCGGAACTCACCCCGGCCCGGCGAGCGACCTCGATGATGGTTGGGTTCTTCGATGATCTCGGAGTCACTCAGCAAGCCTTGCCGCCCGTGGGTGCATCGTGAAGAGACGAGCTAGCGGCAGCAGACCCTGTCCCGCAAGGCCGAAAACCGCATCACCGGAAGTTGCGCACACCATTGCAGTCATAGCACCTCGGACAGAAAGCGCCGAAGGCGTGGGCTCTGCGGATTGTCGAAAATATCCTGCGGCCGCCCTGCTTCGACGATCCGGCCCTCGTCCATGAACACAACCTGGTTCGCGACCTTGCGAGCGAAATTCATCTCGTGCGTAACGACGACCATGGTCATGCCTCGTTGTCCCAAGTCGGCCATCAAATTCAAGACGCCTTTCACAAGTTCTGGATCCAGAGCGCTGGTAACCTCGTCGAAGAGCATGACTTCAGGTTCGAGCGCCAGTGCCCTCGCGATTGCCACCCGCTGCTGTTGTCCACCCGAAAGATTGGCCGGCCGGTGGTCCTTGCGCTCCAGCAACCCGACCTCCTGCAATCTTGCTTTGGCCACGCTGTCGGCCTTTTCACGTGACATGCCTTTGACCTTGCGCAGTGCCAAAGTAATGTTGGCGAGCGCGCTGCGGTCGGGAAACAGGTTGAACTGCTGGAAAACCATGCCAACGCGGCGGCGAAGCTGGTCGGGGGTAGACTGGTGAATGCTTTCGCCATCGAGCAGAATGTCCCCCGCGCGACACTCGACGAGCCGGTTCAGGCATCGAAGCAACGTTGATTTGCCCGACCCGGATGGTCCGATGAGGCAGGTGACAGTCCCTGGCTCTACTTTCAGACTGACGTCATGCAGGACCTGAAGGTTGCCATAGGCCATATCGACGTTTTTGATTTCAATGCTGCCGCCCTTGAAGGGCGTGGACGTTGCAACGGATGGCTTTGCAACGTCCAGCGCGCCCGCGTCGGCAAGCTCGGCGACTTCCTTAAGCCCGCTTTGCACAGCCACGATACGCTTTCCGATGCGCATGCGCGCATCGATATAGTTGACAAGGTGAGTCAAGGGTACGGTGATCACCAGGTAGAACATGCCGGCCAGCAAAAGCGGCGAGAGGTTGCCGGTCAGAACGGCCTGATCCTGCCCAACCCGGAACAGTTCGCGCTCCGAAGCGAGAAGACCGAGAAAGTAGACAAGACTGGAATCTTTGACGTTGCCGATGAACTGGTTGACCAGCGCCGGCAGCACGCGGCGGATACCTTGGGGAATGACGACCAGCCTCATGCCTTGGCCATATGTCATGCCGAGCGTGCGCGTGGCGTCGAGTTGTCCGCGCTCGACGCTCTGAATGCCGGCGCGGAAGATTTCTCCTATGTAGGCACCAGCAATCAGGCTCAGCGCTAGAATGCCCAGCGGATAAGGCGACGGACCGAACAGCTCTCGGCCCAGCCGGGCAAAGCCTTGGCCAATGATCAGAATGGTGACGATGGCGGGAAGCCCGCGGAAAATATCGGTGTAGACGCGCGCCAGGAGTTTGAGGACAGGGTTGTCGGATATCCCCATGATGGCCAGCACGATTCCTATCAGCGTGCCGAAGAATGTCGAGGCAAGGGCCAGGATCAGGGTGTTCTTGAGGCCGACCATGACCATGTTCGGCAGAACTTCCGCCATGGCCTGGAAATCGAGGAAGCTGCGCGAGAAGGTATCGAACCAGCTCATATCAGGCCCTTCTGTAGTTCGACCGGGCTCCGCTGCTCACGGGACCCGGCCGGAATGCGACAATAAATAGGCGCCAATTTACTTCTTGGGCAAATATTGATCCGGCATCGGAGTGCCCGGAAACCATTTCTCGTGCAGCCGCTTCCAGGTGCCGTCGTCCATGGCCTCGTGCAGTGCTTTGTTCAGGGCCTCCCGAAACGCGTCATTGCCTTTCTTGACCACGAATCCGGCCGGCGCATCGAAAGATGGCACGTTCATCGTTATCTTCAGGTTTTTATAGCGCTCGACATACTGCTTGGCCGATTCATAGTCGGTGAAGTGGCCATCGATCGTTCCGTTGTTCAGTGCAGCTACCGCGGTGTTGTTGTCGGGAAATTTGACGATGTCACCCTTCAGGTTCTTCTCGGCATAGATCTCCTGCAGGGTTCCCTGGATCACGCCGATGCGCTTTCCGGCGGTGCTCTCATTGCTGGTCAGTGCCGGATCGGCCGAGATGATCGACAGGTAACCAGCGAGGTAGCCGTCACTGAAATCCACCGTCTTCTTGCGCTCCGCGGTCGTGCCGATGGCGGCCACGGCCACATCGAAACGGCCGCTGGCAACGGAGGGCAGCAGCGCCGAGAATTCCTGGCCGGTGAAAACGACCTGCTCGTCCTTGAAACCGAGCCGGCGGGCCACGTCACGGAACAATTCCGCGTCGAATCCAGTGAAATTGCCATTGGCGTCGGTGAAGACGTAAGGTTTTGCATCGCCCATGGTCCCAACACTGATTACCGAAGGATCAATGAGGTTGTAGGGATTGCCGGCCGCCTTTGACTGCGTTGACGCGACCAAAGTTCCAAACCCGGTTACCAGCGCAACGGTCGCGGCCAGACCACATTTGATCAGCCGACGTCTGCTCGAATTCGTTTGCATGTCTTCTCCTCTCATTGATAGCCGTAGTCGGCTTGCAACCCCACTTGAGCTCTCATCCATGGACCGACGCTCTCAGACGGTGCCTAATTCATGATGAGAACGTTCTCACGTTAGCACCGCAAATTCTTTGGGTCAATTCTCCCGGAGAATCCGGCAACTATACCGTTTCGTCTTGTAGGCGCCGTGCTCGGAGGAGGATTTCGGACGTGATCGCGCCTAAATCGATCACCGCCGCATGACCGACCGCCCCAAAATACTGGCACGTAGCGGCCGCTGCCTCCGCGGCTTGGCCGAGGATGTCCTCAGGCGCCTCCCGGCGAAGCAAGCCGAATAGCGTTCTGGCAATGAATGTGTCCCCCGCGCCCAATGTATCGATCGGTTGGACCAGCCGAGCCGGCGTGCGGTAGGAGAAGGAATGGCTGCGAAGCAGCGCACCAGCCCGTCCGCGAGTGACCAAAACCCATTTGGAACCGCATGCAAGCAATTCGGATGCGATTGCGTCCGATTGCTCGTCATCGAGACCGTCACCCGACACTGAGGCCAGATAGCAGTGGCGTCCGATCGAATAGCGATGCTCCGGGTCTCGCCGTGTCGAAAAATCGTAAGACACCAGAGACTTAGTGGAAATCTTCGGCACCCATGCATCGAGCCCGCTAGACTGACCGATGTGGGCGGCCTGAAAGCCCGAGAGAAAATCGAGATCTTGCCGGTTAGGCGTGAACATCGACACACCGAGATCGAAGGTCAGGAAAATCCGATCGGCGTCGCGGTGACCTACGACGCAGTATGCGGTGGGCCCGTCGAGGCGGCGGAGCTGGCTGATGTCCACACGCTCCGATGACAGCGCGGCCTGGATCAGGTCCCCGGCGCGGTCTCTGCCGATCGCTCCGACATATGCCGACTGCCCCCCGAAGCGGCTGACATAGACCGACACATTGAGGCAGTTGCCGCCAGGATACATCTCGCCCCGGGCAAGATAGCAATCGACAACGTTATCACCCATCGCGGCAATCTTGACCATGGCGAAACTTTCGGTTTATGGATATGAGAACGTTCACACAAATGGCTGCTGTTTGTCAATTGTGCACCAGCCTCAAGCTTTCCAACGAGACGAGGATACCGATGATTTCCGCACTGCCCGCCGATGTAGAACGCGCTCTGGCCGCTACAGCGGGCAAGCGGTTTTCGCATCTATTTCTCGTAGCGTGCGGCGGCTCGCTCTCGATCATGATGGCAGGAAAATACTTCGTCGACCGTCACAGCGGCACGATGGCCTGTGACATCTACAATGCGGATGAGTTCGTCTGCCGTGATCCGCGGCGCTTGGGGCCCGATACGCTCGTTGTCCTTTGCTCCCAGACCGGAACCACCAAGGAGACGGTGCGCGCAGCCGACCATGCCCGTGATCGAGGCGCCATGACGATCGGCATGACACTCGACCAAGCATCGCCGCTTGCTCGTGTGGTCGATCACTCGATCGCCTACCAGGCTTCTTATACGACGGGCAAAACAATCGATTCAGCCTACAGCAACTACGGAGTGCTCTACATGGTGCTCGCTGGCCTGATCGATGGTCGAGAGAATGCCGGATTGACCGCCGACCTGCTGATCAGCCTCCGCCATCTCCAGCCGGCGATCGATCGTGCGCACCAAACCTATGCCGACCGGTTTCAGGCCTTTGCACCCCGCTTTGCGCCGCGCGATGCAATCTACACCCTCGCCAGCGGCGCCAGCTATGGCGCGGCTTATTCATACGCCATCTGCGTTTTGATGGAGATGCAGTGGTATGACTCGCAGGCTATACATGCCAACGAGTTCTTCCATGGTCCTTTCGAGGTGGTGGACGAGGATGCCGGCTTCATCGTGATGCTGGGCCTGGACGAGACACGGCGCCTCACTGAGCGTGCGCGCGACTTTCTTTTCAGATATGGCAGCCGCGAAAACATTCTGCTCCTCGACGCAACGGAGCTCGACCTCACGGGCATGGCAGATCGCATTAAGCCCTATCTCGTGCCTCTGGTCTTCTTCGACACTCTGTGGCGGTTTGCCTACAAGCTGGCCGATCTGCGCGACCGGCCGATGCTTGAGGGCCGGCGCTACATGAAGAAGCTGAAGGACTACTAGGTCTACCGTTCTTCGCCCAATCTCGGCCTCCCCCATTCCTCTTCAGCGCAGAAAGAACTCCCCATGACCACATCCCCAAAGCCGCGCAAGGTGATCGTCGTCGGCGCAGGCATCTTTGGTGTCTCCTCCGCCCTGCATCTTGCTCGTCTTGGCCTCGACGTGACGATCGTGAACGATGGTGCGCCGGCCAAAGGGGCTTCGGGCCGTTCACTCTCCTGGTTGAACTCGGCGCGGCGCGCCGACACTGCCTATCACCGATTAAGGATGGCCGGCATCGATCGCTATCGCACGCTGGCCGCCACAAGGCCGGAAACGGCATCGTGGCTCAGCTTCGACGGTGGGCTGACTTGGGATGCGGATGAGGACAAAAACCAGATCGTCTCGATCTGCCAGCTGGAGCAGAACATCGGCTATGACGCCCTGTTGCTCAGCCCGGCGGAAGTGGCCGCCGTGACGCCCGGCGTCAATGCCGGTGCGATCAGCCCACAGGGCGCCATCTTCAATCCTGGCGAAGGATGGGTCGACCTGCCTTCTCTGATCGATCTTCTGCTCATCGAATTTCGCGCTCGTGGAGGCAAGCTTATCCAGGATGCCGGACGTGTGCGGATAGACACCAATGGCGGCCGCGCACGTGGCGTCGTCGTTGCCGGCGATGCGCCGATCGAGGCGGGTTCGGTGCTGCTTGCTGTTGGACCGGCCACACCTGCCATGCTTGCCGAGATCGACATCTATGTCCCCGACGCCACGCCGATCTCATTGCTCCTGAAGACCAAACCGATCAAGACAGCCCTCCGTGCCGTGCTGAATACGCCGCGTGTTGCGGTGCGTCCGACGCCGGACGGTGCACTTGTTTTGGATTCTGCATGGTCGGAGGAACAAGTGGTGGCTAACTCGGATGGCACTTACACCGTGCACGACAAGACCATCCGGGGGCTACTCGACGAAGCCAGTGCAGTGCTCGACGGCAATCCTCGGCTCCAGCTCGCCGCCTGCGCCGTCGGCCCGAAGCCTATCCCCGGCGACGGCGAGCCGGTGCTTGGAGAGATCGAGACCGTCCCAGGTCTCCACGTTGCCTTCAGCCACAGTGGCGCCACGCTTGGACTGATTGTCGGAGAGTTGCTTGCCCGTGAGATTGTCTCAGGCAACCCGCACCCAATGCTCGCCGCCTTCCGGGCCAGCCGTTTCAGTTGAGTGGCGAGGCTAATTGTCTAAATGGGCTATGGTAGCTCAACGTTAGAGTCCATCTGAATCAGAAGCACGCCGATTTCACCGAATGCGACGCCCCTGCGAAATGCCAAAAGACACTTCGAGCTTCTTCAAACGAGAGGGTTCGAATCCATAATATGAATCGACTCTCAAAAATTCAGCGAGAACAGTAGATGTAGGCATAGTGTGGTAGGCTCCGAGGGCGTGAGAACAAACGGGAAAATCAATACGTTAGCGGCTGGCCCGCCAACCTTTTTCCCTCGTACTCTCTCGTATGGTCTGACGAACCCAATGACCAAGATGGAGAGTGACTTGAAGCTGTTCCATGCGCAATTCAACCCTACGTTAAGACGATCCCTCCCTTCTTTGAACGCCCTCGACACTTCCTCAAGCTTTCCGCTGAACCAGCCGTTCTGAGCCGAATCCGACTCAAGCATTCCATGGGTAAACGGCGGCTCTGCGCCAAGAAGTGGGCTTGGCGATCGCGCGGCCACCGAGCGAGTGGTCAGTGGTAGTAGATGCCGCCGTCGACGTTGAGCGCCTGGCCGGTGACGAAGGCCGAGAGATCCGAGGCGAAGAACAGCACCGGTCCGACGATGTCTTCCGGCGCGCCGAGGCGCTTCAGCGCCGCGACCTCCTCCCAATGGCGGATCGCCGCTTCGCTGCCCAGATTGTTCTTGCCCATCTCGGTCAGGATGATGCCGGGGCAGATGGCGTTGACGGTGACGCCGTCCATGCCGACCTCCTGCGCCAGCACGCGGGTGAGCGTGATCACCACCGCCTTGGTCGCGGCGTAGTGGCCCTGCGTCGGCACGCCCTGCCGGCCGGCGATCGAGGCGATGTTGATCACCCTGCCCGACTTCCTGGCGCGCATATGCGGCAGCACCGCCTGGCACATCATCAGCACGCCCTTGGCATTGACGTCGAAATGCGCATTCCAATTGGCCTCGTCGAGATCCTGCAGTAGACTTGGCTTCAGGATACCGGCATTGTTGACCAGAACGTCGATGCTGCCCGCAGCCTTGAGCAGGGCCTGCGCGGCCGCCTCGATGTCCTTCTTCTTGCTGACGTCCATCGTGTAGACATACGCTTTGCGGCCGGCCGCCTCGATCTCGCCTTTGGTCAGGTCGAGCTCCGCCGCCTGCGACGGCAGATCGGTGATGGCGACATCGAAGCCCGCTTCGGCGAGCCCCTTGGCGAGCGCCCTGCCGATGCCGCGGCTGGCGCCGGTGACGAGAGCCGTCTTGCCCTTGGCTTCGGGGAGAATGGTCATGCTGCTTCCACCTTTGATGTCTTGACCGGGAGCGAGTTCATCGCCGCGATCGTGTCGTCGAACGAAACGAGTTTGCCGTCGGAGCCGAGCCCCATCGCCACCTTGGCGGCGACGGCGCTGGCAAAGCGTGCGGACTGCCTCAGGTCCCAGCCCTTGACGATGCCGACGATGATGCCGGCGGTGAAGGAATCGCCGCAGCCCGTGGTGTCGAACACGTCGACCTCGAAGGCGGGCAGATGGAAATCCTCGCCATGCTCGGGCGAGACATGCACACCGTGGGCGCCGAGCGTGAGGATGCAGTTCTTGACGCCCCTCGCCTTGAAGAAGGCGGCGACGCGGGCCGGATCGCGGTCATGCGCCATCTCGCCGGCTTCGTCGATGCTGGGCACGAAATAATCGATATAGGGCAGGCAAGGCTCGACCAGTTTCCAGGTCTCCGGCGTCGCCTGGATGAGGTCGAAAGTGGTGATGCGGCCAAGTGCCTTCGCGTGCTTCAACAGCCGTACCGTTGGTTCGCCGTCAAAGCGCTTCAACAGGCCGGTGCCGCCGACATGGACTACGGTCGCGTCGAGCGCGGCATCGAGATCAGCATCGGCGACCTCGAACAGGGCGGCTGTGCCCGGCACATGCAATGCGGGACGCTCGCCGTTCGGCCGCACCGGCAAAATCGTGGACGAGGTCTGGACGCTGCCGTCGCGGCGCACGAGGCTCGTCTCCAGGCCGTATTTCTTGAGCTTGGCGAGGAACCAGTCGCCCATATCGTCGGTGCCAAGCGTGGTGACGGCCCGCGTCTTCAGACCGAGGATAGCGCAGTCCATGCCGGTCGCGCCGGCGGTGCCGGCAACGGTCATGCGGATCTCCTCGATATAGTCGGCGCGGCCGCCTTCGGGGATGCGCGAGACCGGCCGTCCGAGGATGTCAAGGACGTAGAAACCGATCGAGCTGACGTCGAATTGGGGCATGGCTGACTTGACCTTTCGAACTCAATAGGCGGCGCGGCGCAGGCCGAAGCTTGCGGCCAGCACCAGGAAGACGAGCACGCCGATGCCGACCTGCTGCCAGTAGAAATTCCAGCCGACAAGCAGCAGCCCGTTCTTGACGATGGCGAGCAGCAGCACGCCAAGCAGCGTGCCGATGACCGAGGGCTTGCGCTCGCGGCTCAGCGTCGTGCCGATGAAGGTGGCGCCGATCGCATCGAGCAGGAAGGCGTTGCCGGAGAGCGGCACGTAGGACTTCACGGTCGCCGAGAGCAGGATGCCGGTGACGCCGGCAAGCAGCGCGCACAAAACATGCACCATCGACAATTCGCGCGGCACGCGGATGCCGGAATACCAGGCTACGCCGGGCTGCGCGCCCATGGCCTGCACGTAGCGGCCGAACACCGAGCGATGCAGCAGGACATGAACCGCGACGACGAGGACGATCAGCACAATGACCGGGGTCGGTATCCCGAACAAAGCGGTGCGGGCGATGGCGTTGAACTGGTCTGCTGCATACCCGCTGGTGAGATAGATCGGCTGGCCGCCGCTGGTGGCGAGCTGCTGCGTGCTCTGGCCGATGAAGAGCACGCCGAGCGTCGCCAGGAAGGGGCTGATGTTGAGCCTGGTGATGAGGATCGCATTCAGCACGCCGACGATCAGCGCGGCGCCGAGCCCGCCCGCGACGCCAACGATGCCGCTGTAGCCGGCGGCCAGAAGCATGACGAAGATCATGCTTGCCATGTCGACCGAGACGCCGACCGACAGATCGATGCCACCCGACGAGATGACAATGGTGAGACCCAGCGCCACGATCGCCAGCATGACGACGTTGTTGACCAGCACGTTGAAGAGGTTAGCCGGCGTCAGGAAGGTCGGGCTCGCCACCGAAAAGAAGATGACGATGGCCGCGAAGGCGATGAGCACGCTGTATTTGGCGAGGAAGCCGCGCACACTCACCTCGGCTGAATTGTCGTTGGCTGAGACGCTCATCGCGAACCCTCCGAACCGCGGGCAAAGGATGTGATGGCCACCACCAGCAGGATCAGCGCGCCCTGCACGCCGTTGACCCAGTAGCTGGAGACGTTGAGCAGCTGGAAACCGTTCGCGAGCAGGCCGATGAACAGCACACTGAGCAGCGTGCCGCCCATGGTCGGCACGAAGCGGCGCGAAAAGACGGTGCCAAGCAAGGCCGCCGCCAGCACCGACAGAAGCAGCTCACCGGAACCGGGCGTGCTGGCCGACAGGCGCGAGACGGTGAGGATCGCCGCCACCGCCGCGCAGAGGCCGCTTAGAACATAGGTGAAGGAGACATAGAAGGGCACGCTGATGCCGGCCGCGCGCGCCGCCTCGGGATGGCCGCCGACAGCGTAGAGCCTGAGACCGAAAGAAGTACCGTGAACGAGCACGATCATGATCGCGGAGAAGACGATCAGCGCCCAGGCAAGCGCGGAGACGCCGAGGAAGCTGCCCGAAACCAGCACGCCGAGCAGCGGGGAGGATGCGCCGACCACCGTGTTCTGGGTGAGCGTGAGTTCCATGCCGGCTGCGACGTTGAGCACGGCAAGCGTTGCGAGCAACGGCAGGATGCCGAGGCCGACCACGGCAAGGGCGTTCAACGCGCCGACCGCCATGCCGACGGCGATGGCCGCGAGCACGGAAAGGAAATCGCCATAGCCCATCGACAAGAGCGTCGCGTAGACGGCGGCGCAGAGCCCCATATTGGCGGCGATCGACAGATCTATGCCGCCTTCAGTGACATCGGAACCGCCGCCGATGATGACGGCCGTCATGCCATAGGCGAGCACACCCAGAATCGCCGACTGCTCGACGACGTTGATCAGGTTGAAGGTCGAGGTGAAGCCCGGCGCGAAGATGACGAAATAGGCCATGATCGCGGCGAAGGCGGCGATCGCGCCGAGCCGCACGACGAGCGCGCCAAAGCGCCGGCCGGCGCTCTTTGCGGCGGTCTGCTTCTCGTCGGAAACGCCGACTTCGGTGTGGAGAACAGTCGCGCTCATGCGGCCACCCCGTCGGTGTTCGAGCGCGCGCCGGACGAAGCCGCCAGCAGCGCGTCGCTGTTCATCGCGGGACCGGAGAAGCTGCTGGCAAGCCGGCCGCGATAGATGACCAGGACACGGTCGCAGACGCCGACCAGCTCGAGCAGGTCGGAGGACAAAAGCAGGATCGCCGCGCCCTCGCCCGCCAGCCGGTTCAGCAGGTTGTAGATCTCGACCTTGGCGCCGACATCGACGGCGACCGTCGGCTCATCCAGCACATAGACGCGCGACTGGCAGCTCAGCCATTTGGCGATCGCCACCTTCTGCTGGTTGCCGCCGGAGAGCTCGCGCACCAGCGCGTCGCGATGCGGTGTCTTGATCGACAGTTCCTTGATCAGGCCGTCCACCGCCTGGTTCTCAGCGCCACGGCTGACCATGCCGCTGCGCGAATAGCGGCGCAGGCTGGCCAAGGAGATGTTCTCGCGCACGGACAGACCAAGCGCCACGCCATGCGCACGGCGATCTTCCGGCAGCATGGCGATGCCATCGCGCACGGCCTTGACCGGCGTGGACAGCGACAGCTCCCTGCCCTCGACCTTGACTTGGCCGCCATCGGCAGTCTTGAGGCCGAACAGGCACTGGACGATCTCCTTGGCGCCGGAGCCGAGCAGCCCGGTGAGGCCGACGATCTCGCCGGCGCGCACATTGAAGCCGACGTTCTCGAAACTGCCGCCTAGGCGGAGGTTGGAAACCTCCAGCACCGGCGCGCCTAAAGTGACCGAGCGCTTCGGGAACATCTCGCCGACATCACGGGCAATCATCATCGCGATGATCTCGTCGATCGGCGTCTGGCGCGGATCGACTGTGCCGACATCGGTGCCGTTGCGCATCACGGTGACGCGGTCGCAGAGTTTTTCGATCTCCTGCATGTAGTGGGAAATGAAGACCACGGCGATGCCGTCGTCGCGCAGCCGGCGCAGCACGTCGAACAGGCTGTCGACCTCGCGCTTTACGAGCGCCGCCGTCGGCTCGTCCAGCACCAGCACCGACGCCTTCTGCGCCAGCGCCCGGGTGATCTGCACCACCTTCTGCTGCGCCGTGGTGAGGTCCTTGACGAGGGTTCCGGCCGGCAGTTCCATGCCGAAGAAGCGCTTCAACAGATCAGCGGCGCGGCGCTCCATGGCACGGCGGCTGACGAATGGACCGAGGCCGATTTCGTGGCCGAGGAAGACGGCTTCGCCGACGGTCGCGGTCGGCACCAGAAGCCTGTCCTGATGGATGAAGTGCACGCCGAGCTTTTCGACCGACGCTGGTGTCAGCGAGGTAATGACCTCGCCATTGATGACGATCGTGCCGCTGTCCGGCTTGATGATGCCGGCCAGCACCTTGATAATGGTCGACTTGCCGGCGCCGTTCTGGCCGACAAGGCCGAGGATCGAGCCGCGCGCGATCTCGAGGTTCGCGTTTTCCAGCGCGCGCACCGGACCGAACCGTTTCGATATGCCCGTCATCGATACAGCAATTTCTCTTGTTGCTGTCTGCATGGCCGTCAATCCTGGTTGGCTGTGACGGGCGGCCGCATAGGCGCGGCTGCCCGTCGTTCCGTTCCGTCCTATTGAACGCCAGCTTTCTCGGCAGCGTCGAGGAACGGCTTTCCTTTTTCGGCGGCGTTTTCCTTGTTGATCAGCACCGAAGGCACGAAAGTGAACGGCGGCACCTTTTGGCCGGCCAGATATTTGGCGGCGTTGTCGACCGAGGTCTTGCCGATCTCAAAGGGCTGCTGAGCCGCGACCGCGCCGGCCGACGACTTCGGGTCCATCACCATCTTGATGACTTCCGGGCTGCCGTCGATTCCGTAGGTCTTGACCTCGTTGCGGCCGGCGGCTTCGACCGCCTGCGTGGCGCCGATCTGCGGCACGTCCCAGCACGCCCAAACCGCGCCGATCGACCCCTTCTCGGGCGACTTGGTCAGCATGTCGGTGACATTGGAATAGGCGCTCTGCACCGTGTTCGGGATGACGTCGCGCAGTTCCGGCTCGATGATCTTCACATCCGGGAACGAGGTCAGCACGTATTTCAGCTGGTCGTAGCGGATCTTGCAGACTGGCACGCTGTAGAAGCCGTTGAATACCAGCACATTGCCCTTGCCGCCCATGTCGGCGACCATCTGCAGCGCGATCTCGGCGCCGATATTGTAGTTGTTCGACGTGGTGTTGTTGATGGCGTGCGGCGTCGCGGTGTCGACCGTGAACAGCGGAATGCCGGCGTCGCGGATCTTCTGCAGCCAGGGGTTCAGCACTTCGAGGTTGCCGAGCTGCTCGATGATGGCGTCGGGCTTCTGGGCGATCAGCGTCTGCAGCTGCGCGATCTGCTGCTGGTCCTTGCGGCCGGCATCGAGCGCGATGACTTCACCGCCGAGTTCCTTGACGCGGTCCTGGATGCCGCGGAACGCCATCAGGTCCCAATAGTGGTCCGTGCCGATGGCGGAGACACCGATGCGCTTGCCCTTGAGCGACAGCTCCTCGGCACTCGCGCCGGAGACGGCGGCAACGCTGCAAGCCGCCGCTAATCCAAAAGCGAGCGCCTTGACGAGGCCTTTCATGGATCTGGTCATTTTCATTCCTCCCTTGTTGATCGCTCCGGGCCTTCCCGGAGGATATGCGAAACTGTGAAATTGCTGCCCCTCAAGCAGCGGCGTCATTGTCGCGCAGGCCGTAGCTCGCCATGCGCTTGATGACGTTTTCGATCTCCTCGTCGGACAGGATCGGCGGCTCGCCGATCTGCAGGGCGCCGTGATACTGGCGCGCCAGCGTCTCGACCTCGACCGCCAGCCACATCGCCTGGGCGAGGCTCGATCCGACGGCGATCATGCCGTGCTGGGCAAGCAGGCAGGCCTTGCGGTCGCGCAGCGCCTCCACCGCATGCGCCGAAAGCTCCGCCGTGCCGAAGGTGGCGTAGGGCGCGCAGCGTATGTCGCTGCCGCCGGCAACCGCGACCATGTAATGGATCGCCGGTATCTTCCGGCCCATGATGGCGATGGTCGTGCAGTAGGTCGGATGCGCGTGGACGACGGCGTTGACCTCGGGCCTGGCCTTCATGATGTCGAGATGGAAGCGCCATTCGCTGGACGGCGGCAGGCGTCCGTCGACCTCACCGTCCCAGCCCATGAAGACGATGTCTTCCGGCTGCAGCGTGTCATAGGGCGTGCTGGTCGGCGAGATCAGCATGCCCTCGCCATGGCGCCGGCTGATGTTGCCTGACGTGCCCTGGTTGATGCCCAGCGCGTTCATCTCGATGCAGGCATCGATGATGGCCCGGCGCGCCTCGAGGTCCGAAAGGGTCATGCGGTATTCCAATCCTTGCGAGGCCAATTACCAGGCCGTGTAGCCGCCATCGATCGACAGGATCGCGCCCGTCACGTAGCTCGACGCGGGCGACGCCAGGAACAGGATCGCCGAGGCGATCTCCTGCGGCGTGCCCAAGCGCCCCATCGGCGTCATGTCGATCCAGGTGTTGAAGAGTTCGGGACGCTCGCGCATCTTCAGCGTCATCTCGGTGCCGACATAGCCCGGCGCCAGCGCGTTGACGCGCACGCCTGACTTTGCCCATTCGACCGCTAGCGCCTTGGTCATCATATGCACGGCGCCCTTGCTCACCATGTAGGACGGCGCCGTCTGCGGACGGTTGATGATCAGGCCCGACATCGAGCCCAGATTGACGATCGAGCCCTTCTTGCGAGCGACCATCGAGCGGCCGAACGCGCGCGAGGCCCAGTAGACGCCGTTGACGTTGACATCCATCACCAGGCGCCATTCCTCGTCCGGCGTGTCGAGCGCGGCGTTGAGTCGCGCGATGCCGGCGCTGTTGACCAGGACATCGACCTTGCCGAAGTCCGCGACGATCTGAGCGGCCATCGCCTCCACGGCTTGCGGATCCGTGACGTCGAGCACGCGGCCATCGACGCTCGCGACGCCAGCCGCCTTGAGCGCCTCGGCAGCAGCTTTCAGCCCGTCCGCATTCATGTCGAGAAGCACGATACGCGCGCCGCAAGTCCCCAGCGCCCTGGCGGCCTCGAGACCGATCCCGCTGGCGCCGCCGGTGACGACGGCGACCTCGCTCGTTAGGTCGAATTGCGACCGGTAATCCATGCACGTCCTCCATCAGGACGAACTTGAGCGCGGGCAAAACACTGCCCTCGCCGCCGAAGCAGCGCCGCAAGCCAGCCGATCCTGATAATGCCTCCGGGGTCAGGCTCCTCCCGACCCCGTGACAGGGACGTTACAGAAGCTTTTTCCACCCGTCAATCTGGTTATAACCAGAAAACAGATTCTTTTTTGGTGACTGGCAAGTCAGGTGCGATCGACGCCGTTCACCGTCGCTGACGGCTGCTCGACCGCCATATGGATGCGGGCGACGGAGGAATTATAAAAGGCCTCGTAATATTCGAGCGCGGCACCGTCCGCGTCATAGGCGATTGACTCGATCTCGATCAGCGGCGTGTTGGCGGCGACGCCCATTTCGTCGGCCTCTTCCTTGGTGGGGAGCGCGGCGCGCAGCCAGCGGTCGGCGCGCTTCACCGTCAGGCCGAACACGGCGCGGATAGTGCCGAAGATGGACTGGTTTTCCGACAGGATGTTCTCCAGACCCGGCACCCGGTGCCCCGGCAGACTGATGCGCGTCATGGTGATCGGCGTGCCGTCAGTCATATAGACGCGGCTGATGCGGACCACGCTGCCATTGGCGGGAATGCCGAAGACCTTCGACTCCTTGTCGCTCGGCGGGCAGCGGTAGATCTCCAGCGTGCGGGTCGAGACCTTGTGGCCCTTGGCGGTCAAATCGTCGAAGACACCGAGATTGGCGGTCATGAAGTCGACATGCTCGCGGGGTGCCGCGACGAACATGCCCTTGCGCGGCATCTTGATGATGCGGCCTTCGTTGGACAGCGAGCCGATCGCGGCGCGCACCACAGGGCGCGAGACGCCGAAGAAATCGCAAAGCGCCTGTTCCGAGGGAATGCGTGAATTGGCGGCAAGCAGGCCGGTGTTGATCGCTTCCTCGACCTGGTTGCGCAACTGCACCCAGAGCGGTGCGGCCTCGTCGCGGTTGAGCTGCACTTTCGAGCCGATCGAGCGGAAGGCCTCGGCCGCCTCGGCGTCTTCCTGATCGTAACGAGGACGCCCGCGCGTTCTGGTTGCTTGTTCCATCCGGTCCTGCCGCAATTCATTTGCCGCGACTCAGATAAGCGGCAGCGCCTCCCTAGCGGAGACCGCCGGTCATTTTCACGCTCTCCGGCAAGTTTCGCAACCATAGCATGGCGGCCGCCCCCAAAAGTGGTCCGGGAACCAGGAGCAGGAAGGCCCAGCGCCAGCCGCCAATGAAGTCGGCGAAGCGTGGGGTCAGCCAGATGGCGAACACCGTCAGCGCAAAACCGGCGCCGAGTTGCACCGATAGTGCCGTGCCGACGAAGCGGCGGTCGGCAAGCTCGGTGACGGCGGCGGAGAATTGCGCCGAATCGCCGATCACTGACACGCCCCAGACAATGGCCACCAGCATGAACAGCCAGGGCGGGCCGGTGAACAGAAAACCCATCAGCAGCGCGCAGCTTCCCGAGATGATCATCATGCCGGCGGTGGTGGCGGTGCGGCCGACGCGGTCCGACAGATAGCCTCCGAGCAAACACCCCAGAATGCCGGAGGCGACGACGAGGAAGGTCGAGAGCGAGGCAGCGGCCGCCGTTCCGATCGCCTGTGCTTCGAAGGCGGCGCGCGTGTAGGCGAGCAGCCACGCCCACATGGCGTACAGCTCCCACATATGGCCGAGATAGCCGAGATTGACTAACAGCAGCGGCTTTTCGCGAAAGACCTGGCCGATGCGCGAGGGCTCAAAGATAGCCTTGCCGAAGGGATGGGGTCCTTCCTTCGCGAACAGCAGGAAGAGCAGCGCGCCCGCCGCAGTGGCCAAGCTTGCCCCGGCAACCACCGGACGCCAGTCGAGCGCGGTCGAGACAGCGCGGAAAAGATGCGGCAGCGCCGAGCCGACAGTCAGCGCGCCGATGACGGCGCCGAGCGCCAGTCCCCTGTCGCGCGCGAACCAGGTGGCGACCAGCTTCAGCGCCGGCGGATAGACGCCTGCGAGCGCAACACCGGTGGCGACGCGCGCGGCGATCATGCCGCCAGGCCCGGGATGGAAGAGCAGCGTCGCGTTGGCCAAAGCGGCGACGAGCGCCGCCGCCGCCATCAGATGACTCAGCCGTACGAGGTCGGGAAGATTGACCAGACTCGCCGCCAGCGCGCCTAGAACGAAGCCAACCTGGACGCCATTGGTCAGCCAGGCCTCGGCGCCCGCGCCCAACGCCAGCTCCTGCCTCAGTTCAGGAAGGATCGCGGTCGCCGAGAACCAGGTGGTCAGCGACAGGACGACTGCGAGGCAAAGCAGCGACAGCACGCGCCAGCGCTCGCTGTCGGCCGCCGTGCCAAGCCCGCTGGCCGTGCTCATGCGCCTTGCAGCGGTACGGTGAAGACCGTGGCTGTGCCGGTGAGGCAAAGCTCGCCCTGGCCGTTGCGCACGCTGGTCTCGATCTTGCAGATAGGCTTATCGGACCGCACTTCCTTGACCTCCACGCGTCCGGTGATCTCCTCGTCAACGCCGACCGCCTTGACGAACTTCCAGGCCACTTCGAGGAACACGGTTCCGGGGCCAGGCAGATCCTCCGCGACCAGCGCGTTTAGGATGCCGGAGGTGACGCCGCCCTGGACAATCAGCTTGCCGAACACCGACTTCTCGGCCAGCGTTCGGTCGTAATGCAGCGGGTTACGATCGCCGGTGATGTCGGTGAAGGCCTCGATGTCGCTCATCCTTGTGCGGCGCGTGCGCTCGGCGAAGGCCCCGACCTGCGGGCGACCCTTCACGACACCCACCCAACCGTCTTTCGTCTCGGTGCTCATTGCGGCTTCTCCTCTGCTCCGGGTTCGACTGGTTTGAAGGCCGGCAGGACGCGACCGCCGATGGCTGTCGGCGCAAGCCGAAGCATGTCCCCGATCTGTAGCGGCCGTGTGCCGGCCAGGATGAAACTCAGCATCGTCGGGCCTTCGACCAATTCGATAAGGCCGACCACATAAGGTGCCACAGGCAGCCAGCCGGCATGGCCGGGCTTGTGCACCTCCGAAAAAGACTTGAGCCGCCCTCTGCCCGATGCGTCTTTCCAGACCAGGCGCTTGTTCCAGCAATGCGGGCAGATCGGGCGCGGATAGAAGATAGCCTTGCCGCAGTCCTCGCAGTGCTGGATGGTCAGCCGGCCTTCGGCGGCGGCATCCCAGAACGGCTTGGTCAGCGCGGTGATCGTCGGGCCAGGGGTTTTCAGCGTATTGAGATCGACGGACATCAGGCGGCTCCCAGCACGAGCGCTGTCGCTTCGCTCATCGTCGCGCCATTGCCGGTGACCAGCGCGAGCCCGGCCTTGCCGATCTGGCGTTCGCCCGCCTCGCCGCGCAGCTGGCGTACCGCCTCGACGACATGAGTCATACCGCCGGCAAGGTCCGGCTGGCCGAAGCCGAGCTGGCCGCCATGCGTGTTGAGCGGCTTGTCGCCCTTGTGGGAAAGGTCGTGGTCGTTGAGCCACGCGCCGAACTGGCCCGGCGCGCAAAGGCCGGCATCCTCGATCGTGGTGGCGACCAGGATCGTATAGCAATCATAGAGCGACAGAAGGTCCATCTCATCGGCCCGCGTGCCGGACTGTTGGAAGGCCCGCGCCATGGCGCTCTTCAACGGACCGGAGGTAAGACTCGGCGCCTGGCTGACCGCGCGGTGCGTGACTTTCTCGCCGGCGCCGAGCAGATGCACGGGCGGCTTTCGCAACGACCGCGCGCGTTCGACCGAGGTGACGACGACCGCTTCGCCGCCGGCGACCGGCATGACGATTTCGAGGAGGTGCAGCGGCGAAGCGATTATCGGCGAGGCCAGCACCGCCTCCACATCGGCCGGCTTGCCGAAGAAGATGGCGTCGGGATTGAGCTGCGCATTGGCGCGCGCGGCCGCGGCGATCAGGGCGAAGTCCCGCGCGGTCGAGCCGTATGCGGCCATATGCGCCTGCATCAGCAGCGCATAGGAGATGTTGGCGCCCGAGGCGCCGAAAGGCACGTCGAACTCGCGGATCGGATTGCGGTTGGGAGAACGAGGCGGCGTCTCCTCGCGGTTGTTGGCGAGCACGCACAGCACCGTCTCGCACATGCCTGCCTCGATCGCGGCGGCCGCGCGCCAGACCATGCCGGCGCCGGATGCGCCGCCGAGGTCCACGACATTGGCCATGGTCGGCGCGAGACCCAGATATTCGGCAATCGTCGCCGGCACATGCTGCGGCGTCTCGCCGACCTGGGGACCGACCAGCAGCCCGTCAATTGCCGCCGGATCGAGCCCGGCGTCGAGCACCGCCAGGCGCGAGACCTCGGCGATCATCTCCAGCGTCCTCACGCCGCTGGTCAGGCGCTGCGGCTTCAACTCGCCGATGCCGACGATCGCTCCCTTCGGCCGGCTCATGCCGCCTTGCTCCGGTCGAGCGTGCGGTATTCCTCTAGGCATGCCGGATTGGCGAGCGAAGCCATGTTCTTGACCGGCTTGCCCTCGAGCGTGGTGCGGGCGGCGCCCTCGACGCGTTTTCCGTTCAGCGTATAGGGCACGGCCTGCACCGCATGGATGCGATGCGGCACATGGCGCGGCGAGGCCCCTTCGCGAATCGCGCCGCGGATTTGCGCGGCAAGCTCTGGGGTCAACGCATAGCCATCATTGAGCTTGACGCAGAGCACGATCTCCTCGTCGCCTTCGACCGGCGCGCCAAAGACCAGGCAATCCTCGATCTCGGCAAAGTTTTCGCAGGCGGCATAGATTTCCGCCGTGCCGATGCGCACGCCGCCGGGCTTCAGCGTCGTGTCCGAGCGGCCGTGGATGACGCCGGAGCCGTAAGCGGTCATCTCAGCCACGTCGCCATGCGTCCAGATCTCGTGGCGCGTGGCGAAATAGGTGGCGTGATAACGCTCGTCGCCGTCCTTGCCCCAGAAGGTCAGCGGCATCGACGGGAAGGGCTCGGTGCAGACGAGATCGCCCTGGCGGCCGATCACCGGCGCGTTGCGCTCGTCCATGACGGCCACGGCGAGGCCAAGGCCTTTCACCGTCAGCTCGCCGCGCCGCACAGGATGGATCGGCGATCCCAGCAGGAAGCAGCCGATGATCTCGGTGCCGCCGGAAATGGAGGCAAAGATCATGTCGCGCTTCACATGCTCGTAGACCCAGTCGAATTGCCCGGGCGAGACGGGCGCGCCGGCCGACAGCAGCGAGCGCAGCGGCGAAACGTCGTGCAGGCGCCCGGGCGCGTAATTTTCGGCGGCAAGCGTCGCCAGATATTTCGGGCTGGTGCCGAAATGCGTGACGCGGGCACGCTCGGCCATCGTCCATAGCGGACTGGGGTCGAGGCCATCGGCCGATTTCAGGATCGGCGCGCCGTCATAGAGAACCACTGTCGCACCGCAGGCAAGGCCGGAGATCAGCCAGTGATACATCATCCAGGCGGTGTTCGTGTACCAACTCATGACGTCGCCTGGGCGAACATCGCCGTGCAGCAGGTGCTCCTTCAGATGCTGGAGCAGCACGCCGCCGGCCCGATGGACGATCGCCTTCGGTGCGCCTGTCGTGCCGGAGGTGTAAAGCACATAGGCAGGATGGTCGAAGGGCACGCGTTCGAAGGTGAGTGGCCTTTCGCCGCCGAATTTGTCAAACGCAACGCTAGCCGCCGCGCAATCCGGCTTGGCGGCCGCTTCGCCGGTCAGCACCAGCATCGTCACTGTCGGCATCGCGGCGACGATCTCGCCCAGCCTGCCGGAAATGTCGTGCTCCTTGCCCGTATAGCGGTAGCGGGGCGCGGCGAACAGCGCCTTGACGCCGATCTGGCCGAGGCGGTCGACGATCGCGGCGGCGCCGAAATCCGGCGAACAGGACGACCAGACGGCGCCGATGGAGAGCGTCGCCAAAAGCGCCACGAGCCCTTCGACCCTATTGGGCAAGATACCGCCGACACAATCGCCCTTGCCGATACCGGCCGCGCGCAGGCCGTTGGCCGTTCGAGCTACAAGCCGGCGCAATTCAGCGAGCGTGATCGCCTGGAAATGGCCGCCCTCGTCGGCCTCGATCACCGCGACCCTCTCGCCGTCGCCACGCAACAGGTTTTCCGCAAGATTAAGCTTTGCTTCCGGCAGGAAGCGGCTCCCGGTCATCGGCGCATTGTCGTCGCGCAGGAAGGAGATCGCGCCTGGATCGCCGACGACCTCGGCGAAATCCCACACCGCCCGCCAGAAGGCCCCGGGATCGCCGATCGACCAGCGATGCAGCGTATCGTAGTCGCGCGGGTCGAAGCCGTTGGCGGTCGAAAAGCGCGCAAGGTTGGATGATTGGAACGCGGCCGGCGCCGGCGTCCAAAGCACGGATGACATGGATTTCCTCCCGCAACGCAGGCCGGGCTCGATGCCGCGACCTTGCCTGCCGATGCATTTCATGATTATTGGTTATAACCAGAATGTCAAGCGGCGATCCCGCCTGTGTGGGTCGCGCGTGCGGAGGATCGGAAATGGATGCGGTTTATGTCGTTGCCGCCAAGCGCACGCCCATCGGCAAGCTGAACGGCGCGTTCGCCAGCCTGTCCGCGGCGGAGCTGGGCGGGCAGCTTATCCAGGCAATGCTTGCCGATACTCAGCTCGCGCCCGATGCCGTCAGCGAGGTGATCATGGGCCAGGTGCTGACCGGCGGCGCCGGGCAGAACCCGGCGCGGCAGGCCGCGCTCAAGGCTGGCCTTCCGGTCAGTATCCCCGCCATGACCGTCAACAAAGTGTGCGGCGCCGGCCAGAAGTCGATCCATCTCGCCGCCCAGGCCATTCGCTGCGGCGACGCCGATTGCGTGATCGCCGGCGGACAGGACTCGATGACCTCGGCACCGCACTTCATTTCCGATATGCGCGGCGGCATCCGCATGGGCGACCGTACCCTCAAGGATTCGATGATCACCGACGGGCTGTGGGATGCCTTCCATCAGGTGCATATGGGCGTAACGGCCGAGGCGCTGGCGCAGCGTTACCAGATCACCCGCGAGGAACAGGACAGGTTCGCGCTGCGCTCACAGGAGAAGGCGGACGCCGCCATCCAGACTGGCCGGTTCGACGAAGAGATCGTCCCGATCTCGATAAGGACAAGGCAGGGCGATCTCGTCATCGACCGTGACGAACATCCCAATCCCTCCACCACCATGGGAGTCCTCGGCCGGCTGAGGCCGGTCTTCGATGCGGCTGGCACGATCACGGCCGGCAACTCGTCAGGCCTCAACGACGGGGCGGCGGCGGTGCTGGTGATGTCGGAGGCGCGGATGAAGAAACTCGGCCTGACGCCCCTAGCCCGCATCGCCTCCTACGCTTCAGCCGGGGTCGAGCCTATGGACATGGGCCTCGGACCGGTGGCGGCCTCGCGCCGCGCGCTCGACAAGGCCGGATGGCACGCGTCCGATCTCGACGTGATGGAGGTCAACGAAGCGTTCGCCGCGCAAGCCATCGCGGTCAACCGCGAGATGGGCTGGAACGAGGACATCATCAACATGAGCGGCGGCGCCATCGCGCTTGGCCATCCGCTGGCCGGCTCCGGCTGCCGCATCGTGGTGACGCTGCTCCACGAAATGATCCGCCGCGACGCGCGGAAGGGCCTCGCCTCGCTCTGCATCGGCGGCGGCCAGGGCGTGGCGATCTGCCTGGAGCGGTGAGCCTGAAACTCTGAGCAGTTAGTTGCCTGAGGGAATTGGGCAATGGGGCTTGGCCAGCATCTGGCGAACGACAGCTTTGGGTCAACGAAAGAGCTCAAGACTACGGCCGACATTAGGCGCGAAGCAGACGTTCAAGACTTTGTCAGCAGGAGGTCACTTCGGTCAACTTGCGCCATGCGCTTGACAAAGTCGGACTGCCTTAATGGCGACCGGCAGCAGTCCAGCTGCGTCGAGTTGGGACCTGCGAGTAACATTCGGGAACCAAACCAATCCACAGAAATATTTTGTTGGTATTTTTTGTTGGTTAGCACTGCTTTTGCGCGAATCTTAACCATTTGAAACGACAGCCAGATTTCTCTGACTTGGATTCCGCCTCTGGCACCATCCTCTCTTCTCCCGACATTCCCCTGCGCCGAAGCTTCTACGCTCAGTCGAAGAAACCCGCATCCTCTTTCCTGAGATATTTCCTGGCCGCCTCGGCATCGATATCGAGCCCCAGTCCCGGCGCTTCCAGCAGCTCCACCATGCTGTCCTTCACGATCTGCGACGGCAGGCCGATGACGATGTCTTCCCACCAGGGATCGGAGGCGCTCGGATATTCGAAGGCGATGTAGTTGGCGGGCAAGGTGGCGCAGACATTGATCAGCGCGCCAAGACCGAGCAGGCCGTTGGCGGTGCCGTGCGGCGCCATCAGGATGGAATGCATGTAGGCGTGCTCGGCCACCCATTTGAGCTCGGCGATGCCGCCTATATCGGCCGGGTCGGGGCCGATGACGCGCACCGCTTGCGTCTCGATCAGCTCCTTGAAATTGTGCCGCAGGTAAATCTGCTCGCCGGTATGGATCGGCGTCGAGGTGGAGGCGGTCAGCTCCCGATAAGCCTGCGGATTGACCCACGGCACATAATCGCCGGTCAGCATGTCCTCCAGCCACATCAAATTGTACTTCTCGACCGCGCGGGCGAATTTGATCGCGTCGGGCAACATCCAGCCCGGGCCGCAGTCGAGCGCCAGGCTCACCTTGTCGCCCAGCACTTCCTTCATCGCGATCACGCAGTCGAGCATATGGTTGAAGCCGCGCTCGCTGATCACGCCCTGATCCATGGCGCCGTGATAGCCGGCCTTCTTCTGCGTCACGCCGTAATGGAAGCCCTCGATGGTGTCCTTCATATTGGAGTGGAACGAGATTCCCTGCTTGATCATGAAGAAGTTCTGCGGCTGCTCCATCATCCATTTGACGTCGGCGGCGTAGTCCTCCGGCCGGTCGCCGGTGCGCTTGCGGCGGATCGAGCCATTGTAGACGCGCACCTTGTCGCGCACCTTGCCGCCAAGCAGCTTATAGACCGGAACGCCGGCGGCCTTGCCGGCAATGTCCCACAGCGCATGTTCGATCGCGCTCACCGCCGCGCCATAGGGCTTGAACGAGCCGCGCTGGCGGATCTTCAGCATCACTCGCTCGACGTCGGTCGGGTCCTCGCCGATCAGCGCCTCGCGGAAATGCAGAACAAAGGGCTTGAGGTAGGTCTTGGTGAACTCGACTTCGCCAAGGCCGTAAAGACCTTCGTCGGTCACGATGCGCACGATGGGGTGCTGACCGATGACGGCGCAGCGCAGGTCGGTGATCTTCATGGCGCAGTCCTAGTTCACAGACGAGAAAGCTGTCGGCGTGAGCAGCTGGCTGCTGATATTGGCAATGATCTGCCCGTCGCGCTCAGACTCGTCCCGGGCCCTGTGCCATGCCGGATCGGTGACGAAAGCCACCCATTTCGCCTCACGCTCGGCCAGCGATTCCCAGGCGAGGAAATAGGTGAGACGATTGCTGTTTTCGCCGATCGCCGTGGTGAAAAACCCGGCCTGGCGGATGCCATGTTTCTCCCAGATGGCCAGCGTTTGGTCGGAAAAGCGCTTGAGCAAAGCCGGCAGCCTGCCCGGCAGGCAGTCATAGATACGCAGTTCGTAGATCATGGTTTCGTCCGTTTCCTTCTTCATCTCCGGCTTAGGAGCGGTCGACACGAATGGTCGGTCGTTGGTCCTGTGAATCTGGGGGAATGAGGGCGGGCGATCCGGCTAACTCCAGGTCCGGTCCCAGCTATATTCATTGTCCCAATGCTCGGTGGATTGCCATATCCCCGTGACACCGGGCTGCAGATGCTGCGCGAGCACCTCGTCGACGACGTCGTCGATCCCCAGGCCCGGTCTGTCCGGAACGGTGATGAAGCCGTCCTTCACCAGCGGTTTGGGCAGGCCGGTGACGATATCGTCCCACCAGTCGACATCGGCGGAATGATATTCGAGCGCCATGAAGTTTTCGGTCGCGGTCGCGACATGCGCCGCGGCCATCGCGGCGATCGGGCTTTCGGCCATGTGGATCGCCATGGCAACGCCGTGGTCCTGCGCCATGTCGCCGATCTTCTTGGTCTCGAGGATACCGCCGCTGGTGAGGAGGTCCGGATGGACGACGGAAAGGCCGCCGCTTCTCAGCAGAGGGTCGAAGGCCTCCTTGAGGTAGATGTCCTCGCCGGTGCAGATCGGCACCGAGGTCGCTTGCTGCAGCTGCCGGTATTGCTCGGTGTATTGCCAGGGAATCACATCCTCGAGCCAGGCCGGGACGTACTTCTCGATGCGGCGCGACAGGCGGATGCCGTCCTGCAGAGAGATGTGGCCGACATGGTCGATGGCCAAAGGGATCTCGTAGCCGATGACTTCGCGAACCTCGTGGATGTACCGCTCGAGAAGATCGATTCCCTTCTCGGTGAAATGCAGACCGGTGAACGGGTGCCGCACGTTCTGCGCGTCATAGGCGAGATTGCGGGCCTTGCGCTCCTCGATCGTGCCGCCGCGGCCGCGCGGATTGGCGTGAAACCCTTCGAGCGCGCCGGCGGGCGATGTCACAGCACCCGGAATGTGGGCGATCTGCATCAAGCCGAGATCCATCTTGAGGAAGGTGAACCCGCGGTCCATGCGTTCCTTGAGGCGTTTACCGGTCTCGGTGCCGCTCGGTTTCTCGGCGTCGGTATCGCAATAGACGCGCACGTGATCGCGGAACTTGCCGCCCAGCATCTGGTAGATCGGCACGCTATAGGCCTTGCCGGCGAGATCCCAGAGCGCGATCTCGACCGCCGACACGCCGCCACCCTGCCGCCCGTGCCCGCCGAACTGCTTGATGCGGCGGAATAGCCGGTCGACATCGCAGGGATTCTCGCCGAGCAGCCGGCTCTTCAGCATCAGCGCATAAGTGGCGCTGGCGCCGTCGCGCACCTCGCCAAGCCCGACGATGCCCTGGTTGGTGTAGATCTTGAGCAGCGCCGAGGTGAACGGCGCGCCGACGATCTCGGCCACCCGCATGTCGGTGATGCGAAGCTCGGACGGTCTGGAATTGGTGTTGACCCGATTGAGAGCCTCGTCGGCTGCATCCGTCTTCGGCATGACTTATCCTCGTTCTCGTCGATGGTTATGCCCCTCGCCTGGCTCGCACAGGTCGTTGCTAGCCCAACTCGATCTCGTGGGCCTGCAGGTAGTCGCGATTCATCTCAACACCGAGACCGGGCTTCGACGTCAGCTTGAGGCTGCCGTTCGAAACATCGAGCGGCTTGTCGATGAGGTGGTCGTATTTGGAGAGGTCCCACTCCGAGGTTTCGAGCTTATAGAAGTTGGGAACGGTCATCATCACCTGCGCTCCCGCGACCACGTTGATCGGTCCGGCAGCGTCATGCGGCGAGACGGGCACGTAATAGGCTTCGCACAGGGCGGAAATCTTCTTGAGCTCGGTGACGCCGCCGGTCCAGGTGACGTCCGGCATGATGTAGTCGGCGAGCTTGCCCTCGAGCACCGGCACGAAATCCCACTTCGTGTGGCCGCGCTCGCCCCACGAGATGGCGGCGCTGACCTTGTCGCGCACCTGTTTGAGGGCATTGAGGCTCTCGGGCGGACAGGGCTCCTCGAACCAGTCGATCTGGCCCGCCTCTTCGAGGCTGCGGCAGAGGCGAATGGCGGTCGGAACATCGAAGCGGCCATGCGCATCGATGAGGATGTCCACATCGGGGCCTGCCGTTTCGCGGATCAGGGCCGTCAGTTCGGCGGCCTCGCGCTCGTCCTTGCGGGTCATGCTGCCGTCGAGATAACCGTCCCGCCTTTCGCGGGCTACGCCATCGACGCTGGGGCCCTGATGGGGAAAAGGATCGAATTTGAGGCCGGTGTGACCGGACTCGACGATGTCGCGAATTTCGCGGATCACGGCTTCCTTGCTGGTGAATTTGGCCTGGTTGGGATGGGTATAAAGCGCGATTTCGTCGCGCACCGGTCCGCCCAGCAGTTCGTAGATCGGCTTGCCGAGGACTTTGCCACGGATATCCCAGAGGGCGATGTCGATGGCGCTGACGCATTCGACGGCGGCGCCGCGGCTGCCCATATAGGTGAAGCTGCGGAAAATCTTGTGCCAGAGATACTCGATACGCGCCGGATCCTCGCCTGTTACGGCGGCGCCGATCTGGCGCAGGATCGTGCAGAGCGCGCGGTTGGCGAGCTTTGTCGTGGTGGTGATCTCTCCCCAGCCGCTCACCCCCTCGTCGGTCGTCACTTCGACGAACAGATACTCGCCCCAGTAAGACGCATCGGACTTGATCAGCCATGGCCGAATGCTGGTGATTTTCATCTGGACTATCCTCTCTGAAACGGCCAGGCTGACGGTGTTGCGGATCGGCTACCCTGCCCGGGCGGCGCTTCGCGCGCGCATGTGTTCGAGGACATGCCGGCCGGAGCCCTCGACATGGCGGGCAATGAGTTCGGCCGCCTTCTCGGCCTCTCCCGATTTTACCAGCGCGATGAGCTCGCGGTGCTCGCGGATGATCGCGGCGCGCCTGGCAAGCGTGAAATTGAACCGCCGGCTGACCGCCCTCAGCACCTCGCGATGCTTCCACCAGAGCTCGGCCGCATGGCGGTTATAATGCCGCTGGTACATCACGGTGTGGAAGGCGGTATCGAGCTCGCTGTGCCTGAACGTGTCGGCAAAATTGTTCTCCTCGATCAGGTTCTGGAGACGTTCGAGCTCGGCGATGTCCTCGTCGGTGGCCATGTTCACGAACCATCGCGTCAGGGCGGGTTCGATCAGGACGCCGATCTCGTAGATATCCCGGACAAAGTCCTGATCTATGGGTCGCACGCGTGCCCCGCGATTGGGACTGAAGATGACAAAGCCCTCTCCGCGCAACAATTGCAGGGCCTCGCGCACCGGGTTGGTCGAGGTGCCGTGACGCCGGGCGAGATCGGCGACCACAAGCCGTTCGTTGGCGGCCAGCCGTCCTTCGATGATGTCATCCCTGATCAGTTCATAAAGCGAGGCGCCCTCGCTGGAAGCCCCGATGGGGTCAATTCCCGCAGGTGGCTCCGCTTTGAAATCGCTTGTCTCGGCCAAGGCCTATCTCCCCCAAGTGAATACACCCTCCGCCCTATATCACGCTCGGTTTCGATAAAACAATGTACGATTCTTCGCGTTGACAGATAATCTGTGATCTGAAAACGTACAAAGTCGTCGAAGGGATACATTAGAACTGGCAAATATCCCGCGATCGAACGAGCAACGACCGCTTGCCTCGACGCAGAGCGGCACGGGAGAGAAACCTGGAGGATACCTATGACGAGGATTACGCTCGGCGGTGCCGTCCTGCGCGGCACTGTCTCCACTGCGTTAATGGCATCGTTGATGGCCGCGCCGGCGCTGGGCGCGCCGCCGGTCGACCTGAGCAAGTGGTCGCCGGAATATGTGCGCTCCATTGCGGGCACGCAGGATTTTGACACTGCGGGCGATTGCGCCAAGGTCACCCCGCTCGACTACAAGGGCCGACTGACCTTCTGGTACCAGGGCGTGTTCGAGGGCGACCCGGACCTTTTGCGCCAGTACTACAAGGATTTCTTCGCAACCTTCCGCAAGACCTATCCGAACATCCAGCTCGAGGAACAAGCCCTCACCTACAACGACCTTCTCGACAAGTTCCGCACGGCGCTGCTCGGCAACGCAGCGCCAATGGCGGTCCGCCTGCAAATCCTGGGCGGCACCGAATTCGCCTCGAAGGGCTATCTGCAGCCGCTCAAGCCAGAGGATGTGGGGTATTCGACCGAGGACTTCTGGCCCGGCGCCATGAAGGCCGTCACCTGGGACGGCGTGACCTACGGAATTCCGACCAACAACGAGACGATGGCTTTCATCTGGAACGCCGACATTTTCAAGCGCGCGGGCCTCGATCCGAACAAGCCCCCGGCAACCTGGGACGACGTCGTCAAATATTCCAAGCAGATCCACGACAAGCTCGGCATTGCCGGCTACGGCCTGGTGGCGCGCAAGAATGCCGGCAACACGCCTTACCGCTTCATGCCGCAGTTGTGGGCCTATGGCGGCGGCGTCTTCGACGAGGCTACCCCCAACCCAACCTACAAGCAGATCGAGCTCGACAGCCCGCAGAGCAAGGCGGCGCTGCAAGCCTCCTACGACATGTATGTTCGCGACAAATCGGTTCCGGTCTCGGCGCTCACCAACCAGCAGGCCGACAACCAGCCCCTGTTTCTCGCCGGCCAGCTCGGCATGATGATCTCGCATCCGTCCGACTACAACGTCATGCTCGACCTGCAGAAGAAGGCGACGGGCACCGACAAGGACAAGGCACAGACCGTCATCGACAACATGCGTTATGGCCTCATTCCGACCGGCCCCGACGGCAAGCGCGCCGTCGTGTTCGGCGGCTCGAACATCCACATCCTGAAGCCCGAATATGTCGAGGGGGGCAAGGTGGACGAGCCGGCCGCAAAGGCCATCATCTGCATGTGGACGAGCCCGGAATGGTCGCTGAAGATGGCCTATGCCGGCTCGAACCCAGGCAACCTCAACGGCTTCAAGACCAAATGGATGAAGGAACGTCTGGACAACATCAAGTTCCTCGACGTCACGACCTCGATGCTGCCATACGGCATCCCGTTCCCGGCGCTGCCGCAGTCGCCCGAAATCATGAACATCATCATCCCGGACATGCTGCAGAATGCCCTGACCGGAGCGATGACCGTCGATCAGGCGGCGGAGGACGCGGCCAAGAAGGTAAAAGACCTGATGGGAGGCGGGCTCTAATCCGGGCCTGACCGACGATCCGATCGGCTGCGCCGCGAGCGCAGCCGATACTTCCCCATGAACAAGGGCGCGCTACAGTGACGATCGCGACCGGCAAGGCCGAGGCTCGCCGCAGATTGCAACCCGCCGGGTCCGGCGTGCTCCGCAGTATCTGGGAGCATCGCGCCGACTACGCGTATGTGCTTCCCGCGATCGCCGTAATGCTCATCGTCATCGCCTATCCGATCTACTACACAATCGAGCTGTCCTTCTTCAACACCCCGCCCGGCCTGCAGCTCCGCGACAAGATCTTCGTCGGCATCAACAACTACGCGGCCATCCTCACAAGCGAGGTGTTCTGGAAGGTCACCTGGAACACGCTTATCTGGACAGCGGCCTCCACTTTCATTTCCTTCGTCCTTGGCTTTTGCGCCGCGCTGGCGCTCCACCGCGACTTTGTCGGCCGCGGTATCCTGCGCGCCATCCTGATCATTCCCTGGGTCATCAGCGCGGTCGCCGCTTCCTATATCTGGAAGTGGATCTACCATTCGGATTTCGGGGTCATCGGCGCGGTTCTGGTTGGCCTCGGATTGGCCGGAGGGCCGCCGAATTTCATCGACAATGTCAGCACGGTGCTGCCTTCCCTGATCGTCGTCAATATCTGGCGCGAGTTTCCGTTTGCCATGATCATGATGATGGCCGGCCTGCAGACGGTTCCCGACCAGTTGCTGCGCGCGGCGACAGTCGACGGGGCCAATGCGTGGCAGCGCTTCTGGCACGTCACCTTCCCGCATTTGAGAAACGTCTCGACGGTGACGATCCTGCTGCTCGCGGTAGCCAACTTCAACTCCTTCATCATCCCATGGATCATGACCGGCGGCGGGCCGTCCAATGCGTCGCATATCTGGATCACCCACATTTATGAGCTTGCCTTCGGCCGGCAGCGCTGGGGCGTGGCGTCGGCCTATTCGGTGCTGCTGTTCTTCATCCTGATGACACTCGGCTATTTCTATGTCCGTGCGCTGAGCGGCAACGAGCGGAAGGACGGGGGAGCATGAGCACGATTGCCGAGACGGCCCCTCGAGACCGGGCCCGTCGCCGCATGCGAATCGACGGGTGGCGGTGGGGCGGCCGCATATTCCTGGTGTTCATGCTGCTTTACACCGCGCTGCCGATGATCTGGATGCTGCTGACCTCGATCAAGTCCGGCTTCGCGGCGATGCAATTTCCGCCGCAATGGTGGCCGGACCAGCCCACCCTTGCCAGCTACCAGAAGCTACTCGATCCGCAGAACAGCGTCGGTCAGGATTTCCTGCGCTTCTTCTGGAACAGCCTTTACGTTTCCACTGCCACGACCATCCTTTCGGTGATCGTGGCGGTTCCCGCGGCTTACGCGTTTTCGCGCTTTACCTTCCCGGGCCGGAACTTCCTGTTCTTCGCAGTGCTGCTCCGAAACATGTTCCCGGCGGTGATCTTTCTCGTGCCGCTGTTCATCCTGATGCGTGCGCTCGGGCTGGTGAACACGCATGGTTCGCTCATCCTCACCTATCTGACCTTCGGCTTGCCGCTGGCGATCTGGCTGCTCAAGGGCTTTTACGACAATATCCCGGTGCAGCTCGAGCAGGCGGCGCGTATCGACGGCGCTACACGGTTCCAGGCCTTCATCCTGATCGTGATGCCGCTCTCGACGCCAGGGATCATCGCCACCGCGATCTATTCCTTCATCGGCGCCTGGAACGAGTACATCTACGCCTACACCTTCCTCTCGAAGAACGAGCAGTTGACCCTGCCGGTCGGCATCCAGCGCTTCTTCTCGGAAAATACGACGGATTTCCCGGGCCTGATGGCGGCAAGCTTCATGATGAGCGTGCCCGTCGTCGTGCTGTTTCTTGTCCTGCAACGATACTTCGTACGCGCCCTGACGGAAGGCGCGGTCAAGCACTAGGAGTCGCTGCCGATGGCCCACGTGGTCCTCAAAGATCTCGTCAAGACCTATGGCGGCTTCAAAGCTGTCAACGACGTTTCGCTGACGGTCAATGACGGCGAGTTCGTCGCTCTCGTCGGCCCTTCAGGCTGCGGCAAGACAACCACGCTCAATCTCGTGGCGGGTCTGACCTCGGTAACATCGGGCGATATCATCATCGGCGACCGCGTGGTCAACCACCTAGATCCCAAGGACCGGGACATCGCGATGGTGTTCCAGAACTATGCGCTCTACCCGCAGAAATCGGTCTACAAGAACCTGGCCTTCCCGCTGCAGATGCGCAGGCTGCCTAAGGACGAGATCGACAAGAAGGTCAGGGAAGCGGCGCGCGTGCTCGATATGACGCAGTTGCTCGAGCGCAAGCCGCGCGAACTTTCAGGTGGTCAGCAGCAGCGCGTGGCCCTGGGCCGCGCCCTCGTTCGAGATCCGGCGGTGTTCCTGATGGACGAGCCGCTCTCCAATCTCGATGCGAAGCTGCGCGTGCAGATGCGGTCCGAGATCAAGCGGTTCCACCAGGACCTGAAGGCGACCATCATCTATGTGACGCACGACCAGCTGGAGGCCGTGACCATGGCGGACAGGATGGCGGTGATGAACGGCGGCTATCTGCAGCAATATGATTCGCCGGCGCAGGTTTTCGCGCATCCCGTGAACATGTTCGTCGCGAGCTTCGTGGGCAGCCCGGCGATGAGCCTTATTCCGCTCGAGGCATCGACGGCGAACGGCGGCACGGTGTTGACCAGCGCGGAGGGCTGGAGCCTTGAGCTGTCGCCGCCCAATGCGCGGAAGGTCGCGACAGCAACGACCCGGAAAGTCGTGCTCGGCGCGCGACATTCGACGATCAAGCTGCACAAGAGTTCTGTCCCCGGCACCATTCCGGCCAAGGCCTATACGGTGGAACCGACCGGAGACGTGACATTCGTTCAGGCCTTCCTGTCAGGCGCCATCGTCAATGTCAGCGTGCCGCCGAGCATTGCCGTCGCGCCCGACGAGCGGATCTGGCTCGAGTTCGACCAGGAGCGGATGCATCTGTTCGACAGTGAAACCGAAATGGCCCTCAGGGCCGATTGACGCGGCGAACGCGTGTGGACGTGGCGCGAATGGCGACGAAACTTAAGATCACCGCGATCAAGCCCTACCCAGTGTGGGTAGGAACGCGCAACCAGATGCTTGTCAAGGTCGAGACCGACCAGGACATCTTCGGCTGGGGCGAGAGCGGCTTGAGCGGCCGCGAGAAGGCCGTGGCCGGCGCCGTCGAGCATTATCGCGAGTTCCTCGTTGGCCGCGACGCCATGCAGATCGGCCGGATCTGGCAGGAGCTTTATCGCAGCCAGTATTTCGAGGGCGGGCGGGTTCTGCAGGCGGCGATTTCCGCCATCGACATCGCCCTTCACGACATCAAGGGCAAGGCGCTGGGAGTGCCGGTCTACGACCTGCTCGGCGGCAAGCAGCGCGACCGCATCCCCACCTTCGCCTCGACCGGAGACGAGGCCGAGGGCGATGCTGCCATCGAACGCGCCCATGAATTGCGCGCGCAGGGATGGCAGGCCATCCGCTTCTTTCCCTCCGGCCAAAACAGCAAGGACATCTTCGAGCCGCGCGAGTCGATCGGCGCTACGGCGAGCATGCTGAACAAGGCGCGCGAAGCGCTGGGCGAGGACGTGGTGCTCGGCATCGACTATCATCATCGGCTGTCGGTGGCGGAGGCCGCGAGCTTCTGCAGCAAGCTCGGCCGCGGCGTGCTCGATTTCCTCGAGGAGCCGATACGCGACGAGACGCCGGAGGCCTACGAGTCCCTGCGCAGGATGACCGACATCCCCTTTGCCATCGGCGAGGAATTTGCCAGCAAGTGGCAGTTCCTGCCCTACATCGAGCGCGGCATTCATCAGTTCAATCGGCTCGATGTCTGCAATGTCGGCGGGCTCACCGAGGCGATGAAGGTCGCAGGCTGGAGCGAGGCGCATTATGTGGACCTGATGCCGCACAATCCGCTCGGTCCGGTGTGCACCGCGGCGACCGTGCATCTGGCCGCCGCCGTGCCCAACTTCGCCTGGCTCGAAACCAGGGCGCCCGAAAGGAAGCTGGGCTTCGACAGTTCCGACTTCTTCCCCGTGCAGCCGCGGTTGGACGGCCCAGATTACCCGGTCGGCGATCTGCCGGGGCTCGGCGTCGAGGTCAACGAGGAGGCGATCAAGGCGCAGAGTTTCCGCTTCTGGGAAGCGCCGCATCTCAAACGCCGCGACGGTTCTGTCACCAACTGGTAGTTCCAACTCATCCGGAGTTCGACAATGACGCATATTTCCGACATTACGCGTCCGCCCAAGGACCTGATCGATGCGCTGAAAGAGATCGGCGCCGCGACCGTTGCCGGCACGCTCGGCCACATGGGCTTCCGCAGTCCGCACATGGTCGGCCCGGTGGCGCAGAACCATGGGAAGTCGATCGTCGGGCCGGCGCTGACGCTGCAATTCCTGCCGCAACGGCCGGACCTGTTCGACGAAGGAGAATATACCGATCCGGAAACGCAACTGCACCGGCATGTGCTCTATCATGCGCAGGAGGGCGACGTGGTCGTGGTCGACGCCCGCGGCGACATGAGCTCGGGCGTCTTCGGCGATATGATGTCCACCTATTTCAAGGGCCGAGGCGGCGCCGGCATCGTCATCGATGGATGCATGCGCGACCGGCCCAATGTCGAAAAGCTCGATCTGCCGCTATGGCTGCGCGGCTGGACGCCAAACTATCATGTGCAGACCAGGATCTATCCCAATGCGGTCAACGTCCCGATTGCTTGCGGCGGCGTGACGGTCATCCCCGGAGACATCATCGTCGCCGACGATGACGGCGCGGTGGTGGTTCCCGTCGCTATGGCCGCCAAGGTCATCGAGGAGGCTCAGAACACCACGATTGGGAAGAGTTTTCACGCGAGAAGCTGATGCAGGGCGCTCCGTTGCAACGCTACTATCCGCTGCACGACGATGCCCGCGCAGAGTATGAGGAGTGGCGCAGGACAAGACGCCTTTGAGTTGGCAAGCAGGCTCCCAGCCCGGCGGCGCGAGGCATCGACCATCCGGTCGCGCAAAGGCGGCTTCCCCTTGCTATGAAGGCCTATTCGAACGCGTAGGTAAATCCTTCCGGCGACGCGCCGACGATGACTTTCGCCATCTTCTTGCCCTCGAGCGAGCGGTTGAGGACGCCGCGGCTGAGTTCCGGCAGCAGCGTGTTGGTGAGGATGGCGTCGATCATGCGGCCGCCGGATTCGATCTCCGTGCAGCGCGCCTTGACTAGGTCCATGACGCCGTCGCCGATCACCAGCTCGGCATCGTTGGTATCCTTGAGGCGCTTGGCGATCTTGCCGAACTGGTGACGGGCGATCGCCTCGATCATGGAATCCGACAACGGGTAATAGGGTATCGTGACGACGCGGCCTAGGAAGGCGGCCGGGAAGACCTTCAGCAGCGGGGCGCGCAGCGCGGTATCGAGATCGTCGATGCCGGTCCGCACCGTGCCGTTCTTCGTGCGATCCATGATGACGTCGGATCCGACATTCGAGGTGAGCAGGATCAGCGTGTTCTTGAAGTCGATGCGGCGGCCTTCGCTGTCGTCCATCATGCCCTTGTCGAAGACCTGGAAGAAGATCTCGTGCACGTCGGGATGCGCCTTCTCGACCTCGTCGAGCAGGATCACCGAATAGGGTTTCCTGCGCACCGCCTCGGTCAGGATGCCGCCCTTGCCGTAGCCGACATAGCCGGGCGGCGCGCCCTTGAGCGTAGAGACCGTATGCGCTTCCTGGAACTCCGACATGTTGATCGAGATCAGGTTCTGCTCGCCGCCATAGAGCGTCTCGGCAAGCGCCAGCGCGGTCTCGGTCTTGCCGACGCCGGAGGGGCCGCAAAGCAGGAACACGCCGACCGGCTTTTCCGGCGCGCCGAGGCCGGCGCGGCTGGTCTGCACGCGTCTGGCGATCATCTCCATGGCATGATCCTGGCCAACGACGCGCTCGGACAGGGTCGCGGCGAGCTTGAGCGCCTTTTCGGTCTGGCTGGAGAGCATGCGGCCGGTCGGGATGCCGGTCCAGTCCTGCACCACGGCGGCAACCGCATTGCGATCGACCGAGGGCAGGATGAGCGGCGTCTCGCCCTGCGCCGCGGCAAGCTCGGCCATCAGCTCGCGCAGCCGCGCCAGGTTGGCGGCCGCTTCGTCTGCCGGCTCGGCGGACATCGCTTCGGCCTTCGCAGCCTTGGCGTTCGTGGCCTCGGCTTTCTTGGCCTCGGCAGCCTTGCCGTCGCCAGTCTTGCTCTCGCCGATCTTGCTCTCGGAAGCCTTTTGATCAGGCGCCTCTTCCGCGCTCTCGGCCTCCGCAGTGACCTCATCGTCCGCCGCATCGAGCGGCACGCCCTCGCCGCGCAATTTTGCGCGCAGGTCGAGTATTTCGGCCACCAAGGCCTTTTCCCGGTCCCAGCGCGCCTGGGCCGCGGCCAAAGCAGTCTCGGTTTCCGCCAGTCCGGCGTCGACACGGGCCTGCCGGTCGGCGACGTCGATGCCGATCGCGGCTTCGCGGCCAATGATGCCGCTCTCGACCTCGAGTGCCTGGCGGCGGCGCAGGATGTCCTCGACCTCGGCCGGCGTCGCATGCTGCGAGACCGCGACGCGGGCGCAGGCGGTGTCGAGCAGGCTGACCGCCTTGTCCGGCAATTGCCTGGCCGGGATGTAGCGGTGCGATAGCGAGACCGCGGCCTCGATCGCCTCGTCCAGGATCTGCACCTTGTGGTGCTGCTCCAGCACGCCGGCAACGCCGCGCAACATCAGCACGGCCACCGCTTCCGAGGGCTCATCGATCTTGACCACCTGGAAACGGCGGGTGAGCGCCGGGTCCTTCTCGATATGCTGCTTGTACTCAGCCCAGGTCGTGGCCGCGATGGTGCGAAGCTCGCCGCGCGCCAATGCCGGTTTCAGGAGATTGGCGGCATCGCCGGTCCCGGCCGCGCCGCCGGCGCCGATCAGCGTATGCGCCTCGTCGATGAACAGGATGATCGGCACCTCTGAGGCCTGGACCTCGTCGATGACCGCCTTCAGCCGCTTCTCGAACTCGCCCTTGACGCTGGCGCCGGCCTGCATCAGCCCGACATCGAGCATGCGCACGCTGACATTCTGCAGCGTCGGCGGCACGTCGCCTTGGACGATGCGGAGCGCAAAACCCTCGACCACCGCGGTCTTGCCGACGCCGGCCTCGCCAGTCAGGATCGGGTTGTTTTGCCGACGGCGCATGAGGATATCGACGATCTGCCTTATTTCCGGGTCGCGGCCGACGACAGGGTCGATCTTGCCGTCGCGGGCGCGCTGTGTGAGGTCGGTGGCGTATTTCGCCAGCGCCGAATCCCCGCCCGGACCGCGCTTCATCGGCGTCTCGGCAGCGTGCTCGGCGGGCGGTGAGCCGGCCTCGAGCGAGCCTTCGGTGACATCGGCGAAGCGGGAGATGACCCCATCGGCGTCGATCTTGTCGAATTCGGCGCTGATCTTGGAGACCAGGCCTTCCAGCACCGGCGTCTTCAGGCAGGCAAGCAGGATATGGGCGCTGCGCACTTCCTCGACGCCGAACTCCAGCGTCGCAAGGTTCCATCCTTCCTGGATGGCGTGGAAGATGTGGTCGGAGAATTCCTCCACCGAGGTGGCGCCGTAGGGCAGCTTATCGATGGCTCGGGTCATGTCGGCCGTCAGCCGGCTGGCATCCAGCCCGGCGTCGGCGATGATCATCTGCACATCCGAGCGCTCTGACAGCACCAACTGCTGGATGAAATGGACAAGCTCGACATAAGGATTGCCGCGCAGCTTGGCCGTGTCGGCCGCGGCCTTGAAGGCGCGCACCCCGGTGGCGTTCAGCTTGGCGACCAGTTCCTTACGCTTGAAGCTCTGCGATGACCGGCGCTGTTCCATCGAACCTGCTCCCGCAACCTGCCGACCGTACCCTGCCATATAAGCGGCTGCTTGACAAAGCCGCATGGCGGATAAGGTTTTTGAATCTATCCGGGCGGCACCGCCCGGATACACAAGCCTTGCAAACTCGTGGCCAACAAACACGATTGCTGCCCGGGCTATGCGAGCCATTTCACATACCGGGTCCGGCAATCGCGCAATGGGTTTCGCCGAAGAGAACGGTCGCGTTTAGCTTCCGTTAGTTTTTGCGCAGGTGCTCAATTGTCGTCGCGCGAAGCCGGTGATAACGTTACGTTACATAGGGGTCTCAGGGCCGCTGGCTGGGGGTTGGTGTGATTGATCTCGCACTCTGGCTGAATCCTCTGAACGGTGAGAATCCGTCGGGAGAGGACTTGCGCAACGACCCGGCCTTTCATGAGCTGGAGCGCCTGGCCGAGCCTCAGCTCAAAGTTGTCCATGACGGTAACAGCAAGCCCACCTCGCAACCCAGTCCTGTCGACTGGGCGGCGGTGCTCGAAAAGGCCGAAGAGTTGCGCGCCCGCGGCCGGGACCTGCGCCTGCAGGTTATCGTCACGCGGGCCTTGGCCAACGAGGAAGGGCTGGCCGGCCTCGCCCGGGGCCTGACGCTGATTGCGCGAACCTTCGAGCAGTATTGGGACACCATGCACCCGTCGCTGCGGACGGGCGCGCCGCGCGATGCTGCCTTGCGGCGCATCAACGCGCTGCTCGATCTGCAGAACGGCCAGGAAGGCTTGCTGGCGAACCTCAGGCAGATGGCCTTCTTCTCCCCGCGCGCGATCGGACCGATCAGCGGCCGGGACCTCGAACAGGCTGCGCTCGACGAACGCGTCATGCTCCAGGAAGCGGCCTCTGGCCTTGGGGCCGCCGAAAAGGCGGCGCTGACGAGCGCCCACAATCAGCTGTTGAACCGCGTTCGCACCGGATGCGCGGCGCAAATCGATCAAGCAGCGGATGTGATGACCTCGCTGCTCGCCGACGCGCGGGCCGCGATCGCTGCCCTCGACGCGGTGGACGCCGCGCTCAACGCCCGCATCGACGGCCATGGCGCCACTGTCCCGGAATTGAAGAAGTTCCTGCAGCGTTTGCTGACGACGCTGGAGCGGAATTCCGGTGCCGGCGCCACGGCGAATGGTGCCGCGAAGGCCGCTCCGCAGGCTGCGGCGGAACCAGCAATGCCCGCCCGCAACGGTCATGGAGCCGAGACGATGGCAAGTGTGGCAAGCGCCGTGGAAGCGAGCACCGGTCTGCCGGACCGCATCAACTCGCGCGACGAGGTCGTCAAATGCCTCGACCTCGTGGTCGCCTTCTACGACCGCACCGAACCGTCCAGCCCCATTCCGCATCTCGCGCGGCGCGTGCGCCGGATGGTGCACATGGATTTCGTGGAACTGATGGAAGATCTCGCCCCGTCGGGGCTGAAGGAGTTCCGGCTGCTTGCCGGCGTTCCCGATCCCAAGAAGCCGGCCCAGAAGGATGAAAGGTAGAAAAGCATGCCAGCAGAGAGCAAAGCGAAGGTCATCGAAAGAAACCGCGCGCCGCGCGTGCAGATCGCCTACGACGTCGAAACCTACGGCAGCCCGACGACGATCGAACTGCCGTTCGTCATGGCCGTGATGGCCGACCTTGCGGGCGCTTCGCAGACCAAGGAAGCGTCGAAGTCGGTGCTTGACCGCAACTTCGTCGAAACCGACGCCAACCGCTTCCCGAAATTCATGGAGGCGATGGGGCCGCGCGTGAAGGCACGGGTGAAGAACACCCTGCCGCAGGCCGAGGGCCAGGAGCGTGAGGAAGAGCTCATGGTCGATCTCACCTTCTCCAAGATGGGCGACTTCGCGCCGGACAAGATCGCCGAGCAGGTTCCGCAACTGGCCGAGATCCTGAAGATGCGCCGTCAGCTCGAGGAGCTGCTCGGCTTCATGGACGGCCGCGTCGACGCGGAAAAGCGCATCGCACAGCTTTTGAACAACGAGCCGCTGCTGAGCAAGATCGCCAGCCAGGCGATGGATGACGGCAAGGGCGAGGAGTAAGTCATGGCCGAACAGCAAAAGACCGCAGCCGCCACCGCCGAGGCGGAAGCCATAGATCTCGGCGAATTCAGCGGACTCCTTGAAAAGGATTTCAAGGTCAAGAAGGACGACAGCGAGAAGCTGCAGCAACTGGTGCGCAACCTGGCTTTGGCCGCACAGTCGCGCTCCGAGAGCACAACCATCTCGTCCAACGCGATCAAGTCGATCAAGTCGCTGATCGCCGGCATCGACAAGATGCTGACGACGCAGGTCAACGAGATCCTGCATGCGCCGGAAGTGCGCGAGATGGAAGGCACGTGGCGCGGCCTCTGGTACCTGATCAACAACACCGAGACAGATACCAAGCTGAAGATCCGGGTGATGAACATCTCCAAGGAGCAGCTGGCCGACACGCTCGAAGACTATGAAGGCCAGATGTGGGACCAGAGCCCGATCTTCAAGAAGGTCTACACGGACGAGTATTCGATGCTGGGCGGCGAGCCGATCGGCTGCATCATCGGCGCCTATGAATTCTCCAACCACCCGCGCGACGTCGGCCTGCTGCGCAACATTTCCGGCGTCTGCGCCTCGGCGCACACGCCGTTCATCGCCGCCGCCTCGCCGCGGCTGTTCCGCATGGACAGCTGGCAGGAACTGCCCAACCCGCAGGACCTGCAGATGATCGTCAACAACCCGGCCTATGCCTCGTGGCAGTCGCTGCGCGAGAGCGAGGACGCCCGCTATATCGGGCTCACGATGCCGCGCGTGCTGGCACGCCTGCCCTACGGCTCGGAGACCGTTCCGGTGAAGGGCTTCACCTTCGAAGAAGAAGTGGGTGGCGACCACAACAAATATGTCTGGATGAATGCCGCCTTCCCGATGGGCGTCAATATCAACCGCAGCCACAAGCTCTATGGCTGGGGCACCCAGATCCGCGGCGTCGAGAATGGCGGCACGGTGCTGAACCTGCCGGTGCACGCCTTCCCTACCGACGACGGCTCGATCGCGATGAAATGCCCGACCGAAGTCGCCATCGACGACCGGCGCGAGGCGGAACTGGCGAAACTCGGCCTGATGCCGATCCTGCACCGCAAGAATACCGACCTCGCGGCCTTCATCGGCGCGCATTCGCTGCAGGACGACGAGACGCGCGCCGGGCGCCTGGTCGATCCGGACGCGCAGGCGAACGAGAGGCTCTCCGCCAACCTGCCCTATCTGTTCCCGGTCTCGCGCTTCGCGCACTACCTCAAGGCGATTGCGCGCGACAAGATCGGCTCGTTCAAGGAACGCACCGACATGGAGATCTGGTTGACCGAATGGATCAACCGGTATGTGCTGGCCAATCCAGCCTTTGCCGATGACAAGGCGCGCGCCAAGCGCCCGCTCGCTGCGGCCGAGGTCCAGGTCGACAGCGTCGAGGGCCGGCCCGGTTACTACAATGCCCGTTTCTACCTGCGTCCGCACTACCAGCTGGAAGGCATCAACGCCTCGCTCCGGCTGGTATCGGAACTGCCGTCGGTGAAGGGCTGAAATCGTTAAGCAAAGTCATCTTGTTTGTAGCGGTGGAGAAAGACAATGCCAGAGAGAACCGATGCGCCTTCGACGAAGATCGACGGCTTCCTGAAAGTCCCGGACATCAAAGGCCCGAGCAAGCGCGACGGCCATGAAGACGAAATCGAGATCCATGGCGTCGACTATAAGATGATCGCGCCCTACGACCCGAATTCGCTCTCGCGGCGCGGCCGCGTGTCGATGGGTATGATCAAATTCATCAAGCACTACGACAAGTCGTCGCCCTATCTGAAGAAGGCACTGTTCGAGAACAAGGCGCTCGATGAGGTGGTGTTCTCGGCACGCCGCACCATCGACGGCGAGACCAGCGACTATCTGGTGGTGACGCTCACCGACGCCTCGATCATGGAATACGACATGCGGCAGGCGCACGACGAGCCAGACCTGATCGAGGAAGAGGTCAGCTTCGCCTACAAGAAGATCAAGTTCGTCTACGACAAGGACGACGAGATCGAAATGGACGTCTATGTCGGCAAGTGAGGCCAAGCGGCCGGCCGCGAAGGCGCAGCTCGCCGGCAGCTCTCGGGCAAAGCGCGAGGCGGTCCAGCCCTCCCTCTGGGACCGCCTTGTCAACGATTTGCCCGGGCTGACGTCGGAGATCGATGGGCTGCGCCGCCTGCTGGATGAAGAACTCGGCGCCGAGCGCGTCGAGGCTCTTCTTGCCGGCAGCGCCCGCGCCATCGATGCCGATGCGGAATTGACGCCCGAGCAGAAACGGCGACTGCACAGGCTGGTCTTCCAGACCGAGCACCGCACCGAGATCGAAAGCCGCGGCGTGGTGGTGTCGGCGCGCGTGCTCAGGGAAGCGGTCCGGCGCGATATCGAGGCCCTGTTCAACACAGAGCGTTTCGAGTCCGTCCCGATGCTTTCCGACGCCGAGCATGAACAGCCCTTGGACGAATTGCCGCCGCTTGCCGATTTTCCGGAGGTGCGGCGCAGCGTCGTCAATTACGGCGTGCCGTCCTTTTCGGGCCGTTCGTCGCGGGATTTCGACCGCGATACTTTAGCGCGCGAAATCCGTGCGGTGCTCGCCACTTTTGAGCCGCGCCTCAAGGAAAGCGCCACGACCGTCAACGTCACGCTTGGCGACAAGACCGTCGGTCTCAAGATCGAGATCGACGCCGTGCTGATCATGACGCCGACGCCGGAACGCATGCGGCTGCGCACCACGATCAATCTCGACAACGGCCTGGCGCGAACCGAATTCCGGGAGACCTGAGATGGATCGGGTCTTCGTGGAGTATTACGAAGAGGAACTGACCCATATCCGCGCGCTAGCCGCGGAATTCGCCGACATGCATCCGGCGGTGGCCCGCAACCTTTCCCTCGATACCGTCCCCTGCCCCGATCCCTATGTCGAACGGCTGCTCGACGGCGTGGCCTTTCTTGCCGCGCGCACGCGGCTGAAGGTCGACGCCGAGCGCTCGCGCTTCTCGCGCGCCGTGCTCGACGTGCTCTATCCCGACCTTGTGACGCCGGCGCCGGCGACGGCGATGGCCGTGCTGAAACCTGGACAGCAGGTGCAATCGATGATCGCCGGCCATGCGGTGGCGCGCGGCACGCGGTTAGTTTCCGGCCTGCATCCTGGGCTCTCGACGCGTTCGACCTTCACCACCGCGCAAGAGGTGACGCTGTGGCCGATCGCGATCAATTCGGTCAGCTATTTCCAGGACCGCAGCGCGCTCGCCGCCGCCGGCATCGCGCCGGTCGGCGGCGTGCGCGGCGAAGCGGCATTCCGCATCGCGCTTACCCGGACCGGAAAGGGCAAGCTCAGCGAATTGTCGCTCGACCGCCTCGATCTCTATTTCGCCGGACGCGCCAAGGCGCCGCTCATCTTCGATGCGATCTTCGGCGCCTGTTCGGCCGTCGGCGCGCGGGCGGAAGGCAAGACCAATCCGCTCACCGCGCTGCCCGAGCCAGAAATGGTCGGGATCCACGACGATGAAGCGCTGATGCCGCGCACGCGGCCGACCTTTGAGGGATACCGGCTGCTGCGCGAATATTTCATGATCCCCGAACGCTTCCACTATGTGCGCGTTGCCGGCCTGCAGCCGGTGGTGCGCAAGTGCGATGGGGGAATAGAGATCATCTTCCTATTCCGGCGTCCGGTGCCGGAACTCGCCGATGTGACGGTGGCCGATTTCGAGCTGTTCGCGACGCCGATCATCAATCTCTTCGAACGCGAGTGCAACGTCATCGAGATCGACTCGCGCCGGACGCGTCAGGTGCTGCACGCCGACCGCACCCGGGCGCGCGATTTCGAGATCTTCCGGGTCACTCGGGTGGAAGACGCCGATGCCGAAGGCAGCGAGGCGACCATCCCCGAACTGTTCAGCCTGGGACAGAACCGCGGCAGCGGCTGGGTCTATTCGGCCGAGCGGCGCCCGCGGCGGGCCACGGAGGATGAACGGCGCGACGGCCTGACCCGCACCTCCTACACCGGCGACGATGTCTTTATCGCAGTCTCGCGTCCGGCCGGCAGCCAGCCGAACCGGCCGCTCAAGCGGCTCGACGTGATGGCGCTCTGCACCAACCGCGACCTGCCGATCCTGGACGATACGCCGTCGCTGACGCTGGAGACCGCCGACCCGGTGGAAGCGGTACGCCTGCTCGGCGCGCTGCGACCGCCGCAGCCGGCGATCCCGGCGGCGCTGCCGGCCGGCGCCGAAGGCGAATCCCGCGCCGACAATCTCGCCTGGCGGCTGGTGGCGCAGCTCTCGCTCAATTTCCTGAGCCTCGCCAAAGAAGGCCGCGGCGTCGATCCGCTGCATGCCTTGCTCGACCTCTATGCCGATCGTGGTGATCCGAGCCTTGCCCGCAACGTGCATTCGATCACCCGGATCGATTCGCGGCCGGTGATCGAGCGGCTCAAGATCGACGGGCCGATGTGTTTCGGACGCGGCACCGAGGTGACCCTGCATGTCGATCAGTCGGTTCTGGCGGGCCAGAGCACGCTGCTGCTTTCGGCCCTGCTGGCGCGGCTGTTTGCCCGCCATGCCGGGATAAACGGTTTCGTGCGGACGCGTACGCGGCTGCTGCAGAAGCAGGAGGATGTGCCATGGCCGATGACGCCCGGCAATCGCTACCTGATCTAGCGCAGCCCGCCCCAGCCGAGGCCGAGGCGCTGTCGGAGAGCTTCGACTTCTTCGAGCTGTTGCGCCGCCTGGAGCAGCGGCGCGGACTGTTCGGGCATTCCGGAACCGCGGACCGTGAGCCGGCAAGGCTCGGCCAACATGTGCGCCTGAGCTTCTCGGCCAGGGACGTGATCAAATTCCAGGACGCCAGGGACAACGCTCCGGCGCGGGTGACGATCGCCAATCTCGGCCTGCTCGGGCCGGAAGGGCCGATGCCGCTGCATCTGACGCGCTGGGTGCTCGACCGGCTGTCGCAGCGCTGGTTCAGCGGCGCCGACGCCGAGCAGACCAGCGACACGACCTTCGTCGACTTCGTCAACATCCTGCAGCATCGCATGATCGCGCTCTACTACCGCGCATGGGCCGATGCTCATCCGGCGGTGCAGGTCGAACGTTCGGTCGGTGGGCGCGTCCGCGCCATGCTGGAAGCGATGGCCGGCATCGGCCTTCCCGGCATGCAGGACCCCGAGCTCGACACGGTGCGGCTGCGCCAGGCCGGATCGCTGGCCAACCAGGTCGAGGGGGCCGAACGGCTGACGCTGTTTCTCGCCACCGCCTTCAAGGTGCCGGTTGAGATCAAGGAATTCGTCGCCGCCTGGATCACGATTCCCACAGCGCTGCAGAGCCGCGTCGGCAAGGCCTATGCGTCGCTCGGCGGCGGGGCAACGATCGGACCGCGCGTCTTCAGCCGGCAGAGCCGGATCGAATTGCGGGTCGGCCCGCTAAGCCTCGACGACTTCAAATCGTTCCTGCCTGGAGAACGGCGCCTTGCCCTGTTCAAGAAGGCAGTGCGCGACATGATCGGCGAAGCGCTCGATGTCGATCTGCGCATCGTGCTCGCGCGCGGCGCCGTGCCTTCGCCGAAGATGGGAACCATCCAGCTCGGCCGTACCTCCTGGCTTGCGCGCCCTGCCGAAAAGGGCGACGCCGACGATCTCAGGCTGCGCACCATCGTCGGCTGGCGGCCGGACATGGCGGAGGCAGCCTGATGAGCCTGCTGCTGACCCTGGAACAAGGCCCGCGCTCGCAAGTGGTCAGGCAGGCCCGGCTGGACGAGGGCGAGCTGGTGATCGGCCGCAGCGCCGATGCCGGCTGGCAGATCGACGATCCGGACATGTTCGTCTCACGCGCGCACTGCAAGATCAGCGGCGGCCGCGACGGCTATTACGTCACCGATACGTCGAGTAGCGGACTGTTCATCGACGATTCCGACAGCCCGCTCGGCACCGGCAGGTCGACGCGCCTGCAAAGCGGCATGCGGCTGCGCATGGGCGACTATGTGCTCCATGTCGAGGTGCAGCCCAGCGCCGGCCACACCTCGATCAGCCAGGCGCCGATCGCCAACGCCGAGCCGGCATGGTCGCCGCGATCGCGGACGCCGGCCAGCATCGGCGGCGACGACTTTTTCTCGGCCAAGGTCGAGGAAGAGCCGCTGCGGCCGCGCCCGGCCGGGCTGCCCGATCCGTTCGAGCAGCCTGTGCCCGGAGCTTACGATCGCAGTTCCAATCAGCGCAGCTCACCGGCGTTCGACGATCCGTTCAGCCTCGATCCGGTGGCGACGCCGGCCTCGAACGACGAGCCCGCCGTCGGCAGGTCGGATCCGTTCGGCTTCGGCGACATGCCGTTGCGCAGCGATATGCCCGAACCCGCGGCGAAACCGTCCGGCTTCGACGATTTCGGCTTCGGGCCAGCCGCGACGCCCGCTTCCGGCAACAGTGCCGATCCAGCTCGCCGCGTCGAAAAGGCCGCCGAGAAGCCGCAGGCCGCCCGCCCATGGGAGATGCCGGTGCGGGCCGAACCCGCTGCGCCGCCGCGTCCCGCTCCCAAACCGTCACGTTCGATGCAACCGGCGCCCAGCGACATGGCGTTGCGCGCGGCGTTCCTGCGCGGCATGGGCGTCGAGGAGGCCGATTTCCCCGGGCGCGATCCGATCGCCGAAATGGAGAAATTCGGGCGCGAGTACCGGCTGATGCTCGATGGGCTGATGCAGCTCTTGCGCAAGCGCGCCGAGGAGAAGGGCAGCGCGCGCGTCGCCCAGACCATGGTCGGCGCCTCCGAGGTCAACCCGCTCAAATTCCTGCCGACGGTCGAGGATGTCATCGTCACCATCATCGCGGAACGCAGTCCCGGCTTTTTGTCCGGCGAGGCGGCGATCGGCGACGCGGTGAAGGACCTCGCGCAGCATCACGTGCGCGCCTGGCGCGGCGTACAGGCGGCGCTGCGGCGCATGATCGACCGCTTCGATCCGGCCGCGATCGAGGAAGAGCTCAAGTCCAATTCGGCGATCGGCAATCTGCTTGCCGGCGGGCGCAATGCCAAGCTGTGGGAGCTTTACCAGAAACGCCATCGCGACATCGCCCAGAGCGCGGAATCGAGCTTCCTGGGCGAGATCGGCGCAGATTTCAGGGACGCATACGAAGAGGAGTAGGGACATGATCGACAGACGTGAATTCATCGTCGCCATCGGCGCGACGGGGCTGCTTGCGGCTTGCCAGAGCGGCCCGCCGAAACCATCGGTCATCTCGGTCAACGTGACCGGTGGCGCCGGCATGAATCCGGGACCGGGCGGCGGCGACAGGCCGGTGACCGTGCTGGTGATGCGGCTTGCCAGCACAGGCAAGTTCAACTCGGCCGATTATTTCGCGCTGCAGGGCGATGCCGGCTCGGCGCTCGGCGCCGACCTCATCGGATCGGACGCAATCTCGGTCGCTCCGGGCAAGACGGCAGCCAAGACCATCACGGTCGAACCGAACGCGACGGCGCTCGGCTTCGTCGCGCTGATCCGCGAGCCCGGCGGACGCAACTGGCGCACGACCAAGTCGGTATCGCCGGGGTCGAAATTCACCATCAACGTCAGCCTCGGCAAGGGCGGCATTTCCGCCTAGCAGACTGACGACGAGGCAGTGCAGAGAGCAGTGGCATGAGCGACGCAAACAGGGTGCTGTGGTCCGAGGGACTCTTCTTGAGGACCCAGCATTTCCAGCAGCAGGACCGGTTCTTCGAGGGGATGGTGCGCGGCGCCTTGCAGGCCGGCCAGCTCCATACGCTCGGCTTCCAGCAGCTGACGCTCGACCAGTCGCTGCTCGATGCCGGCCAGGTGTCGATCGTGTCCGCCCGGGGCATCTTCCCGGACGGCACGCCCTTCTCCATCCCGGAGCTGATGGACGCGCCGAAGCCGCTGCCGGTCACCGCCGACACCGGCGCCGGGCCGGTGCTGGTGGCGCTGCCGCTCGAGCCGCCCGGCGGCGTCGGCTTCGATCCGGCGCATTCCGCGTCGACGGGCGCGCGCTACCACGGCAAGATCGTTGCGGTGCGCGATGCCGTGCAGGGCGGCGCCGATCCGGAAGAGATCGAGATCGCGCGGCCGCAAGCGGTGCTGCTGGCGCCCGGCAAATCGGTTGGCGGCTATACGGCGCTGCCGGTCGCCGACATCAAAGGCGTGCGCGCCGACGGCGGCGTCTCGCTCGACCAGGCCTTCCTGCCGCCGACGCTGATCACCGGCGCCGTCCACTGGTACCGGCAATTGCTGCAGGAGGTCGTCACCGGCCTCGACCAGATCGCCGAGGCGCATGGCAAGATGGTGATGGGCGGCGCCGGCCGCAGCGTCGAGGACCTTTTGATGCTGCATCTCGCCAATGCCGCGCGGCCGCGCCTTGCGCATATGCTGGCGCAGGATGTCTTCCATCCGGCCGAGCTCTATCTCGAGCTTGCCGGCCTCGCCGGCGAAATGGCCACCTACGGCTCGAGCTCGCGGCGGCTCGGCGAATTGCCGGCCTACGACCACATGGCGCCGGGTCCCGCCTATATGGCGCTGGCCGACGCCTTGCGTTCGCTCATCCTCAGCCTGCGCTACATCGAGCCGAAGTCGCGCGCGCTGCCGGTCATGCGGCACGCGACCAATGTGTGGAAGGTGCGCATCGACAATCCGAAACTGCTGGTCGCCAGCCGCATCGTCATCCGCGTCGGCTCCGAGCTTTCGGAAGACGCGCTGCGCAAGATCTTTGTCAACCAGGCGACGGTCGGCTCCGCCGACCAGTTCGAAGGATTGTGGAAGTCGCGCCTGCCGGGCATTCCGCTGAAACCGCTGCATTCGCAGCCGCGCGAGATCCCGTATGACGGCGACCGGCTGTGCCTGGAGCTCGACCAGAAGAGCGAGCATTGGGCTTCGCTGCTCGACGCGCCCGGCTTCGTCATCGGCGTTTCCGGTGTGCTGCCGAGCGAGCCGCAGGTCGACTGCTATTCGGTGAACAGGTGAGGCCATGAGCCGGGATGATCCTTTCGGACTGTCGGAGGATCGCGAGCGAACCCGCATCCGCCTAACCGGAGCCGCGCCCCGGCCGATGGCGCCGCTAGCACCGGGCGCGCCGGTCAAACGGGCGCGTGCCCATCCCAACACGCTGATCAACATCTTCGCGCCGCTGCTCGAATTCGCGCCGGAACTCGAAAGCGCGCTGGCGCCGGAGAACCCGGAATTCATGCGCACGCGCCTGCTCGACGAGTTGGTGCGGGCCCGAGACGCGGCGGTGGCAGCGGGCTCATCGCTGGAGCGCGCCGACCAGGCCGCATGGGCGGTGGCGGCGCTGCTCGACGATCTGGCGCTCAACACGCCGTGGGGCGGCGCCAGCGCCTGGCCGCGCCAGCCGCTGGTCGTCATGCTGCGCGGCGATGTCGACGCCGGCACCCAGTTCTTCACCCGCCTCGACGAGCTGGAGCGGCATCCCAACCGCGACCGCGAAATGCTGGAGCTGCAATATTACTGCCTGGCGCTCGGCTTCCGCGGCAAATACCGCGTGCCCGGCCGCGCCGGCGACCGTTCGCTCAACGCCGTGCGCGTGGCGGCGGCGCGCTTCCTGCGCAATGCGGACGCCGAAGACGCGCCGCTGTCGCCGAACTGGAAAGGCGTGATCGCCTCCGACGAGCCGCAGCGCTTCATCGTGCCGATCTGGGTGATGGCGCTTGCCGCGATCGTCGTCGCCGCGGCAGCCTATATCGGCCTGTCGATGGGCCTGAGCAGCCAGGCGGTCGAGCTTTCCGCGCTGGTGCGCACGCTGCCGCCGGCCTCGCGCGGCGACATCACCCGCGCGGCGCCCAAGCAGGATGCACCCGCGGCCGAGCCGCAACCGGTCGATTTCGCGCTGCTGCCGGAATTCAAGGCCGAAGCGCCGGACAACCTCAAGGGGGCGCTGAGTGGCACCGAGAGCGTCTCGCTGGCCAAGCTGGTCATCCAGTCCTCCAATCCCGAGCTGTTCCAGTCCTCCCGGCCGACGCTGACGGAAGGATACGAACCGCTGATCGCAGCGATCGCCAAGGTGATCCTGGACAATAAGGAGCTGATCGGAAAAATCACTGTCGTCGGCCACACCGACAATGTGCGCCTGCAAAAGTCCAACCCGCTGGCCAGCAACCAGCGTCTGTCGGAAGCGCGCGCCGAAACCATAGCCAAGCTTCTGGTGCAAGCCGGCGTGCCGCAGGAGAGCATCTCTTCCGAGGGGCGCGCCGAAACCGATCCGGTGGCCGACAACTCGACGCGCGAGGGCCGCGCGCTCAACCGGCGCGTCGAGGTTCTGGTCGAGAAGAGGCTCTGAGATGTTCATCCTGCGCTTCCTCTGGGCCGTCATCACCTCGCGTTTTCTCTGGACGCTGATCGGCATCGCGCTGCTTTCGCTGCTGATCTGGGTGTTCGGCCCGATCGTGCAGGTCGGCCCTTACGCGCCGTTCGAATCCGACAATGTGCGCATCGCCATCATCGCCGGGCTGATCATCCTGTGGTTGATCTGGCTGATCATCGCGCAGCGCCGCGCGATCCGCGCCAACCGCATGTTCGTCGCCGAGATCGCGGCGCCGGTCGCCGAAAAGCAGCTCACGCCCGGCGAGGAAAGCGTTGCGGCCGTCGGCGCCAAATTCGGCGAGGTGATGGCGGAACTGAAGCGCCGTAAGCTCGGCGGCAGAAAATTCCTGCGCGAGATGCCCTGGTATGTGATCGTCGGTCCGCCGGCCACCGGCAAGACCACGGCGCTGCGCCAGTCCGGCCTCAATTTCCCGATCGACCTCACGGACGACCTGCAAGGCGTCGGCGGCACGCGCAATTGCGACTGGTTCTTCTCCGAGAACGCGGTGTTGATCGACACGGCGGGCCGCTACGTTCAGCAGGAAAGCCAGCCGGATGTCGACGCGGCGGAGTGGCTGGGCTTCCTCGACCTCCTGAAGAAGCATCGGGGCCGCCGCGCGCTCAACGGGGTGATCGTCGCGCTGTCGATCGACACGCTGTCGGAGGGCGACGACGCGATCAAGGCGCATGGCAGAAAGATCCGCCGCCGGCTGGCGGAGCTGAACGACCGGCTGGAGATCCGCCTTCCCGTCTATCTGATGCTGACCAAGGCCGATCTGATCAAAGGGTTCGAAGCGTTCTTCGGCGGCTTGTCGACCACGGCGCGCGAGCAAGTGTGGGGAACCACTTTCCCGCTCGATGCCCGCGTCAATGCCGGCATGATCCAGACGGAACTCGCCAGGCTTGCCGCCGAACTGGAGCGGCGGCTGGTGCCGCGGCTGGAGGACGAGGACAAGCTTGGCCAGCGGGCCGAGATCTTCCGCTTCCCGGCGCAGCTTGCCAGCCTGTCCGAGCCGATCCAGGTGCTGGTCGAGGCGATGTTCGGCGAGAGCCGCTACGAGGAAGCCGCCTGGCTGCGCGGCCTCTATCTGACCTCGGCGACGCAGGAAGGCGCGCCGATCGACCGGCTGACTGCCGCCCTTTCCTCATCCTTCGGGCTGCCGCCGCGTCGCGCCATGCCGGCGGCGCGCGTCGAGAAACGCAGCTTCTTCCTCAGGAACCTTCTGACCGAGGTGATCTTCAAGGAAGCCGGCCTCGGCACATTCGATCCGCTGGCGCAGCGCCGCCGCGCCTGGATCTGGCGCGGAGCCGCCGCCGCCTGTGCGCTCGCCGCCCTGCTCGCCGGCGGACTGTTCACCTGGTCCTATCTCGACAACCGCAATGCGATCGCCGAACAGGCCGGTCAATTCGAGGCGCTGCAGGCGCCGCTCACGGACGTCGCCGCGATGCCGGCCGCGGTTGAGCAGCCGACCATGGACGGCGCGCTGGCGGCGATGGACGCGGTGGCCACGGCCCGCACGGCACCGCCGGATGCCGTCCACAATCTGCTCGGCCCGACCGCCTCGGCCGAGCTGGTACGCGCGCAGGCCGATACCTACGACCATGCGCTGCGCAACGTGCTGGAGCCGCATATGGTCGCGTTGCTGGAAGCCACGATGTGGCGGCAGATCCGCGATCCGGATTTCATGCTCGGCGCGCTGAAGACCTACCGGATGATGACCGGCCTATCGCAGATGGACACCGATTTCGTGCAGAACTGGTGGGTGAACAGCCTGCCGCAATTCGCGCCGGCCGCGCCCTTCCCGACAGCGGACGCCGAAGAGCACCAGCTTGCCGCGATCCGCCGCATGGCCGTTGACGACAGCTACATCGCGCCGGACAAGGAGCTGGTCGCCGAGGCGCTGAAGACGGTGTGCACGATCTCGCTGCCGGAGCGCGCCTACAAGCAGTTGCTTGCCGACCCCGAAGTGGCGGCGGTCAAGGAATGGGTGCCGGCCAATTTCGCCGGACCGAACGGCGCCAAGGTGTTCGCGCGCCGCTCCGACAAGACGCTGCGCGTCGGCGTGCCGGGCCCCTACACCTATGCCGGCTTCCACGACGCGATCCTCGACCGGGTCGAGGATGTCGCCGGACAGGCGGCGCTCGACCGCGCGGTGTTTGCCGGCGGCTGCTCGGAGAATTCGGAGACGTCGGTCTCGGCGCTGTCCGAAGACATTCTGAAGCTCTATTACGACGACTATATCGCGCAGTGGGACAGTTTTCTGCGTGACATGCGGCTGGCGCCGCTGACCGACCTCAACGTCGCCAGCGAGAACCTCAAGGATCTTTCCAGCGCCGACTCCGCGCTGAAGCGCCTGCTCACCGCGGTGGTGCAGGAGACCGACCTGACCCGTTCCGACGAGGCGCCGGCCGACGACAAGAGCGGCGCCGCCAAGACCGGTTCGAAGCTGCTCAGCAAGCTCGGCAAATTGGGCAAGGTGGTGAAAACGGGAGCGAAATTGCTGCCCCGCGCGGGCTCGGCCGATCAGGTCGATATGACCGGCAGCCTGGTGGCCGAGCATTTCAAGCCGCTCAAGGGCACGATCGCCCAGGTCGACGGCCAGCCGCCTGCGCTCGACGCCGCCGTCGTGGCGCTGACGGCGCTGTCCAACGTGCTGCAGACGGTGACCGCCAACCCCGATCCGCAAGATGCCATCAAGAAACAGGGCGGGCTGGCCGAACTGACGGGCGCGGTCGCAAGGCAGGCGCAGATCCTTCCTTCGCCGATCAACGACTGGCTGGGCGGAATTGCCGGCGACACCAGCGGCCTGTCGCAGAAGGCCGTCACCAATGAGCTCAACGCCATTTGGCGCGCCGACATCCTGCCCTTCTGCCAGGCGGCGCTCAACAACCGCTATCCGTTCAGCCCCGACAGCGCGGTCGACGTCAATGTGCGCGACTTCCAGCGCCTGTTCGGCCCGACCGGGCTGATCGACGCCTTCACCAATGACCATCTGATCAACTATGTCGACACCGCCAGCGAGCCATGGAAATGGCGCGCCGATTTCGGCCTCGACCCGGCGGCGCTGGCGGCGTTCGAGCAGGCGCGCCACATTCGCGACGATCTGTTCCCCGGCGGCACCGGACCGGTGATGAATTTCACGCTGGAACCCAAGGATCTGTCGCCCAACGTGGCGCGGGTGACGCTCAACCTCGATGGCCAGAACCTCGTCTATTACAACAACGCAACCAGGCCGCAGCCGATGACGTGGCCGGGCAAGGACGGCACCGGCGTGATCTCGCTCGCCTTCCAGCCGGTCGACGGCTCGCCCGAGGTGATGCTCAACGAAACCGGCAGCTGGGCATGGCTGAGGATGCTGCGGGGCGGCCGCTTCAACGCGACCAAGCTCACCGACGTCTACAGCCTGCGGCTCGGCACCAAAGGGATGTGGGCCGATTTCGAGCTCAAGGCGGCCAGCGTCGAGAACCCCTACACGCTCGAAATGTTCAAGAAATTCACATGTCCGCCGCAGATCTGATCCTGCCCGGCTTCTACGGCAAGATGCCCGCCGCCGGCGATTTCGTGACGCGCCGGCTGCCGGGCGATTTCGTGCGCGTGTGGGACCGCTGGCTGGCACAGCACATCGTGCCGCTGTTCGGGCTCGAAGCCTGGCCGCAGAACACGGCGCTGCGTTTTCTGGCCGGCCCGGGTTCCTTCGGTGCCTCGGCGGGCATCGTGCTGCAGAGCGCCGACCGGGTCGGCCGGCGGTTCCCGCTCAGCGTCGTCGCCCGGATTTCGGAGGCGCCGCTGAAGCTGGCTTATGCGGATAGGTGGTTTGACGGCATCGAGAATGCCGCCCTCGCCGCGCAACGGGGCGAGCTGACGCCCGACGAACTCGACGCGGCGCTTGCGGACCTGCCCATTCCGCCCGTCGAGGGTGAGGGCGATGTCATCGACGGCCTCGTGGCATGGACGGCGCATACGGATATTTTCGACGTCGATCCGCAGGCGCCGCAGCCGGTGCTGGAGCAGATTTTCGCGGCTAGTTGGGAGACCAGCTGATGCAGATCTGGAACCAGATGGGCTATCCGCACCAGTTCACCATGGGCATGGACAAGGCCGGCCATGAGTGGCTGGTCGTGGTGGTGAAGGGCACTTTCGATTTTCCGACGACGCCCGGCGGGCTGGTGCGGAAATCGGCAGAACAGGTGCCGCTGGTGATGGCCGACACGCACACCGGCGCGCCGGGCTATTCGGCGACGCTGTGGGAGACGGATTTCGCCTTCCGCAAGGCGCGCTGCGATGTCATCGCCAATGGCTGTGCCTATGCGCCGGGAGGCCGCCCGGCCGAGCGCGTGCCGGTCGGCATAAAAGTCGGCAACTGGTCGAAGCTCTTCGAGGTCGTCGGCCACCGCGAATGGCGCTCCATCGGGCCAGTGTTCAGCGCGACAGCACCGCAGCCCTTTTTGAAACTGCCGATCTCTTACGATGTCGCCTGGGGCGGCATCGATCGCCTGGATCCGGAGGACGAACTGCCCGCCAGCTACAAATACAACCCGGTCGGCACCGGCTGGTCGCGAACGAAGAACCAGCGTCTCATCCCAGGCCTGCGGCTACCGAACACGCAAGCTGTCAACGAGGAAATCCGCTCGCCCTTCGGCGACTACAAGCCGATGAGCTTTGGGCCGATGGGCCGCGGCTGGCCTGGCCGCATCGAATATGGCGGCACCTATGACGACAACTGGACGAAGAACATTTTTCCGTTCCTGCCGCCGGACTTCGACGAACGCTATTTCCAGATGGCGCCTGAGGACCAGCAGATCGATCACCCGCATGGCGGCGAGGAGATTGCGCTTGTGAACCTCACGCCCGATGGGCGTGTTAGCTTTCGGCTGCCGTCGACTGCATTGCCCATCACCTTGTTCAAGGGGAACCAAAAGGCCTACGAAGGTGATATTTTTCCCGACACCGTCCTCCTTGACCCCGAAAGGCGTCGCTTCTCGCTGGTCTGGCGCGTCTCACAGCGAATCCAGCGGACTATCCTCGATTTCTCCGAGTGCTGGGTCGGTCCGCCCACGCCGGCAATGCTGAAGGCGCGCGCGACAGGCCGCACCTATATCCGCGCCAACGGCACGGCGCCGGAGGAGGAGGAAGCATGACCTCCCCGGTCGAGATCGTTTCGGTTGGTATGGTGACGGCCGTTGGCCTTGACGCGCCCTCAGCCTGCGCAGCGATGCGCGCTCGGCTCGATGGCTTCCAGGAAACCCGTTTCGTGGGCTCACCCGCGGGCTGGCTTACGGGTGCGCCGGTGCCGCTGCCACGCAACTGGATCGGCGAAAAACGAATGGCCCACCTAGCAGCAGGGGCGATATCGGAAGCGTTCGGAAATCATCCGCAAGCTCGAGGGCAGACGGCGCTCATCCTCTGCCTACCGGAGGAGGATCGCCCCGGCCGCCCGGTCCGGGACAATCTCGCCTTGCTCCGCCGGATCAGCGAAATCGTCGAGATCGAACCTCATCTGCGTTCTCGCATCGTGGCTTATGGACGTCCTTCCGGGCACGTAGCGTTCGATCAAGCGCGCAGACTGCTTGCATCTGGCGAAGCTCCCTATGTCATGATTGCAGGCGTCGACAGCTATCTGACCGGATCAACAATTTCCCACTACCTCAGCAAGCGCCGCTTGCTTACGGCGGATAATTCCAACGGCTTCATTCCAGGCGAAGCCGCTGCGGCCATTCTCTGCTCGAGACCGCAGGGTAACGGTTTCCGGCTGTTCGGCCTCGGTCTTTCGCGCGAGGAGGCTTCTATTTACAACGACCAAGATCTGCCGTTGCGCGCCGATGGCATGACGGCTGCCTACGATGCGGCGTTCCACGAAACCGGGATTGATATGAACCGGCTCGGCTATCGCATCGCCGACCTGATCGGCGAGCAATACTGGTTCAAGCAGACCGCGCTGGCCTCGATCCGCCTGCTGCGGGGGCGCCATGAGTTCCAGGACCTATGGTCGCCCGCGGAGTCTCTGGGCAACATCGGTGCCGCAGCCGTTCCGCTTATGGTAGGCATGGCGTGGACCGCAGCCGGCAAAGGATATGCCGCCGGCAATCCGGTCCTCATCGAGGCGTCTTCCGACGCAGGTGCGTGCGGCGCCGCGGTGTTCGCTTACGGGAGAAGGGCATGACCGTCTACGCCAATAGTCTTGAGATTGCCTGCAAAGCGCAGGCTAACCAGGTCATCGCGGCCTTTCCTTACGTCTGCTTCACCCCGCCACAAACTCCGGCAACACCGCCCGGCGTCCCGGTACCCTATCCAACGTTTGGAATGGACAGCGACACGGACAACGGAACAGGCACAGTCAAGATCGGCGGAAAGACTGTCACGCAGAAAAACAAATCTTACTACACCAGATGTAGCGGCAACGAGGCGGGCTGCGCGCCAAAGAAAAACATCATCACCTCGGTCAATACGGGCAAGGAATACGCCCATGCCTGGTCCGGCGACGTCAAGATGGATGGCGAGCCGATCAGCCGTTTCACCGACATTTCATCGAACGATCACGCCTCCCCTACCGCGGGCGGACCTCCAATGCCGAAGGTCGCTACGGCCACGCCGGCAACCTTCAAATGCTCGGATCTCGAGATAAAGCCGTACAAGGAGCTGGAATGCCCGGAAGGCTATGAAAAGGAGCATACCGTTGAGGTCCAGTTCTTCACGGCCGAAGGTGTGCGCGACCTGACTCTGGACTGCTGCAAGGACTACGACGACAAAGAAGCGCCATGCATTTGCATGAAGGCGAAATGGATGGCGGGCGAAGCGGCAAAAGCCAAGGCTGCGGGCGCGCCCGGCAAAAAGGTGGTCGGCAAGAAGCGCAAAACCCCGCACAATAAAAAGTCTGCGGATGCCCGCAACTGGCTGAGCAACAATTCTGCCGGCAAGCTGGGCGATTTTACTGACGAATGCGTGAACAGCACGGTGAAAAACCTTGACGACCCCAAGATTCCGCCTGCCGTGCACGCCGCTGCCACAGAATGCCTCAAGACTGCGAACATGGAATACTTGAAGAAGAGCATGAACAAGTCCGAGAAACAGGTGAAGGACAAGAAAGCCTGCCACGGGACTTGCCCTAAGGCGAAGGATCAGGCTCGTCTTGTTCAAGTCGCCAAAAAGCGCCTCAGGAAGGCGGCGGGTGGGGAATCCGTCGTTGTGACAGCCGCGGATGTGGCCCCCTCGAAAGTTTCCTGCTAGCCGGAAAGGACGAAGCGAATGAAGATGGACAAAGAAGACCTCGAGGGATTCGCAACCGATCCGGACACCGACATCGAATGCCTGCAGGTTGCGCCGTTGAGCGGCAACAAAGTGGCCATCCTGTTCCTGCTCAGCGATGCCGACTACGTCACCACTGTCTCGGTGATTTTCGTCGTCGAGAATTTCGACCCCAAGAAATCCCGTGGTGCCCTGGTAACGTCTGAATGGCTGATGGCGCTCTCAGCCGCGCCTTCTGGCGAGTTGTTCGCACTTGAGGCGACCACCTGGATCTGGCGATACGCTGGTACGACTTGGACACGTGACAAAGTCAGCGACAAAAGCCTCAGGCAGGTCTGGGCAGAGGATGCCGGAGGGCCGATCACGGTTGGCACGGACGGCGTGGCCTTCCGGCTCGTTGGGCCGCGATGGCAGGCGATTACGCCGCTCGGATCCAACGAGTACTTGGATATTCATGGACACCGCAAGCACGGCATCTATGCATGCGGTGAGATGGGCACTCTCCACCGCCTGATGGGTGCAGGCTGGCAGTCCTTGGAAACACACCGGCACGATCAGTTGCGCGGTATCGACGTCGCGCCTGACGGCAAGATCAGGGTCGCCGGCGATGACGGCGTCTGCCTTCGAATTGCAAATGACGAAATAACCGAGATAACCGCTACCGCCGACATGACTTATCTCTCCGTGCGAACCTTCAATGGCAATGCCTATTGGGGCGACGAGGCCGGGCTGAACATCGAAAAGGCCAACGCGCTTCTGCCATTCGAGGACACCGGCATTGCCTCAGACCTCCGCACGGATGGCGAGTTCCTGTACGTCGCCGGCATCGACACGGCGTGGCGGTTCGATGGCCGCAGATGGAAGACGCTGACTCTTGTCTACGATGACGGCCTTCGACTTATCTGAAACTGCCCAGCGGGGGCAGTATTTCTTTACCTCCGCAGACGAGGTTCACACTACGGACGTCTCACCAGACTGATGGCCGTTCTGCGACAGGTACGCTCGCACCTTGGCAAGGTCGAGGTCGGCAACGCGTTTCGGCGCGCCGTCGATCAGCATGCGCAAGACGAACATCTCTCCCGCTTCGGGATACTCGGCATAGAGGGCCTCAGCAATTTCCCGTCCGGCATCGCCGGCGGTCCGGAGGCCATCGAGATGAGCATCCAGCCTTTCGACAAGGCGCTCGAGCCGCTCCTCGTCCATATCGGGATTCTCGTCGGGATGCAGCAAATGATGGTCATAGACGGTCCAAAGAAACGCGGCCATTTCCGCGTGCTGACGCACGATCTCGCGCAGGACAACCTTGGGCATCAGTTGAGATTCACCGATGCCCCACGAACACGGTTGGTTGCGCTGGCATGGCTCGTTACGTAGGTGCCGCGGATCGTGATGCGTCCGTCTTTTTCCATGATGATCGTGGCCTTTCCGCAGCGAAGTTCAATGCGCTCATTTGCGTTGATCCTCACACGTTCTCCGTCCCGAACCACGTGCGGCGCATCAGATTTATGCGCGGGGTCAACAATCCGCCCGACAATCAGCGGCCGGCCTGGATCGCCCTCCTGGAAGAGCAGTGCCACCTCGGCGCCGATCATGTCCGAGGTCAATTCCGCGAGGCTTCGCGCCGACACGGCAGTTTCCTTTGGATTGCCCGGGAAAACCACAAGGGGGGAATCCTCACCGAAGCCCAGGAAAATGCCGATCACAACGCCATCAATCCGTTCTTTTGTCACCGCCATGGCCAGCCCTCAGTTCTGCTTTATCTCTGACCCCTTCATCGTGATGTCGCTCGAGGCCTTAACATTGATCTTGCCGGAGCCCTTGATGGAGATGTCGTTGCCTTCGATGGTTATGGTGCCGTCTTTCTTCATCGTAATCGCTGCGGAGCCGCATTTGAGGGCAATCGAATCGCCGGCCTCGATCAGGAATGTCTTGCCGACATTTATCTTTCCGTCCTCGCCGATTTGAACCATGCTCCCTTTGGCGATCCGCAACTCGTAGGCGCCCCCCACCTTGGTTCCGTCGTCGGCGGCGATTTCGGCACGCCTTCCCTTGCCGATCTTCGACTTCTGATCGCCGGCGATGTTGACGGTTTGGCCGCCGCCGATCGTCACGTCCTGATTTGACGCGATGTTCCAGCTGTCGTCGGCACCAATTTGGTGGCTCTGCGCCGACCCCACAGTGACCGACCGTGTCGCCCCAATCGTGTTCGTCTGCGAAGCGCCGACAGTTCGCGCTTCAGCCGCCCCCACCGTATCCACACGCGCCGCGCCCACCGTGACCGTCTGCACTAGCCCCACCGTCTGCGAATGGTTGGCGTCGATGTTTTCCGTCGAGTTGCCGACGACGTGGATGGTCTCATTCGCCCCCACCGTCAGCGACCTGTTCTTGCCCACCGTCTCGGTGTCGTTGCTGCCAATGTTGGTGGTCTGGTCGACGCCGATCTTGACGGTCTTGTTGTTGCCGACGTCCTCGTCGAGGTTGTGGCCGACGGAGTGCTTGGCGTCATGGTCGATGCGGTCGGACTGGTCGTGCTGGACCGTTTTGTTGCGGTCGTGCTTGATCAGCAGGTGATGATCCTTCTGGGCCTGGAAGTTGACCAGCTCGGAGCCCGCCTTGTCCTCGAACATCAGCTCGTTGTAGCCGCCGCCGCCTTTCGAGGAATTCGACTTCCAGCCGGATTGCGTGGCGTTGCCGGGCAGCCCATAGGGCGGCATCTGCGAGGCGTTGTAGACGCGGCCGGTGATGATCGGCAGGTCCGGATCGCCTTCGATGAAATCGACGATGACCTCCTGGCCAATGCGTGGGATCTGGATGAAGCCCCAGTTGCTGCCGGCCCAGGTCTGCGAGACGCGCACGAAACAGGAAGAGTTCTGGTCCTTCTTGCCGAGCCGGTCCCAGTGGAACTGCACTTTCACCCGCGCATATTTGTCGGTGAAGATCTCCTCGCCCGAAGGCCCGACAACGGTCGCCGTCTGCGGGCCGCGCATGATCGGCCGCGGAGTGATGCGCGCCGGGCGGTAGGGCAGTTTGGTGGGCGCAACGCCGAGCACCACCTTGAAATTCTCGCTGTGGGCCTCGTTCTGCGTCCGGTAGCCCGGGTCGAACAGGCGATATTCGGCGCTGACCACCAGATAGTCCTGGTTCTGGTCGTCGCGCGGAAAGCTTTCAAGCGTGAACTTGCAGCCGGAAAAAAGACCGCGCACGGTACCCACCGCCGTGCTGTGCTGATGCACTGCCTGAAGTTCCTCGCGGCGGATCCCGGCGATCTTGTCGCCGCGCCCGACATCGAGATGCGCGCCGGGCTGGCGGTAGTTCTCGCCCGAGGCCTCCTTATGGGCGAAGGGCTGGGCGGATTTCGCCATCAGATCGGCGCCGGGCTTCTCGAAATCATAATCCGTATGGGCATAGGCGCCCGGGCGCACCGCGCTGCCCGGAATCCACTCGGTGATGTATTCGACATCGCGCCGCGAGGCCTGGCCCTCGAAATTGTAAAGCACCTTCTCGTAACCGGGCGCCGGCTTCAGCTTGCTCATCGCATCGCAGAGGATGAGCGTGTGCTTGCCCTCGTCATGCTCGAAGAAATAGAAGATGCCTTCGTGCTCGAGCAGCCGCTGCACGAAATCGAGATCGCTCTCGTCGTACTGAACGCAATATTCGCGCTGGGGATAGGACCCCTGCAGCCGCTTCTCGAATTTGGCGATGCCGTATTTCGAGAATATCTTCTCGACGATCTCCACCGCCGTCATGTTCTGGAAGATGCGGCAGTCGGTGGTGTTGCCGAGAAACCAGGGCCATGGCCTGACGGTCGCCTCGTAGAAGGCCAGCCGGTCCTCGATGCGGGTCAGTTTGAAATCCGACACGAGGCCGCTGAACCAGCGCTTCGGATCGGATTCGCCCTCGACCGAAACGACGCCGCCCAGCATCTTCAACGGGTCGATGTCGCGGTTCTTCGAGACGAACCCAACCGTATAGGCAAAACAGCGGCTGATCTCATCGCGGCCGATGAGATGGGTGAAGGTCAGGTCGGCGCCCGCCGGCGTCTGCACAACCGTGGCGCGTTCGTTCGGCATGGTCGTGCCCCTCCTGGACGCGGCCGCCAGTATGATGGATTGAAGCCCCCGCTATGTTAACCGCATCACGTTCGGGAACTTTTCACGCCCACCGCACCGGACCGCTTTCAGCCTAGCACATGTTTGGCGGCGGCCAAATAACAGCCGTGGCTAAACCGCCCCGTGCGCCGGTGTGAAACGCAGCTCTCCCGCCGCGCTCGCAAGCTGCTAGAATGCCAGAGCATTTCCAGGAAAGCTGCGTTGGCGTTTCCGCCTGGAACTGCGCGGAAAATAAGCATTTTGTTGACCAAGTTGGGCGACGCTTCCGGATGTTCATCTCGCTCCAGATCAGCAATGTCGACAGGCTGCCGGGCGGCACTGCCGCCAGCTATGCCGCCCGCGACCGCAGCTTCGAGATCGGCCGCGAGAATTGCGACTGGACGCTGTCGGACCCGGACAAGTTCATTTCGGGCCGGCACTGTGAGGTCCGCTATCAGGCGGGTTCATTCTGGCTCTACGATGTCTCGCGCAACGGCACTTTCGTCAACGGGTCCAGCCAGCGCATGAGCGGACCGCATCGGCTGGCCCAGGGCGACCGGCTGCTGATCGGCCGCTATGTCGTCGGCGTTTCAATCGAAAACGAACGGGCCGCGACCGGACATCCGCAGACCAGGACGGGATCGACGCAGCGCGAGCTGCCGCCCTCGCTCGGCGGCCCGTCGGTTCCCAGCCATGAGCCGTTCTTCAGTCCGGCGGAACAGCGCCCGACCGGGACGGCGCCAGTCTCCAGATCGTCGGCCCCGCAGCCCGGTCCGGCGGCCCCGGCCAATCGGCCGGCGGAAGCGGACGCGATGCTGCGGGAGATCGCCAGGGCGGCGGGCATCGCGCCTGAATTGCTGCAGTCGCGCGACCCGCACGATGTCGCGGCCGAGATCGGCGCGGTGCTGAGGACGACGGTCGAGCAGCTATCCCTGCTGCTCAAGGCGCGTGCGGCGGCAAAGGTGCTCGCCAAGAGCTCGCACCGCACGATGATCGGCGCCGAGGACAACAACCCGCTGAAATTCGTGCCGGGCACTGACGACATATTGGAGATCATGTTCGCCAGGCGCAGGGCCGGCTATCTCGATGCCAGGCGCAGCGTCGAGGATGCGTTCCGCGACCTGAAGACCCATGAGATCGCGACCTACGCCGCCATGCAGGCCGCGCTGTCCAGGCTGCTTGATGACCTGTCGCCGGAAGCGATCGCCAAAAAGATCCCGCCGGCGTCCTTCTCGTCCAGGAAGAGCCAGGCCTGGGATGCGCTTGTCGCGACCTGGCGGACGATGGAAGACAAGCACGAGAACGGCATGCTGGATGTCTTCCTCGCCTATTTCGCCGAAGCCTACGCCAAGGCCGACAAGCAGAAATAGCCGCACGGGCACGGACCGCGCCGGCCGTATGTGACGGGTCTCATAGAAGAAGCCGCCTCTTCGAGCATCTTGCTCTCTGATTTCAATCGGCGGGCCGTTTCAATTGGGTATCCGGGCGACTAGAATGCCCAGGGACGCTTGCCCGGCGGGCAAAGCGGCGTGGCTTGGGGCGTGTGCAGCAATGTCATGTTTCGGCGAGATGAGCCTGTCCATGCGGTGCGCCGCCGAGGCTCAGGCTGGAACGCGTTGCCCCGGGCCAAAACCTGCTCATTGCAATTCGAGGGCGGGTCGTCGCCGATGAGTTCCAAGGACGATCCTTCCAGGCCGGCGGATAGAACCGTCATCCGCGCGCCGCGGCCGAAGCAGAAGCCGCTTGCGGCTCCCGAGAGATCCGGTCCGGAAGGCGCACGTCCTGCTCCATCGCCTGCCCGCGAGGCGACAATGTTCGACCCCGGCGGCGGCCGACAGATGCCAACCGGCTGGTCGTCCGGAACCGTGCTGTTTCAGGGGCCCGCCCCGGGAGCGGTGGACAATGCGACGCCGGGGCTGCCGCAGGATGCCCTGCTCGCCGCCGCCGAGGGCGTGCGATATGCCGCGACAAATCCGATCCTTGCCGCGGCGGCGCCGCTGCTGATGCTCTTCGGCCAATTGCGGCTGATACCGGTCGAACGGCAAGCCGCACCCTTGGCGGAGCGTATCGCCGATGCGATCGAGACCTTCGACCGCGCGATCGTCAAAGCCGGCGTAGCCGAGCAAGACGCGCGCATCGCCAAATTCGCCCTTTGCGAAACCGCCGACGACCTCGTCGGCAATCTACCTTGGCCGGACAAGGACAGCTGGCTTCAGCACAGCCTGGCGGCGCGGTTCTTCCACACCCAACCGACGGGCACGGGCTTCTATGGAGCGTTGAACAACATTCTCGCCCAGCCGGAAGCGCATTACGACCTGCTCGAACTGATGCATGCCTGCCTGTCGCTCGGCTTCCAAGGCCAGTATCGGGGGCTGACAAGCGAACGAAACATGCTCGAACGCGTCCGGCGCGACGTCTACGACACGCTGCGCTACCTCAAGCCGCGCGCCAACGACGACGTCTCGCCACGCTGGCAAGGCATGGCGGCGGCGCTGCCGAAGCCAAGGGCGCGGCTGCCGCTCTGGGCGGCAGCGGCCGCCGCGGCGACGCTGGTGACAGTGGCCTTCTTCGGGCTGCGGGTGCTGATCACCGACGAAGGCGACGCGACCGCCGGCGAATTGCTGGCGCTCAACCCGTCGACGCCCGTCACCATCGAGCGCGCCAGCGTGGCGGCGCCCACTGAGCCGGTGCTAGCCAGCCCGCCGCCGCCCGCGGTTCCGGACACCATCCAGATCGACCGCATCCGCGCCGCACTTGCCAAGGAGGTTGCCGGCGGCGGACTGAGCGTCGGCGAGAAGGGCGAGTTCATCATCATCGAGATCAACAACCAGCTTTTGTTTGCGCCCGGCCAGGCGGAGGTGAAGCCGCAGTTCCAGCCTGTCGCCGCCGACATCGCCACGGCGCTCGATGCTGAACCGGGGCCCATCAATATCATCGGCCACACCGACAATGTGAAGCCGAAGAAATCGAGCATTTTCAAATCGAACTTCGATCTTTCCGTCGCCCGGGCGAAGGCCGTCCAGGCGATGTTGGCCAAGCAATTGAAGGACCCGTCGCGGCTGACCGCCGACGGCAGGGGCGAGGATGAACCGATCGCCGACAACGGCACGGCGGACGGTCGCGCCAGGAACCGCCGCGTCGACGTTATGATCCCGAAACAGGAGACCCTGCAGACGAGCGCGGCGGCGGAGAACGGCAACTGATGCGCTGGATGCTGCGGATCTTCAGCTTGGCCGCGCTTGCCGGTTTCTCGGCGGCGGTCTGGTATACCGGGCCGCTGATCCGCTTCGCCGATACGCGCCCGCTTGGGCCTGTGTGGCTCAGGGCCACCATCATCGGCGTCACCGTTGCGGTGCTTGCGCTGTTCTACGGGGTCCGCTTCTGGCGGCGGCGCAAGGCGCAAAAGGCGCTCGAAACGGCGATCGTGCGCAGCGATGAGCGCAACGACGATTCACAGGTGCTTGAAGCGCGCATGAGCGAAGCCATCGCGACGCTGAAGCGGACGAGCGGCAAGCGCAATTTCCTCTATGATATTCCCTGGTACATCATCATCGGCCCGCCAGGCGCCGGCAAGACGACGGCGCTGGTCAATTCCGGGCTGAAGTTCCCGCTTGCCGGCTCCGGCAGCGCGCAGCCGCTGGCCGGCGTCGGCGGCACGCGATCCTGCGACTGGTGGTTCACCGACGAGGCGGTGCTGATCGACACGGCCGGCCGCTATACGACGCAGGAATCGGACCGTGAGCACGACAAGGCAAGCTGGCTCGCCTTCCTGGGACTGCTCAAGAAGCACCGCACCAGGCAACCGATCAACGGCGTGATCCTTGCCATCAGCCTTGCCGACCTGATCGGCTTCGACGACCGGCAACTCGACGCGCATGTCGCCGAGATCAGGAGCCGCCTGCGCGAGCTGCACGAGACGCTGAAGGTCCAGTTCCCGGTCTATCTGCTCTTCACCAAGGCCGATCTCATCTGCGGCTTCATGGATTATTTCGGCGATTTCGACGAGGCGCGCAGGCGCAAGGTATGGGGCGCGACGTTCCAGACCGCCGACCGCACCAAAAACATGGCCGGCGAGGCGCCCGCAGCCTTCGACGAGCTGGGGAAGCGGCTCGCCGAAGAAGTCGCCGATCGCTTGCAAGAAGAGCCCGACCCGGTGGCGCGGATCGCGCTGTTCGGCTTCCCGGCCCAGTTCGGGGCGCTGAAGAACCGGATAACGCAGTTTGTCGGCAGCCTGTTCGACACATCGAGGTCGCAGGTCAATGTCAGCCTGCGCGGGCTCTATTTCTCGTCCGGCACGCAGGAAGGAACGCCCTTCGACCAGGTGTTGGGCGCGATCGGCCGCAGTTTCGGCAGTGCCTCGCAGGCGCATCTTTCCGGCGCCGGCAAGAGCTTCTTCCTGCACGACCTGCTGGCCAATGTGATCTTCCCGGAATCGGGCTGGGTGTCCTTCGATCGGGCGGCCGAACGCCGCATCAGGCTCGCCAGGTTCGGCGGCCTGGCCGCAATCGCGCTGGCGGCGTTCGCGGCGCTCGGCATGCTTGGCCTCAGCTTCTTCGCCAACAAGGCGCTGATCGCTTCCACACGCCAAGCCATGGCGCATTATCGCGACAGCGCCGATAGCCTGCTCAAGAGCACCACGGTGACGGATGTCGACCTCGAAAACGTCATCGGTCCGCTCGACCAGCTGCGCAACCTGCCGGCCGGTTTCGAAAATAGCGACCAGGGAAAGCCGATCGAGGAGACGTTCGGGCTCAGTCAGCGCGAGCGGCTGCTGTCGGCCTCGAAGACGGCCTACCGGCAGGCGCTGGAGCGGACCTTCCGCTCGCGGCTGCTGGTGCAGGCCGAGCGGACGATCCAGGCCAGGATGGCCGATCCGATCGCGCTTTACGAGCCGCTCAAGATCTACCTGATGCTGGGCGGCAGGGCGCCGAAGGTCGACGACGAGCTGATCGTTTCCTGGATGAGGCAGGACTGGGAAGAGAACCGCTACCCCGGCGAGAACAACCGCGAAGGCCGCGCGCAGCTCGAAAAGCATCTGCGCGCCATGCTTGCGCTTGACGACGCCTACGATCCAACCTTTGCGCTCAACCAGCCGCTGGTCGAGGCCGCACAGCGCTCGCTCGGACGCATGAGCCTCGCCGACCGCGCCTCGGCGCAGATCAAGTCAGCGGTCTACGCGGCAAAGCTGCAGGATTTCTCCATCGCCGCGAAAGCCGGTCCGGAAGCGCAGCTGGTGTTCGAGCGCACGGATGGCAGCGAGCTCGCCGATCTTCAGGTCCCCGGCCTTTACACGCGCGCCGGGTTCAATGGCTTCTTCCTGCCGCAGCTCTCGCGCATCGCGCAGATGCTCGTCGACGACCAGTGGGTGCTCGGCGGCGGCGGGGAACAGGGCGGCATCGACCAGGACCTGCCCAGGCTCGGTCCCGAGCTCATCGACCGCTACGGCAAGGAATTCGCCGCAGCCTGGAACGGCGTGCTCGACCAGCTGAAGCTCAAGGCGATGCTGAAGGACAAACCGCAATATCTGGCGCTCTCCGCCCTCGCCGCGCCGGAGTCGCCGCTCGACCAGCTCTTCACCGCGATCGCCGATGAAACCGCATTGACGAAGGACAGCGGCGCCGACGGCGATATCGGCACGGCGCAGCAGGACCCCGCCAGCATGGCCAAGGGACTGGCCCGCATCGGCCTGCAGATCGCCGGCGGCAAGTCGCAGAGCCGCGCCGGCGCGAGCTCGGCCTTTGCGCAGAATGCCGGCGCGAACGTCGAGGCGCAGTTCCGCTCGTTCCAAGCGCTCGTCGGCGGGGCCGCCGGGCGCCGGCCGCTCGACGCGCTGACCCAGAATTTCCACGACATCTTCCAGAGCCTGAAGCTCGCGGCCGATGTCCCCACGCAGACCGAACGCGTCAACGCCAATTTGCAACTGCAGATCTCGACGCTAAGGGCCAATGTCTCGCGCCTGCCGAAGCCGCTGGCGCGCATGGTCAACGCGGCGGCGGACGAGCTCGAAGGCAATGTCGCCGAGGCCTCCGTAGCCAATCTCAACCAGAGCCTCGACCAGACGGTGACGCGCGTCTGCGAGGAGGCAGTCAACGGCCGCTATCCCTTCACACGCGACGGCACGGACGAGATCTCGATGGCGGATTTCACCAAGCTGTTCGCGCCTGGCGGGCTGATGGATCGGTTCTTCGCGCAGAACCTCGCGCCGCTGATCGACATGACCGGCCAGGAGTGGACTTGGAAGCAGGACGTCCGTTCCAGCCGCGACCTGGCCAAGTCGACCTTGAAGGCGTTCCAGTCGGCGGCGGAAATCCGCAGCGCCTTTTTCCCTTCCGGTGGCTCGGTGCCCTCGGTGTCGATCACCATAACGCCCACCTCATTGAACAGCGAAGTCGACAGCGCTTTGCTCGACGTCGACGGGCAGACGGTCCAGAGCGCCCAGGCCGGCAACGCGCCGAGCATCGTGACATGGCCGAGCGGCGCCGCTTCCGGATCGGCGAGCCTCAGCCTCGTGCCGGAAATGCCCGGCCGGGAGTCCGCGCTCAAATTTGAAGGACCATGGGCATTGAAGCGGCTTTTCGACAAAGCAACCATCACCGGCGACGGCGCCAACACCGAAGCGCGCTTCGTGATCGGCGGACGCGATGTCGCCTACACCATCCAGGCCGGCTCGGGCGCCAATCCGTTGCTGCTGCCGGCCTTGTCCGGCTTCAGCTGTCCGAAGGCGTTCTGAGATGGTCGGTCCCAGCCTTCATTTCGGTACTCTAATACATACGCTTGTGGCAGAGTGGCCTGGGCACGCGGCCCATGGCTGGTCACAGAGGACGCCTGCTGAGCGCTTGGTGGCAAATTGAGCACTGTCGCCTTCCCCATCGACAGCTTCGGCGTGAGCCACAAGGGCTGCGTGCGCGACCACAATGAAGACAATTACCTCATCGAGCCGCAGACAGGGCTGTGGGTGGTGGCCGACGGCATGGGCGGCCATGAGGCCGGCGAAGTCGCCTCGGCCAGCATCGTCGACCATCTCGCGACGATCGGAATTGCGAGCTCGGCGCCGGATCTTCGTGCCCGCTTCGAGGACAGGCTCAGCCGCGCCAACGCCGAGATCCGCAACATCTCGCGCTCGCGCGGCATCACCATCGGCTCCACTTTCGCGGCCCTGCTTGCCATGGATGGGCGCTTCGCCTGCCTGTGGGCCGGCGACAGCCGCATCTATCTCGTCCGCAACGGCTCGATCTTCCAGGTTTCCAAGGATCACACCGAGGTGCAGGAATTGCTCGACCGCGGCATGATCAGCGCCGAGGAAGCGCGCGTCTGGCCGCGCCGCAACGTGATCACGCATGCGATCGGCGTCAGCGACCAGCTCGAGATCGATTTCCAGCAGGGCGAGCTGATGGCGGGCGATGTCTTCGTTCTGGGCACCGACGGATTGACCGCGCATGTCAGCGACGCCGAGATCGAGGCCGCGGTCAGATCCGCCACGCCGCGGACGGCATGCGAGAACCTCTTGGAAACCGTGCTGGCCCGCGGCGGCACCGACAATGTGACCATCGTGCTCGTGAAGGTCGGCGACGGGCAAAGCGGCGCGATCCATTCGGATCGGTCCGCGGCGGAGGGGCTGGCCGGATGAGCGACGACGACAAGACACGGCTGTCGACGAACGTCACCTATACGGGTGTCGGCACACAGCTCAGCGGCATTTACGAGCTCGACGAGAGGATCGCCTCCGGCGGCATGGGCGAAGTCTATCGCGGCCACAACATCCAGACCGGCGACCATGTGGCGATCAAGATCGTGCTGCCCGAATTCGCCCGCGACCAGACGATCCTGTCGCTGTTCCGCAAGGAAGCATCGATCCTCAACCATCTGTCGCATGACGCGGTGGTGCGCTACCACGTCTTCACCATCGATCCGGGGATCGGCCGTCCCTATCTTGCGATGGAGTTCGTGGACGGCCAGTCGCTGTTCGACGTCATGCGCCGCGGGCCGATGCCGGGGGATGATGTGCGCCGGCTTTGCCATCGCCTCGCCTCGGGGCTCGCCGCGGTGCACCAGGCAGGCGCGGTGCACCGCGACCTCTCGCCGGACAACATCATCCTGCCCGGCGGTCGGGTGGAGCGCGCCAAGATCATCGATTTCGGCATCGCCCGGTCGGCCACCGTCGGCGGCGAAACGCTGATCGGCGGAAAGTTCGCCGGCAAATACAATTACGTCTCGCCCGAACAGCTCGGCCTCTATGGCGGCGAGGTCAGCGAGCAATCCGACATCTACAGCCTCGGCCTGGTGCTGGCGGCAGCGCTGCGCGGAAAGCCGCTCGACATGAGCGGGTCGCAATATGAGGTCATCGAAAAGCGCCGGGCGGTGCCGGACCTGTCGGATATCGATCCCGATTTCCGCGAGCTGATCGAAGCCATGCTGCAGCCGGATCCGCGCGACCGGCCGGCCAGCATGGCCGAGATTGCCAGGGCCTCGCGCGGCGAGGATCTCGAGGCGACATTGCCGCCGCCGGTGTCGTTTGGGGCACGCGAACGCTCCGGCCTGCCGCGCGCCGGTTGGACGGCGCTGCCGGATTCCAAACCGCAGCCGCCGGCGTCTCCCGGCGAGCCCCGCTTCGTTGAGCATGTGCGTCCCGCACATCTGTCGGAGCCACGGCCCGCGCCGGCAGCCGCCCCGGCCAGTGCGCCCGCACCGGCCGCACCCAAAAAGACTTCGCGCATGCCCGCCATCGCCGGAGGGGTCGCGGCTCTCGCTGTGCTGGTTGGGGGCGGCGTTTATTTCAGCGGTGTCCTGGCGCCCCCGCCGGCAACGGTAACACCCAAGCCACTGACGCCGAAGCCGGTCGCCGAAGCCGCCAAGCCGGTGGCCGAGGCGCAGCCACCGGAGGCGCCGAAATCTCAGGCGCAGGCACCGGCCGCGGCTCAGCCGCAGGCGCCGAAGCCTGACGGCGCCGCCACCATCGAGACGGCGAAGCCGCCTGTCCAACCCGATGCGGAGGCCAAGACGCCCGTCGAGAGGCCGGCCCGGCCTGCCACTCAGCCGGAGAGCGAGGCCAACAGCCAACCGCATCTCCCACAGGTCGAGACCAAACCGGCGCAACCGCCGGCGGCGCAATCGCCGAAGCCTGCGCCAGCTCCCGCGCTAGCGGCCGCCGAAAGCCACAAGCCGGCGCAGCCTGCAGGCAAGCCGGCAGCCAAGACGCCGGAACCGAGCCAGGCGGCTGAGAACAAGCCGGCGCAGGAGGCAAGTCCGCCGGCGGCCAAGCCGAGCGTAAAAGAGCTCGTGGAGATGCTTTCCAAGTTGCCCAAGCCGGCGGCTTCCCCACCTCCAGCTTCGCAAAGCCAGGCATCGACGCAGCCGACGCCTCCGCCGGCCGAGCCGAAGGCGCAGACCCCAACACCTAGTCAGCCGGAAACGCCGATCGCGCCGGCACAACCAGCGCAGCAAGCGCAGACACCGGCGGCCAAGCAGCCCGACAACACCGACGTTGCCATCAATGTGCCGAAGCCGGCGCTTCCTTCAGCGGAAGACGACATGATCAAGTGGAACGACCAGCGCTCCTGGGTGCGTGATTTCAGCGGCGGCAGCTGTTTTTACGCGAACGTCACTTCCGGACCTGGCGCCACCCCGACGATCGAGGGATACGCAACGGCGGTGCAGCCGTTCGAACAATTGCTCAACGATTTCCAGACGAGGTTCCATGTCGAGCCGGACATCAGCGTGCGCCTGATCACCCCGCCGCAGTGCGGAGTGCCCACCTTCCTTCGCTTCCTCGACCGAAGCTCGGCTGCAAAGCCACAGCTTGTCCTCGACCGGACATCGGTCCCCGACGGATCGCCGGTCAGCGGCGCGCTGTATACGGGCGGCGGGCTTGTCTCGAACATCATGCTGATCGACCACAAGGGCATCGCCTTCAATCTCGACGACCGCATGGTGCCGCAGACCGACAAGGTGACTTTCAACATCCCGATCGGTCTCGCTGCCGCGGACAAAGCAGCCGGCAAGGCGGTGCCGCAGATCATGCTGGTGATCACCGGCCCCAAGGACATCCAGGCTGCCATGTTCTCCAGACCGACGCCGGCCTCGGAGCTTTTGCCGAGGATCCTCGAGGAGATCGAGGCCGATGGATCGCAGTTCTCCGCCACGGCCACCTATTTCCGGCTTGGCGGATAGCATGAACGCCGATGGACCTTCGCCGCCTGCGTTATTTGCACCAGCCCTCGCCACGCAAGCAGCGTAACCGGCTCCGATTGCCGGGCCGCATGACGCTTGTGGCGCTGCTCGGCGCGGCGCTGTTCTCGATCCTTTCGCCCGGCAAGGCGCATGCCGAATTCACCGTCTGCAACCAGACGCTCGACGTCGTCAATCTCGCGGTCGGACAGAAAGTCGACAATGCCGACCAGACTGACGGCTGGTGGACCATCGGCGCCAACCAGTGCGTCAACGTCATCCGCGAGGAGCTGGCCAATCGCTACATCTACCTCTACGCGACGGACGTCTTCGGCCACGCGATCCTCAACGGATCGACCGAGATGTGCATCGACCGGCGGCGCTTTTCGATCCGTGGCATCGAAGAGTGCTGGCAGCGCGGCCATATCGCGGCGCGCTTCGTCGAGGTCGATACGCAGGAGCAGGTGCGCTGGACCTACTTCCTGACCGGAAGCAGCCCGTGACGCACTCGATCGACACGAGCTTCAGGCAGAAGAAGCTGGCGCGCTTGGCCGAGCGCCGGCGCAAGCTCTGGCGCGGAATCCTTGCAGGGGCCGCAACGCTCGCCGTCGTCGCTTTGGTCACCGGCTTCTACCTAACCAGGGACTATTGGTCGTTCGGCGACGAGGACGAGGAGCTGCATCCCGTCGAGGGCATGGAGGACGTGCCGCCCGATGCCTCGGTCTATGTGCCGGCGATCATCGACCTCGCCGGCGATCCGATGTGGATCACGCTGGCGCCCGATGCCGACAGCGCGAAGAAAGGCAAGACCGTCGCGCGCCCGGCTGAGCTCGACAGTTCCGGGGCTTCGCCGCAGATCGAGATGCTGTCCGACGTAATGCTGAGCGCCAGCGAGAAGTTCATGACGACGATCCCGTCGACGCAGGAGGACTTCGCCTTCTTCCAGGCGCAGCGGCAGGCCGCTTCCAAGCCTTCGGCGGCGACGCCCGACGACGCGCAACCGGCACCGCCCGCTCCGGCCGCGGCGCCAGACGATCAACAGGGCGATCAGCAGGGCGACCTCGAGAACGACCTCCAGGCGGCGCCTGACGAGAGCGACGCCGGCCCGGCGCCCAAGGCCGACGCCGACGACCCCGAGGCCGGCTGGGGCGAGACCATCGACCAGGGGGAAGCCGCGCTCCCGGCTTTCAAGAAGACCGCGGTCGAGAACAACACGACCGTGGCGACCGTCGCCAGCGAATATCAGCGCTTCGAGGCGACCGAGGATACCTTCGTGAAGATCCTCAACGACCGCAGCCTGGACAGCGTGGCACTCGACGCGCATTTCTCCGCCGACGACGCGAAGCTTGCGGGCGAGGCGCTGAAGACGCTGTTCAACCGCGACGGGCTGGAGCCCGGCTTTGTGGTGGCCATGCGCGGGTTCCGGCCGAACCGCGAGACGACGATGATGTCGCTGATGCAGGTCTCGATCTACGCCAAGAATGTCTATGTCGGCACGCTGACGCGCAATGCGGCCGGCGCCTTCGTGTCGGGCGTCGACCCCTGGGTCCGCGAGGATCTGTTCAACTATTCCGGCGCCTCCGACCAGGGCGGGCCCAAGCGGCAGTACCGCCTGCTCGACGCGATCTATTCGACGGCAGCACGCAACAAGGTGCCGACCAGCGTCATCGGCGAGGCGATCATGTATCTGTCGCGGGGGCAGGACCTCGACGCCTTTGCCAGCGAGGACCAGCGCCTGGTGCTGATCTATTCGCAGACGCCGCGCGGCCAAGGCGAGATCTCCGGCCGGGTGCTCTATGTCGGTGTCCAAGGCGCGCAAAAGAGCCTCGACTGTTTCGTCTTCCAGCAGAGCGACGGCCAGTATGCCTGCGTGACGGGCGACGATCAGGTGCGATCGCTGACCGTCACCAACGGCATGGTCACACCGGTCGCCGGAGTGATGACCTCGACCTTCGGCCCGCGCAAGCATCCGATCCTCGGCACGGTTCGAATCCATAAGGGCGTCGACTGGGCGGCGCCGGTCGGTACGCCGATCGTGGCCGCCTTCGACGGCGCGATCTCCTTTCAGGGCGATGGCGGCGGCTACGGCAATCTGGTGAAGATCACGCATGCCAACGGCCGCGAGACGCGTTATGCGCATATGCAGAAATTCGCCATCGCCAGCGGGGTCGGCACCAAGGTGAAGGCCGGCGACGTCATCGGCTATATCGGCACAACAGGGCTTTCGACCGGCCCGCATCTGCATTTCGAACTCTATCAGAATGGCGTGGCGATCGATCCGCTGGGCACGGTCACTTCGGTCGCCACCGCCGTTTCCGTCAGCTCCGGCGGCTCAGGCGATTCCGCCGTCGAGACGCTGACCGACCGGATCGTGCACGTCGAAAGCGGCGGCAGCGCCCGTGCCAAGAACCCGCTTTCGTCGGCGACCGGCGCCGGCCAGTTCATCTCCAAGACCTGGATCCGCATGATGAACACCTATCGTCCCGATCTCGCCCGCTCGCTTTCGACCGCCGACCTTTTGGCGCTCCGCTACGACGCGACGCTGTCGCGCGAAATGGTGCGCAACCTGGCGCGCGAAGGCGAAGCCTATCTGCGCGCCCGCGGCCACCAGATCACCGCCGGTCGCCTCTATCTTTGCCATTTCCTCGGCATGGAAGGGGCGCATCAGGTGCTGGCGGCGCCGGGCTCGTCGCAATTGACCGCGGTTCTGGGATCAGCCGTCATCCAGGCCAACCCGTTCCTTACCGGCAAGACCGCCAGTTATGTCGTGGACTGGGCCGAGCGGAAAATGGGGCAGAAGGTGCCGCGCGTGGTGACCGACCAAGGCCAGCCGGCGACGACCACGACCGAAATCCGGCAGACGTCTCCCGAATTCGAAAAATACAAGCAGGCGATCGCCGCGCTGATAGGTTCGATCCAGAATACGCCGGGACCCGGCTGACCGTGGTCTTTTGGCTAAGGCACGATTTCGACGCGCGGTGAGCTGGAACATTTGAGAGGATTCGACGTTGCCGGCCATGGTCAAAAAGCAATCCAACGAAAACGGTTCGTGCTTCGAATTCGACGTCATGCGCGAAGCGTTCAGGCGCTGGGTCGATGAGGATGAGATTCCTGAAGATCAATGGCGACCGCGCGCGACGAAGCTGGTTCGCATCATGACCGGGGACGATTACGTCGATCCCAACGTGGTCGAATGGATCATGCGTAAAAAACCCCAGCGCTGAGGGGGATCGGCGCTGGGGCTCTTTGGGCATGTACGCTGTACCGGCATGGCCGAATATCAGGCTGCGCTAATATCGTAAACGAGTGGTAAATTGCTTCCTCTAAGCCATGGTCCCGAAAACCGGCTCCCACTTTTCGGGTCATGCTTTAGAACTGATCGAGAATGCGAGCCCTGCCTGTCGGCAGTCGCCCATCGGCAGTTCGCTAAGAGCTGATCGGCGCCGACCGCCCTATTGCGTCCTGATCCGCATTTCCACCCGGCGGTTGACCGGATCGTAGGGATTGGCGACGCGCGGATGCGACTTGCCCAGGCCTATCGGCTCGAGGCGGGTCGATTGAACGCCGTTCGCTGTCAGGAAGGCCGCCACCGATTGCGCCCTTCGCTGCGACAGGTCCTGGTTGTAGCGATCCGTACCGGTCGCGTCGGTGTGGCCTTCGACGACGAAGCTGAACGTGCTCAGCCTATTGTCCTTCAGCGCCTTGGCGAACTCGTCCAGCTCCGTGCGGGCGGTCTGGTCGAGCTGGGCCGAATCCAGGGCGAAATTGATCATCATGTCGAGGCTGCCCTTTTGGGGCGCCTCGTTCTTGTCGGCTTTGCTCTTGCACTCTTCCTCGGTGCCGACGCAGATACCCCGCGACGCGCCAAGATTACCCTGGCCAGCGAAGAACTTCACGATGTCTTCCGATTTCTGTAGCGGATCGGCAAAAACGTGCGTTGAAAAAAGCACGGTCGCCAATGCCAAGGCTGAGCTGCCCCACCGCATGACCGTCACTCCTGTTTGAGCGGGTTTCGCTGGCGCGCACCATATCAAATCTTGAAGCGATTGTCTGTGAACAAGCGCACGTTGCCGATGGCCGCCACCTGCTAAAAGCTAGAGCATGATGCCGAAAAATATGAAGCGGTTTCGGGCGGCATCATGCTCTAGTTCTTTGATTTAGAGACGGGTTCATCCGGCTCTAAGGCTTGACCGGCTCTCGGCTAAAGGCTTGAGTGGTTATCAGCTGGCTCTCGGGGTTTGGCAGCCATGGCCAACGAACTCGGATACAGAACCGCAAGGGATCTCTTTCTTGCCTGTCCCGCGATCGCCCGGGACATGAAATCGCCGCCCGCCAATCAATCCCCGCTCGAGTTCTGCCGCGCCCTGCTCGCCGGGCGCGTGCCGGAGGAGGCTGTCACGTTCTGTGCCTATCTCCTGCCGGAACGCGCCGCGGTCTGGTGGGGGCATGAATGCCTGAGCCATCTCTCAGAACTCCTTGCCGATAGGGACCTCGAATTGCTGGCGCTCGTCAATGACTGGGTCGGCGAGCCTGGCAATCCCCGTCATCGAATGGCGCTGGGCGACGCCGTCGATCCGTCGCCGACGACGCCGGCTGCTTGGATCGCTCTGTCCGCGGCGTGGCGCGACCCGGCCTTCGATATGCTGTCGACTGGATTTCCCGCCGCCCACGCCGTCAACGCCGGGATCCTGGCGGGGCTGGCGCGCGTCTCGACCGCGGACCGCTTTGGCGTGCTTTCGGCCTTCGTCGATATGGGCATCCAGATGGTGGAGATGGAGGCGCAGCGGCAATCGGTCGACGCGTATTAGGGCCTACCGCACACAGTCATTTGCAGCCGCCTTGCGCCCACCTGGCCAAAGCGACCTTGAAGCGCGTGCCGAGCGGATGCTGCAGGCGCAGCACGGAGACGTCGTTGGCAGCGAAATTCTTCGCCTGCTCGCAAAGGCGGGTCTCGTTCCACTCGTGGCAGCCGTCGCAGTGCTTGCCTTGCCAGACCGACTTGTCGAGGCCTTCGACCGGACTGAAAAGCGGTTGTCCCTTGATCAGTTGGGCTATGCTCTTGCCGTCGATCGCCGGGTCGCCGAACTTGACCGGGCGATCGAAAAAGATCGGCCCGTCCGTTCCCAACTTCGGGATTCTTTCACGCAGCGCATTGAGCGCAAGCTGTTCGTCGGTCTGGCCGGACGCCGCGCCGGTGTTGCGCGTCCCGGAGCCCGCTTCGGCCTGCGGCGGACCTGCCTCGCCGACGATCAGCGGCGCATTGAGATCGATCCTGTGCAGGACGACCTCGGTGGTCAGCGAGACGTTGATCCAGGGGCGCTGCTTGCCGGCAGTGGCCTTGAAGACATCGCTGGTCACCCTGTTCATCGCTTCGGTGATGGAGACGTTGGCTTCACCGATATGCTGGAGCAGCGCCGTGGTGAACGGCGAGTGGTCGCCCGAACCGTCATAGGCGAGCTGGTTCGGACTTGCGGCGAAGGCGACCAGCGTGCCGGCGCCGCCATTCTCGATCGGGATTTCAGCGAGGCCGCTGCTTGCGCCCTTGATGCCGGCGGTCTTCGCCAGCACGTCGGCGAGCGGATTGTCGCGGCAAGCGTCCAGGAAAACCAGTCTTATGCTGGTCTCGCGCGACATCTGGCGCAGGACGAAATCGACCGAGACGGCCTCGAAATCGAGCGAGGTCTCGTCCTCGAGCGCGGCGTCGACCGGAAGCAGATAATTCTTACCGGAGACCTGCAGGCCATGGCCGGCATAGAAGAAAAGCGCGATGTCGGCGCCCCGCACCTGCTTGGCAAACTGCGCGACCGTAGTCTGTGTCTGCTGCTTGGTGAGGTCGAAGCCGGAGACCACCTCGAAGTCGAGGTCCTTGAGCCGATCGGCCATGGCCTGCGCATCCCACGCCGGATTGGCGAGCGGCGCCGCGTGCTGATATTGCGAGTTGCCGAGCACGAGCGCGACGCGCCGCTCGGCATTTGCGGCGGCCATCGTCAGAATCAGGGCAAGCGCCACAACTCCCGCGGCGCGAAGCAGGCCACCGCAAAAGGCGATCGGACCAGGACCCACCGTCACCTCAGTTGGTGAGCTTGCTGGCGGAGAATTCGATCCGCCGGTTGAGCGCCTTGTTCTTGGGCGTGTCGTTGGCGGCGACCGGCTTGTCCTCGCCATAACCGGCCGAGCTTATCTGGTTGCGCGGCACGCCGTCGGCGATAAGCGCATCGGCGACCGCCTGGGCGCGCCGCTCGGAGAGCGCCTTGTTCGCCTCGGGCGATCCGTCGGAATCGGTATAGCCGGACACTTCGACCTTGAGGGCCGGGCATTTGCCGACGACGCCCTCGACCTCCGCCAGCAGCGGGCGGCTCTTGGCGTCGAGCCTCGCGCTCGCCTGGCGGAAATAGATGGCGCCGGTGCGCGAGAGCACGGCAAACCGGTTGAGGCATTCCTCGTCGCTGAAATTGGCTTTCGCGGCATCGGTGGCGACGGGGCCGACCTCGGCGGTCGAGGCCGCAACGGTCTGCACGGCGGCCGGCTTGGCGCCGTCGGCGGTGAAGACGAAATCGAAGGACACCGACGCCGTGGGCACGATGTTGGTCACGTTGGCCGCCTGCTGCAATTTGTCGATGTTGGGCAGGAGGCCGAAATCCTCGACATGGACCGCGACGGGCGCTTCCGAAGCGACGGAAACCTGGGCGTCGCTGATCATGGTGACGACGACGCTTGCCTCGAGATCCTTGTCGACGCCATGCAGGCTGAGGCGGAACGGCAGTGTCGTCTTCACGCGGCGCTTGGTAGGCAAATCGGCGAACGCCGCTGGGTCCACCTTCGCAGTCACTTCGGCCGTCGGATAGGTGAATGTCTCGAAAAACAGGAAACGCATGCGAACGTTGCGCAGGTCGACGCCCGTATCGACGGAATTGAGGTCGAAGCTGATCCTGGCGTCGCCGGCGGAACTCAGCGTGCCGGTGATGTTCCTGATCTTATTGGTCTCGACGATCGTGTTCTTCTTGACCGACTGGTAGGTGAGCACCGAAGCGGACGGATCGAGCGTCCAGTTCGGCGCGGCGCTCGCAGCCTGCGATCCGAAGACCAGCAGCGCGACTACGACCAAGCCAAAAGCCGCGGCCTTGGCTCGCATTTTTCGCCAGAATGCGACGACTTCGAACATGGAACGCCCCCGCCAGGACAACCCGATCTCGATACCGGCATGTGATCGGAGCATAGAGCACTTGCCCCGGCTTGGCGAGCGGTTACGGCGGACTTGATAAACGACTCGGCCGCAGCTCCCGAGTCCTCATCCCCAACCGCCTCCGCCGCCTCCGCCACTGCCCCCTCCCCCGCCTATCGGTGCAATGACAGGCGCGGTTTCGGTCTGAACGGGCTTGATCAGTTTCTTGGCGGTGACCTTCTTGCGCTCGACGACTTTTGGCGCGGTCGTCGTGCGAACAGCCTTCGTCCTATGCTTCTCCGTCGGGGCCGGCTCGACCCTGGGCGTCACGGTCGTGCAGCCCGCGACTGCGAGAGCACCGGACAGGATTGTTGCGACGATTGCGTGTTTCGATGCCCAGCCCACAACATTGCCTCCTTGCTGATCAGAACAGGTCCCGGCGCGGATTGGCTTGTTCCCAGACCGCCCTGGCCGTCTTGACCAGTTGATCGTCCAACGAGCCGTCCGCCGAAATCTTGGATTTGAGTTCCCCACGCATCTGTTTCAGAGCCGCTGTCTTCGCCTTGGCTCCAAATTTCGCGAGCGTCGCCTTTGCGTCCGGAATCTCGTTGCGAAGATCGAGCGCGGCCGCGAAAGCAAGATAGCGCGCGGCCACCGCCTGGTCGGCCTTGTCGCCTCTTTGCATCTCCAGCGCCGCGCGATCATATGCGGCCGACTGATCGCCGCGATCGGTCGCCAGCTCGAACAGCCTTTGCGCCTCTGCCAGATCCTGCTGCACGCCGACACCGTCCCTGTACATGCGTGCAAGGCTGCCGGGGGCATAGGGCTGGCCGAGATCCATCGATTTCTGGAACAGCGTGAGCGCGGTTTTGGGGTCCTTCTCGACCCCCGTGCCGGAGAGATAATTGCGGCCAAGCAGGTTCATCGAATACATGTCCTGCCGCTCGACGCCGGCCTTGAGGAAGGCCACGGCGCGAGCCGGATCGGCCGGCACGCCGTTGCGGCCTTCGGTGAAGATCGCCGCAAGGTCGTTCATCGCATAGGTATGACCCATCGCCGCCGCCTTGAGCAGCAGGTCAAGCCCCTTGCCGGTGTCGCGATCGACACCGTAACCGTTGAACAAGGCGCGGCCCCATGAAGTCATTCCATAGGGGTCGCCCTTATTGGACGCCGCCGCGTAGAAAGTGTTGGCCTGCTTGCGGTTCGCGGGCATACCCGTGCCGGTCGCGTTGAGGTAGCCGAGCTCGAACACGGCGCGGACATGTCCCTTGTCGGCAGCCTTCTGGATCGCCTTCTTGGCCTCCTCGACCTTGCCGGCGGCGAGCAGCGCGCGGCCGAGTTCGTAGTGGAAGCGGGCGACATCGGGATAGGCCTTCACAGCCGCCCGGCAGGCCTCCACCGCCCCGGCGCCGATCTCGTTCGGCAACAGGCCGGGAACGACGCCCTGCAGGTCCAAGGGTTCGCCTGCCTGCGTGTCGCAGGGATCGACGCTTGGCGACAGCTTCATCGTCGCCGGCTTCGACGATGTGTTGTCAGCTCTGATTTCGACGCCGACTATCAATGGCTTGACCGCGCCTATCTGCGGTTCGTAGCGCAGTTTATCGACCTCGTCGGCCATCAGGCTCGATTGCGGCGACAAGGTCCGGTCCGGCAGGGACAGCGTCCCGGTTGCCGGATAGCTCGCAAGCTTCACGCTTACGGCCGGATCGTTGGTCGGGAAATCCAGCTTCAGCGGCACCGGGCCGATACCGACCGGAATCTTGACGTCGCGGTTCTCGATCGCCTCGGCGGCGCCGGCGATGTGGATGCCGCGCTCCACCACCTGCTGCTTCTGTTTCGACTCGAGCGAGGCGACAAGCTGCTTGCCCGCGGCACCCTCGCCATTCTTGACCCGGAACACCAGTATGCCCTGCGATCCGCCGCCCCATTCGTCATGCGCGGCATAGGCCAGCATATCGACCTGGTCCTCGGCGTCGGCGCCCTTCGGCACATCCATCGCGAGCCGCGGCAGATCCTTGCCCTCTATCGGCTCGCCCGTCGCGACCGGCTTGCCGTCCAGGATCAGACGCCCCAGCGCCGGCGGCCTTTCGATGCTGATAGTGACCGCGCCGCCATCGACATCGACCGGCACCGGCAGGTCGAGCGCGACCGGACCGACGCCCGACGGTACGGTCTTTTCCAGCACCGGCGGCAAAGCCGGCCGGCTGGCGCGGCGCATCAGCACCACCTCGTCGATCAGCGAGGAATTTTCCCAGGGAACCTGCGCGCCCTTGGTGGCCTCGACCACATCGCGGCGGACGGCCGCCATGACCGAGCGTATCTCCTGGTTCGGCGCCAGCGCGCGGCGCGAGAAGGCGGATGAAAACGGGCTGAGATCGCCGGACCCGTCATAGGCGACGGCGCCGGGTTCCGTGGCGAAGGCGATCAGCGTGTTCAGCGAGCTTTTCACCTGCGCGAGGCCGGTGCCGCCGGCCGCGATCAACTGGTCGCGCAGCCAGTAATCCTTGCGCGGGAACGGGTTGTTGCGGCAGGCATCGAGGATGATCACCTGGATCTTCGATTTGGCGCGCAACTGTTGCAGGACGTCGTCGAGCTTGACCGCCTGCACCTCGATGTCCGCCGCATCCTTGAGCGACGCATCGACCGGGATCAGGAAATTCTCGCCGCCGATCTGAAAGCCGTGACCCGAATAGTAGACGACCGCCAAATCGGCGCCGTCCGCCGCCGCGAGATAATTGCGAAATTCCTTCTCGAACTGGAGCTTGGTGAGATCTTTGGCGACGAACACATCGAAGCCGGCCAGCCGGAACGTGCTCGACACGTCGTCGGCATCCTTGTCCGGATTTTTCAGCGCAGGGATTTCGCGATATTCGGAATTGCCGATGACAAGCGCAACCCTTCGATCGGCGTGCGCCTGCACCGTCGCGAGGCCCACGAGGATCAAGGCTGCTATCAGCGCGCAGCATCGCAGCATGGTAAAATCCCTAACTGCTATCACCCGTCGGCCACAAGAACGCAGCTTGCGGCATCGCGGTCTGTTAAAGACTTCACAATCTGCCAAGACGGCAAGGAACGCGCCTGCGATGGCAAGGCAGATCGCGCATTCAACCAGCTGCTAAAATAACCCAGAGACCCCGGCGCCGCAATGACCTGGGTAAGCGCATCGGCGTCTGTCGATGCAGGATCGCCATCGGCGAGCCACGCCTCCGCGCAGCGCTGCGTGTCTGCGACGCCACGGCGTTTCATGGAAAAGGCGAAAACGTCCTATCTCTTTGCTTTACGCAATTCCGGACGGAAGGCTACGGCGACCCGCCGAGCCCAAGCCGGCCTCTTTCCCGGGTCAGGCGCCGCTCCACATCGCGTCCGGCACCACCACCAGCTTGCCGACGAAGTCCTTGGCCATGAAGTCGGTCTGGGCGCGGTGGAAGTCCGACAGTTTGTACGCGCCGCCGACCAGCGGTTTGATCTTCTTTTCCTCGATGTAGCGCACGATACGGCGGAAGTCCGCGCGCGTGCCTTGGCTCGAGCCGTGGAGTTGGAGCTGCTTCAGATACATGGTGCGGAGGTCGAGCTGCACGACCGGCCCGGCGATCGCGCCGGCAGTCGTGTAGCGGCCTTCGGGCCGCAGGATGCGTAGGAGGTCGTTGAAGATGGCGCCGCCGACGAGGTCGGCCACCACATCGATGGGCTGGCCATTCGTCGCTTCGTTGACGGCGGTGAGCAGGTCGGCCACGCCGCGCGTGATCACCTTCTCGGCGCCGATGTCGAGCACGGCCTGTTCCTTGCCCTTGCCGACGACGGCATAGGGGATGGCGCCCCGCGCCCTCGCCAGTTGCACGATGCCGGAGCCGACACCGCCGGAGGCGCCGGTGACCAACACACGCTCGCCAGCTTTTAGCGCCGCCCGCTCCAGCATCTGCTCGCCGGTGAGATAGGCGCAGCAGAAGGTGGCTAGCTCGACGTCGCTCAGATCGGTGTCGACGACATGCGCGTTCTCGGCCGGCAGCGCCTGGTATTCGGCATAACCGCCGTCACGGCCGTGGCCCATATAGTCGATGTCGGCCAGCGAATCGTCGTCGCGATTATAGATCGAGAAATCGACCATGACGCGCTCGCCGATGCGCTCCGCGGACACGCCGTCGCCGACGGCGACGATCGTGCCAACAGTGTCGGTGCCCTGGATGCGCGGGAAGGTCAGAGTGTTGCCTTGCCGGCGCCACGTCGACACCGCCCCGGCATCTTCCTCCGTGCCATAGGCGCCCTGGCGCACCCAGACATCGGTGTTGTTCATGCCGCAGGCGCTGACCTTGACCAGCACCTCGCCGGCGGCAGGTGCCGGCACCTTCACATCCGTGCGGTAGACGAGCTTCTCAAGGCCGCCATGGCCCGTAAGCTGCACGGCGGCCATGGTGGCGGGAAGAGTTCTGGTCATGGCATTCATGTCGCTTCTCGGATGTCACTTCTCAGATGCTGGCCAATACATTGTTCACCGCGTCGGCGGTCTTTGCGACGACGATGTCGGCTTCCTCGCGCGTCAGGCAGAGCGGCGGCGCGAAACCGAGGATATCGCCCTGCGGCATGGCGCGGCCGATGACGCCGCTGGCGGCGAGCGCGGTGGCGATCTGCGGCCCGACCTTCAGCGCCGGATCGAAGAAGACGCGGTCGTCGCGGTCCTTGACGAACTCGATTGCGGCCAGCATGCCATCGCCACGCACCTCGCCGACATTCCGGTGGCCGCCAACGGCCCTGGCAAGCTCGGCGCGGAAGTAAGCACCGGTCTCGCCGGCGTTCCGCACCAGGTCCATCTCGTCGATCAGCTCGAGATTGGCGACACCGGCGGCAACGCAGATCGGGTGCGCCGAATAGGTCCAGCCATGGCCGAGCGAGCCGAGCTTGTCCGAGCCATTGACCAGCACCTGCCAGACCTTGTCGGCGACGATGACGCCGGAAAGCGGCGCATAGGCCGAGGTCAGGCCCTTGGCGATGGTGATCAGGTCGGGCTTGATGCCGTAATGGTCGGAACCGAACATGGTGCCGAGACGACCAAAGCCGGTCACCACCTCGTCGGCGACGAGCAGCACGTCGTATTTGTTGAGCACGGCCTGGATCTTTGCCCAATATCCGGCCGGCGGCGGCACGATGCCGCCGGTGCCGAGGATCGGCTCGCCGATGAAGGCCGCGACCGTGTCGGGGCCCTCGGCCAGGATCATCTCTTCCAGCTTGTCGGCGCAATATTGCGAGAACTGCTCCTCGCTCATCGAGCGGTCGGCGCGGCGGAAATAATACGGTGCTTCGGTGTGCAGGATCGGAGCGCGCGGCAGGTCGAAGGCGTTGTGGAACAGCTCGAGCCCGGTCAGCGACCCAGTCATGATGCCCGAGCCGTGATAGCCGCGCCAGCGCGAGATGATCTTCTTCTTCTCCGGCCGGCCGAGAACGTTGTTGTAATACCAGATCAGCTTGATGTTGGTCTCGTTGGCATCCGAGCCGGAGAGACCGAAATAGACTCGGCTCATGCCCTTCGGCGCGCGGTCGATGATCATCTTGGAGAGCCGGATCGAGGCCTCGGTGCCATGCCCGACATAGGCGTGATAGTAGGCGAGGTTCTTCGCCTGCTCGGCGATGGCGTCGGCGATCTTCTGGCGGCCGTAACCGACATTGACGCAATAGAGGCCGGCGAAGGCATCGATGCTCTTCTTGCCGGTGTTGTCCCAGACGGTGACGCCTTCGCCGCCGGCCATGATGCGGGCCGGCGACTCACCCCGCGCGTGCGTGCCCATATGCGTCGAGGGATGGAAGAAGTGGTCGCGGTCCCAAGCGGAGAGTTCGTTGGACTGTTCGAGCATTTTTGACTCCTGACGAGAATGAGGCCTGCGTAGCTTAGGCTACGTCGAGGCAAAGGTATTTGAGGTCTGTAAAAGCTTCGAGGCCGTGGCGGGAGCCTTCGCGGCCGATGCCTGATTGCTTGACGCCGCCGAAAGGGATCGGCGCGCCGGTGATCTTGACCCGGTTTATGGCGACCATGCCGTACTCCAAGGCGCGGCCCATGCGCGCCTGGCGCGCGCCGTTTTCGGTGACGACATAGGCGACCAGGCCATATTCCGTGGCATTGGCGCGGGCGACGACTTCCGCCTCGTCGTCGAATGGCGTCACAGCCGCGACAGGGCCGAAGGTTTCTTCGCGCATGATCAGCGCTTCGTCCGGCACATCGGCGAGCAGCGTCGGCTGGTAGAACAGCGGCCCGGCCGCGTGACGCTTACCGCCGGTCAGGCAGCGTGCACCGTGGGTGAGCGCATCGGCGACTTGCTCCTCGACCTTCTTGACCGCGCGCTCATGCATCAGCGGTCCGATATCGGCGTCTGCCGATAAGCCATTGCCGGTGCGGAGCTGCTCGATGCGGCGGGCGAAAGCAGCGCAGAAGCGATCATAGATCGGCCGCTGCACATAGATGCGGTTGGCGGCGAGGCAATCCTGGCCGGAGGTGGCGAATTTGGCATCGAGCGCGATCGCCACGGCCTTATCGATGTCGGCGTCGTCGAAGACGATCAGCGGCGCGTGGCCGCCGAGTTCCATCACCAGTCGTTTCATCGTCGCAGCGCTCTGCGCGGCGATCAGCCGGCCGACCTCGGTCGAGCCGGTGAAGCTCATGGCGCGGACCCGCGCATCGGCGCACATCGCGCCGACAATCGTGCGCGCATCGCCGGTGACGACGTTGAAGACGCCTGCCGGCAGCCCGGCACGCTCGCCGAGTTCCGCCAGCGCCAGGGCCGACAGCGGGGTCTCCGAGGACGGATGCGCCACAACCGTGCAGCCGGCGGCGAGCGCCGCGGCCGCCTTGCGGGTGAGCATGGCCGACGGAAAATTCCAGGGCGTGACGACCCCGACGACGCCGAGCGGCTCGCGGCGCACCGACATCTCGGCATTCGGCAGATGGCTGGTGACGCTTTCGGCGTTGAGGCGTTTCGCTTCCTCGGCATACCACTCGATAAAGGACGCGGCGTAGTCGATCTCGCCAAGCGATTCCTTCAACGGCTTGCCCTGCTCGAGCGTCATCAGCAGCGCCAGATCGTCCTTGGCGGCGATGATCAGATCGAACCATTTTCGCAGGATTTTCGAGCGCTCCTGCGGCAGCGCCGAGCGCCAGGCGGAAAACGCGCGCGACGCCGCATTGATCGCCTTTGTCGTCTGGGCGGCATCGAGCGCGGCTACGAAGGCGACGGTAGCGCCGGTGGCCGGATCGGTAACCTCAAAGCTTGCCGCCGCTTCGCTCGCGGTCCAATGGCCATCGACATAGGCGAGCGCGCGCAGCAGCCGGCGATCGGCGAGGCGGTCGAGCGCGTCATGGTGGTTGGTACGGGCAAAATGTGCGGACATCAGTCGGGTCTCCCGGTGCCGAGGCGATATGGAGAGACTAGTCGTGCAATCGGGACAAAGAGGCTGTTTCGGCGGTCCGATGTAGAGAGATTGTCTCTATTTGTCCGGGAGAGCAGGTCAATCTCTCTAGCTTACCAGCCGCCGGATGCCACCAACCGGTGAAATTGGCCGCCTCCCACAACTTGGTCATCCATGGGCGGAGCGGAAGCGAAGCGGACGCGTAGACCCGAGGATCCATTCCGTGACCTTGATCGAAGGGCGCAGCGGAGCAGAATTCTGCACCGTTGCAACGCCTTGGCCTTACGGAATGGATCCTCGGGTCTGCGCCGCGTCGCTTCGCTCCTTGCTCCGCCCGTGGATGACGAAGTAGCGGACGTTTCGGCTAATCTCCACGCTGATCGTGGGATCGACTCGCCCTTATTCCGGCAGCAGATCGGCCACCGGCAGCACGGTCTCGTCCTTGACCGTCTTGGTGACGATGTAGGTGAAGTAGCGGTCGATGCCGATCTCGCGCTCAAGCAGGCCGTCGACCAGCCGCTGATAGGCGTCGATGTCGCGCGCCATCACTTTCAGTACGTAGTCGACGCCGCCGCCCACCGACCAGCAGGCGACGATCTCCGGGATATCGCGCACCACCCGCTCGAAGCGGTCGAAGTCAGCCTGGCGATGATTGGCCAGGGTGACCTCCATCAGCACCGTCGCCACCGGCGCGATGACACGCATGGCGATCGCGGCGTGATAGCCGGAGACGATGCCGGCCTTCTCCAGCTTGCGCAGCCGCATCCAGCACGGCGTTGGCGACAGGCCGACCTTCTCGGCCAGCGCGAGCTTGGTGATACGCCCGTCGCGCTGGATGGCATCGAGAATCCTGAGGTCGATCGGGTCGAGTTTCGCTGCCGCCATGCGGGTCCGCCTTTCGTTGCGGACACCATGACGATGCATTATTTCGATTGTCAATTGCACTGATTTCGATCTCTAATAAGTCATGACATTTTGGCAGCCAGATCCTGCTCTCATCCGCCGGCCGGCCTATCTCTCGCTGGCCGACCAGTTCGCGCGCGCCATCCATGACGGGCGTCTGGCCAACGGCACGCGGCTGCCGACGCACCGCCGGCTGGCAGACGATCTGAAGCTTTCGGTGCAGACCGTCAGCCGCGCCTATGAGGAGTTGATCCGCCGGGGACTGATTTCCGGCGAGGTCGGCCGCGGTAGTTTCGTGCAGACGCAGCGCCGCGAGCCCGAGCCGCCCTACATCCCGGAACGGCTGGGCGAGGTCATCGACCTCTCGATCCTGAAGCCGGTCTGCGAGCCGATGCATTTGGAGAAACTAAAGCAGGCGCTGGGCTGGCTGGCCGAGAACCTGCCGTCGAGCTCGGCGCTATCGTTCCGGCCGAACATGGTTTTCCCGCGCCACCGCGCGGTCGCGATCGAATGGCTGAAACTTTGCGGCCTTGAAGCCTCGCCGCAGAACATCAGCCTGACCAACGGCGCCACTGCCGGCATGACGGTGGCGCTGATGAGCGTCGCGCCGCCCGGCTCGACGGTCGCCACCGAGGCGATCGGCCACCACACGCTGATCCCGCTCGCCCGCTATCTCGGCTTCAATCTCGAAGGCCTGCCGATCGACGGCAACGGGCTGGTCCCCGAAGCGCTCGACGAGGCCTGCCGCCTCTCGGACATTCGCGCTGTGTTCGTGCAGCCGTCGGTAATCAACCCGACGGCGACGCTGATGGACGCCACAAGGCGCGAGCAGATCGCGGCGGTCGCACGCAAGCACGACATCGCCATCATCGAGAACGACGTGCTCGGGCCGCTGGTCGAAGGCCGGCCGCCGGCGGTCGCCGCCTTCGCGCCGGAACGGACGCTCTACGTCACCTCCTTCACCAAAATCGTCGTGCCAGGCCTGCGCATCGGCTATCTCGCGGTACCGGACCGCTATGTCGCGGCTGTCGCCAACCGCCACCTCGTCTCGAACTGGATGGCGACGCCGATGGTTGCAGAGATCGCCACGCGCTGGGTGACCGACGGCACAGCGATGGAATTGGTCAACTGGCAGCGTGGCGCGCTGAGGCGCCGGCAGGAGATCGCCGCGGAAGTGCTCACGGGTGTCGACTATCGCTGTCATCGCGACGGGCTGCATCTGTGGCTCGAGCTGCCGGGCGACCGGGCCGAGGAGAGCTTTGTCGCGCAGGCGCGCCTGCGCGGGGTGGCGATCGCGCCAGGCACCTCGTTCCGCATCGCCGACACGCCCTGGCATCCGGCCGTGCGCATCTCCCTCGGATCGACCACCGAGGGGGAACTGCGGGCGGGCCTGAGCGTTGTCGCCAAACTGCTGCTCGGCGATCCGGAGCATCTCCTGCTCGCCATCTGATGCACAAAGGAAGCTCAGATTGCCCTGAAATTGTGCCGCGCCGGAAATATTGTCATGATATTATTTTTCCAATTGACATGATTTGGCACGTTTCGCATCGTTAAGAACATAGGCTTCTCCAGAACGGGGACATGGATTGCCCGCGCCCATCATCAAGGTTGATGCGATTTCGAAGAGCTTCGGCGCCTTCAAGGTGCTGGACGGCCTGTCGATGCAGGTCATGCCTGGCGAGAAGCTGGCGTTGATCGGCCCGTCCGGTTCCGGCAAGACGACGATCCTGCGCATCCTGATGACGCTGGAGAAGATCGACGGCGGGCACATCCAGGTCGACGGCGAGCAGCTCTACCACATGGAGCGCAACGGCCAGCTGCTGCCGGCCGACGAGCGGCACCTGGCCAGGATGCGCCAGAAAATCGGCATGGTCTTCCAGCTGTTCAATCTCTTCCCGCACAAGTGCGTCATGGACAATGTGACCCTGGCGCCGATGCTGACCAAGGGCGTCGCGCGCGCCGCCGCCGAGAAGCGGGCGATGGAACTGCTCGACATGGTCGGACTTGCGGACAAGGCAAAGGCGATGCCGGCGCAGCTCTCCGGCGGCCAGAAGCAACGCGTGGCGATCGCCAGGGCGTTGGCGCTGTCGCCCAAGATCATGCTGTTCGACGAGGTCACCTCGGCGCTTGACCCCGAGCTCGTCGAGGAAGTGCTCAACGTCATGCGCAAGCTCGCCGCCGAGACCGACATGACGATGCTTCTGGTCACCCATGAGATGGGCTTCGCCCACGACTTCGCCGACCGCGTGCTGTTCTTCGACCGCGGCAGGATCGTCGAGGAAGGCAAGCCCGATGAGATTTTCCGCCATCCCAAACAGGAAAGAACGCAGAGCTTCCTGAAGAAGATCATCGCGGCCGGACATCGCGTCTGACCGCAATGCGAGCGGGCGGCGCAAGCCGTCCACGGGCGGTCAAAGGCCGCCCGAACCAGGCAAACCAAGAAGACAAACAAGGAGTTGGGAACAATGAAGAAACTTGGCATTCTGGCTGGCGTCGCCGGCCTCGCGATCACCGCGATGCTGCTCGCCCCCGGCGCGCGGTCGGCGGATGACGCCAAGCTGGAGCAGCTCAAGCAGCAAGGCTTCGCCCGCGTCGCCATCGCCAACGAGCCGCCCTATACGGCGGTCGCGGCCGACGGCAAGGTTTCGGGCGCGGCACCCGACGTGGCGCGCGAGATCTTCAAGCGTCTCGGCGTCAACGACGTCGTCGCTTCCATCTCCGAATACGGCGCGATGATCCCCGGCCTGCAGGCCGGCCGCTTCGACGTCGTCACCGCCGGTCTGTTTATGAAGCCGGAGCGCTGCGCGGCAGTCGCCTATTCCGAGCCGGTGCTTTGCGATGCCGAAGCGATGCTGGTGAAGAAGGGCAATCCGAAGGGCTTCAAGAGCTACGAGGACATCGCCAAGGACAGCTCCGCCACGGTCGGTGCGCCGGGCGGCGGCACCGAGGAGAAGCTGGCGCTCACTGCCGGCGTGCCGCGCGATCGCGTCATCGTCGTGCCGGACGGCCAGAGCGGCCTGAAGATGGTGCAGGACGGCCGTATCGACGCCTATTCGTTGCCTGTGCTCTCGATCAACGACCTGATGAAGAAGGCCAACGACCCGAACCTCGAAGTGATCGCGCCGGTGCAGGGCGCGCCGGTCTATTGCGATGGCGCGGCCTTCAAGAAAGGCGACGAGGCACTACGCGACGCCTATGACGTCGAGCTCGCCAAGATGAAGAAGTCCGGCGAGTTCGCCAAGATCATCGAGCCCTACGGCTTCTCCGCCAAGGCGGCGATGTCGACGACGCGCGAGAAGCTCTGCGCGGCGAAGTAGGACGCGGCCTTTGCCTTCTCCCCGTTCAACGGGGAGAAGGTGTCACGAAGTGACGGATGAGGGGCGGCGCCAAATTCTGCCAAGGCTGGCTCCGCCCTCATCTGCCTACCGGCATCTTCTCCCCGTGAACGGGGAGAAGGGACTTGTCGCAGCCGCCTCGCACAACCGCAAAACGCTAGGAAATTCGCAACCTAATGACCCAGTGGTCCGGCTATCTCGGCCTGATATTGCAGGGAGCTCTTGTCACCATCGAGCTGACGCTGATGGGGTCGGTGCTTGCGCTGATCATGGCCTTCCTGGCTGGCATGGGGCGCGTGTCGCGCTTCTTCATCATCCGCGCGTTGGCGACGACGTACATCGAATTCTTCCGCGGCACCTCGATCTTCGTGCAGTTGTTCTGGGCCTATTTCGTGCTACCTTTCGCCGGCCTGTCGCTGACGCCGCTGCAGGCAGGCGTGCTGGCGCTGGGCTTGAATGTCGGCGCCTATGCGGCGGAAGTCGTGCGCGGCGCCATCCTGTCGGTCGGCCGCGAGCAATACGAGGCCTGCACGGCGCTCAATCTCGGCCGCTGGCAAGGCATGCGCCATGTGATCCTGCCGCAGGCGCTGCTGGTCATGCTGCCGACCTTCGGCAACAACGCGATCGAGCTGCTCAAGGCAACCTCGGTCGTCTCGCTTATCTCGCTCGCCGACCTGACTTTCCAGGCGCAGGTGGTGCGCTCGCAGACCGGCAGCACGCTGATGCCCTTCCTCTCCGTTCTCGTCATCTATTTCGCGCTGGCGCTGATTATCTCCTGGGGCATTCGCACGCTGGAGCGCCGCATGGCGCGCGGCCTCGACGGAGTGCGCGTCTGATGGAATGGGCCAAATAATGGACTGGGATTGGAACTTCGTCTGGGAGATCATGCCGACCCTTATCCAGGGGGTGAAGATCACCATCCTGGCGACGGTGCTCGGCTCGGTCCTGGCGGCGATCGTGGGGCTTGGGATCGCGCTGGCGCGGCGCTCGGAGAACCGCATCGTCGCGCGCAGCGTCGGCTGGTTCGCCGAGTTCATCCGCGGCACGCCGCTCCTGGTGCAGCTCTATTTCATCTTCTACGTGCTGCCCGACATCGGCATCCTGCTGCCGCCGCTGGTGGCGGGCATCATCGGGCTCGGCCTGCATTACGGCACCTACACGGCCGAGGTTTACCGCGCCGGCATCGACAATGTGCCGCGCGGCCAGTGGGAAGCTGCCAAGGCCTGCAATCTGGGCGGCCGCCACACCTGGACGCATATCATCCTGCCGCAGGCGATCCCGCCGATGATCCCGGCGTTGGCCAACTATTTCATCGCCATGTTCAAGGAGACGCCGCTGCTGTCGGCGATCACCGTGCTGGAACTGATGAACCAAGCCAAGAGCGTCGCCAACACCTATTACCGCTACATCGAGCCGATGACGCTGGTCGGCGCCTTCTTTCTCGTCATCAGCCTCTGCTCCGTCGTGCTGTTGCGCTGGCTGGAGCATCGCTACGGCAGGATCGAAAGATGAAAGTCATGAACGCATTGCCCGAGATCCGCCTCGAAACGGCGCGTCCCACTTTGGACTCGCGTCCGCTGGAAAAGCGCGTCGGCCTGATTGCGCTTGCGACCGATCACACCAGCGAAGTGGATTTCCGCCGCATGGTGGCGAGCGAGCGGATCGGCGTCTATGTTGCGCGCATCCCCTACGCCAATCCGACGACGCCGGAAAACCTGCGCAAGATGCAGCCGTCGCTTTCGGCGGGCGCGGCGCTCATCCTGCCGGACGAGCCGCTCGATGCGATATGCTACTCGTGCACCTCTGCGTCGGTGGTGATCGGCGACGCTGAGATCGAGCAGGCGATCCATGCAGCCAAGCCCGGCGTGCCCGTCGTCACCCCGCCGATGGCCGGTGTGCGCGGCCTGAACGCGTTCGGGGTGAGGCGCGTCAGCATCCTGACTCCCTATACCGTCGAGACCAGCCGGCCGATGGCCGCCTATTTCGCGGCGCACGGCTTCGATATCCAGAGCTTCACCTGCCTGGGCTTCGAGGACGACCGCGAGATGGCGCGCATCACGCCGGCGTCCCTGGTCGAGCTGGCGCGCAAGATCATCTATCCGCAGGCCGATGCGCTGTTCGTCTCATGCACCGCGCTGCGCGCCGCGCTCGCGGTTCCAGCTATGGAAGAGGCGATCGGACGTCCAGTCGTCACCAGCAACCAGGCCAGCGCCTGGAATTGCCTGCGGCTGTGCGGCAACGAAACGCCCCGGCCCGAGTTCGGCCGGCTATGGACGAAGCCGCTGGCCCAGTGAACGAGTGCCCGTGATCGAAATGACTGTTGAGCTTCAGCATATTCGCGCGGCGCGCGAACGCATTGCCGGCAAGGTCGAGCGGACACCCATGGTGCTGTCGCAAAGCCTCTCGGAGCGCGCGGGCCGTCCTGTTCATCTCAAGCTGGAGCATCACCAGACCACCGGCGCGTTCAAGCTGCGCGGCGCTTCCAATGCGATCGCAGCATTGAGCGCGGAAGAAAAATCGCGCGGCGTCGTCGCCGCCTCGACCGGCAATCACGGCCGCGCGCTGGCGCATGCGGCGAAGCTCGAAGGCATCCGCGCGGTGATCTGCATGTCGAGGCTGGTGCCGGAAAACAAGCTCGACGCCATTCGTCGTCTCGGCGCGGATATCCGCATCGTCGGCAACAGCCAGGACGACGCCCAGCAGGAAGTCGACAGGCTGGTGGCGGAAGAAGGGCTGGTCATGCTGCCGCCCTTCGACCATGCCGATATCGTCGCCGGACAAGGCACGCTTGGGCTGGAAATCGTGGAGCAGGTTCCGAACGCGGCAAGCGTGCTGGTGCCGCTCTCCGGCGGCGGGCTGGCGGCCGGTGTGGCGGCGGCGGTCAAAGGCGTGAGCCCGCGCACCAAAGTCATCGGCATCTCGATGGCGCGCGGTGCTGCGATGAAGGCCAGCCTCGACGCCGGCCGGCCGGTGCAGGTCGAGGAACTGCCGACACTGGCGGATTCGCTCGGCGGCGGCATCGGGCTCGACAACCGGCTGACCTTTGCCATGTGCCGGGGACTGCTCGACGACGCGGTCCTGCTTTCGGAGGAGGAGATCGCGGCCGGCATCCGCCATGCGTATGAAGAGGAGCGCGAGATTGTCGAAGGCGCCGGGGCCGTCGGCATAGGCGCGCTGCTTGCCGGCAAGGCCAAAGTGAGCGGCCCCGCTGTTCTCATCCTCTCCGGCAAGAACATCGACATGGACCTGCACCGCCGCATCGTCTGCGGCGAGACAATCGCGGAGCGCGCAGCATGAGCCGCATAACCATTCTCACCGAGAGTGATCTGCGCAAGATCGTGACGCTTGATCTGGACGCCGTTGCCTGCATCGAGGACGCTTTTCGCGCCTTGGCCACCCTGCCGGTGGCGATGCCAGCGATCCTGCGGCTCGACATTCCCGAGCATCGCGGCGAGGTCGACGTGAAGTCCGCCTATGTGCCCGGCATAGACGGCTTCGCCGTCAAGATAAGCTCCGGTTTCTTCGACAACCCGACGCTCGGCCTGCCGAGCGGCGGCGGCATGATGGTGTTGCTTTCGGCCAAGACCGGCGTGGTCGAGGCGCTGTTGCTCGACAATGGCTATCTCACCGATATCCGCACGGCTGCCGCCGGCGCGGTCGCGGCCAAGCATTTGTCGCGCCAAGGCTCCAGCGTCGCCGCGATCTTCGGCGCCGGCCTTCAGGCCGGCCTGCAGTTGGAAGCGCTGTGTCTCGTCAGACCGATCGAGGAAGCGCGCATCTGGGCGCGTGACGCCGCCAAGGCTGAAGCCACCGCCGCGCGCCTGCGCGAGAAGCTCGGTATCCTCGTGCGGGCCGAGCCGGATGCGGCGAACGCGGCAGCGGGCGCTGACATCATCGTCACCACCACGCCTTCGACCGAACCGCTGATCAAGGCAGGCTTCGTCACCGCCGGCCAGCACATCACCGCCATGGGCTCAGACGCCGAGCACAAGAACGAGATCGCGCCGGCGATCCTGCGCATGGCCGATCTCTATGTCGCCGACAGCGCCAAGCAGACGCGGCGTCTGGGCGAGCTCCATCACGCCGTCGAGGCGGCGGTCTTCGCCGCCGACGCCGAGGTCACGGAGCTCGGCCAGATCATCGCCGGCAGCAAGCCCGGACGGCGCTCGGCCAGCGACATCACCATCGCCGACCTCACCGGCACCGGCGTGCAGGACACCGCAATCGCCACTTTGGCTCGCGACCGTGCGCGCGCCGCCAATGCCGGGCTCAATTTCGAAAGTTGATGCTGGCCGCCAGGCCCAACAAACGAGGACAACAAAATGCAGCCAAATTTGAAATTCTCGCGCGGCGAATATGCGGAGCGCCTCGCCAAGACACGAAAAGCCATGGAGGCTAAAAGCGTCGATCTGCTGATCGTCAGCGATCCCTCCAACATGGCCTGGCTGACGGGCTATGACGGGTGGTCGTTCTATGTGCATCAGGCCGTCATCGTGCCGCCTTCCGGCGAGCCGGTCTGGTACGGCCGCGGCCAGGACGCCAACGGCGCCAAGCGCACCGCTTATCTCGCGCATGACAACATCATTGGCTACGCTGACCATTATGTGCAGTCGACCGAGCGGCATCCGATGGATTACCTCGCCAGCGTGCTGGCCGGGCGCGGCTGGGACAAGCTCAGCATCGGCGTCGAGATGGACAATTACTGGTTTTCGGCCGCCGCCTTCGCGGCGCTGCAGAAGCACCTGCCCAACGCCCGCTTCGCCGATGCCACAGCGCTGGTGAACTGGCAGCGCGCGGTGAAAAGCCCGACCGAGATCGAGTATATGCGCAACGCTGCCCGTATCGTCGAGGCGATGCACCAGCGCATCGTCGACAAAATAGAGGTCGGCATGCGCAAATGCGATTTGGTCGCCGAGATCTACGATGCCGGCACGCGCGGCGTCGCCGGCATCGGCGGCGACTATCCGGCGATCGTGCCGCTCTTGCCGTCGGGGGCGGACGCCTCGGCGCCGCATCTCACCTGGGACGACAAGCCGATGAAGGTGAATGAAGGCACGTTCTTCGAGATCGCCGGCTGCTACAATCGCTATCATTGTCCGCTGTCGCGCACCGTGTTTCTCGGCAAGCCGACCCAGGCCTTCCTGGACGCCGAGAAGGCGACGCTGGAAGGCATGGAAGCCGGCCTCGCGGCCGCCAAGCCCGGCAACACCTGCGAAGATATCGCCAACGCCTTCTTCGCCGTGTTGAAGAAATACGGCATCGTCAAGGACAACCGCACGGGCTACCCGATCGGCATCTCCTATCCGCCGGACTGGGGCGAGCGCACCATGAGCCTGCGCCCTGGCGACCGCACCGAGCTCAAGCCCGGCATGACCTTCCATTTCATGACTGGACTGTGGCTGGAGACGATGGGGCTTGAGATCACCGAGTCGATCCTGATCACCGACACCGGCGTCGAATGCCTGGCCAACGTGCCGCGCAAGCTGTTCGTGAAGGACTGAGCCGATGTCCGCTTTGCGTCCCGCGCCGATCACGCCGACCGTCGACTTCGAGCGCGACGGCGTCCAGCACGGCTTCCTGCGCCTGCCCTACAGCCGCGACGATTCCGCCTGGGGATCGGTGATGATCCCGGTCTGCGTCATGCGTAACGGCAAGGGCTCGACGGCGCTGCTCACCGGCGGCAATCACGGCGACGAATATGAGGGGCCGCTGGCGCTCTACGAACTCGCCCGCACGCTCGATCCGAAAAATGTCTCCGGCACGGTCATCATCGTGCCGGCGATGAACTATCCGGCCTTCCGGGCCGGCACGCGCACCTCGCCGATCGACAAGGGCAACATGAATCGCTCTTTCCCTGGGCGCCCGGACGGCACGGTGACGGAGAAGATCGCCGACTATTTCCAGCGTGAATTGCTGCCGCGCGCGGACATCGTCTTCGACTTCCATTCCGGCGGCAAGACGCTGGACTTCGTACCCTTCTGCGCGGCGCATACCCTGCCGGACAAGGCGCAGGAGAAAAAGGCCTTCGCCGCGGTCGAGGCTTTCTCCGCGCCGTTCTCGATGCGCATGACCGAGATCGACGCGGTCGGCATGTATGACACGGCCGCCGAGGAGATGGGCAAGGTCTTTGTCACCACCGAGCTCGGCGGCGGCGGAACTTCGCGCGCCGAGACGGTGCGGATCGCCCGGCGCGGCATCCTCAACGTGCTCCGCCACGCCGGCATCGTCGATGGTGCGGTCGAGAAGGGCAGAACTCAGTGGCTGGACATGCCGTCGGGCGATTGCTTCGCCTTCGCCGAGGATGACGGCATGATCGAGACGATGGTCGATCTCGGCGAATCCGTGAAGGATGGCCAGGTTGTCGCGCGCATCCATCCGGTCGGGCGCACCGGGCAGGCGCCGCAGGAGATCAGGACAAGGATGTCGGGGCTGCTCGCCGCGCGTCATTTCCCGGGTCTGGTCAAGGCTGGCGACTGCGTCTCGGTGCTGGCCGTGGCCGTTCGCGAATAATCTTGGTGCGGCGCCCTACTGCACCACGCGCTTCTCGAGCTTGCGGGCAAGCGTGCGCCGGTGCAGGCCGAGCCGGCGCGCGGTTTCGGAGATGTTGAAGCCGGTCTCGACCAGCGTTTCGTGGATGCGCTCCCATTCGAGGTTCTTGATCGAGGTGGGGCGGCTGGTGAGCGGTACCGAAACGTCACCCTCGGCGCGGCCGAAGGCGGCTTCGATGTCATCGGTGTTGGCGGGCTTGGCCAGATAGTGGCCCGCGCCGAGCTTGATCGCCTCGACGGCCGTGGCGATGCTGGCAAATCCCGTCAGCACGACGATGCGCATCGACGGATTGCGGGCGCTGAGAAGCTTGACGCATTCGAGACCCGATCCCGATCCGAGCTTGAGATCGACGACGGCGTAGGCCGGAACGGCCGTTTCCAGCGCGACCAGCAGCGCCTCGCGGTCGTGGCAGACCACGACGTCATAGTCGCGCTTTTCAAACGAGCGTTTGAGCGTGCGCGCAAAGGTCGCGTCGTCCTCGATGACGAACAAGGATCGATCAGATTTCACGATCGTCTCCATAGGTCAGCGCCGCCAGCGGCAGCGAAAGGGTAACACGGGCGCCCTCAGCCATGTTGTGCGCCGAAACGTCGCCGCCAAGCTTGCGCACCACGTTGAACACCAGGAAGAGGCCCAGGCCGCCGCCTGGTCGCCCCTTGCTCGACATATAGGGCTGGCCGAGCGTTGCCAGAATATCCTTGTCGAAACCGGGTCCGCGATCCGTGACGGAGAGCACCAGCTTCTCATCCTGCCGCTCGGCGGTGATGCCGACCCAATCGTGCGATGCTTCCTGCGCATTGTCGAGCACATTGAAGATCACCTGTTTCAGCGCCGTGTCGGACACGATCTGCTCGTCCGGCTCGAAGTCGTTGCTGTAATGCAGCTTGATAGGCTGGCGGCTGACGCGCCATTCCTCGATGAGATCGTCGAGGAACCGGCGGATCGTGGTGCGGATGGTGCCCTCGCCCCGCGCCTGGCCGGAGGACATGAGAATGCCCGTGACGATGCCTTTGCAGCGTTCGATCTGCGCCTGCATCTCGGCCACGTCCTCGGAAAGTTCGCGGTTGCGCTTGACGCCGCGCATCTGGCGCCAGTCGGACAGGATGACCGCTATTGTCGACAGCGGTGTGCCCAGTTCATGCGCGGCACCCGAGGCCAGCAGGCCCATGCGCACGATGTGATCTTCCTCGGCCGAACGCTGGCGCAGGTCGGCGAGATAGGCATCGCGTTCGCGCAGGTTGCGGTTGATGCGCGTCATGAAGATCACGATCAGGCCGGCCGCGAGCACGAAGCAGATGAACATGCCTCGCAGATGCAGCGCCAGGAGGTCGCTGCCGCCGTGATGCGGGAGTGCGATCGGCTGGAAGACGAAGATGAGGAAGACGAAGCAGGCCGAGGCCGCCACCACCAGGAGCCAGGTCGACCATGGCGCCAGCAGCGCGGCGCCGAGCGTGATCTGCAGGAGATAGAGCGACACGAACGGATTCGAGGCGCCGCCGCTCAGGTAGAGCTGCGTCGTCAGCGCCGCCATGTCGAAAATCAGCGCGACGAAGAGCTGCGCGTTGGAGATCCGGCGGTTGCCGCGCAGGGCGAGCAGGCTGAAGATGTTGAGGCCGACGAGGAAAAGCACCACGCCCGCCATCTCGGCGAGCGGCAGCGGGATGGCGAACCAGTATTGCGTGACCAGGATGGTCAGCACCTGCCCCGTCACCGCCAGCCAGCGCAGCTGGATGAGCAGGAGCAGGTTCTTCCTGTTCGTGACGTCGGCGTCCGACGCGGCGCCTCCCTGCCGAGTTGGAAGAAGCGTCAGGAACGGCTTGTCGCGATGGGGCCACGCGATATTCATCACGCTGCATCCCAGTTCCGGCGGCCGGCGAGGACCTGTCTGGCAAGCGCCATCGCCAGCATCCCTGCAAGGGCAAACCAGGTCAAAGCATAGATGAGATGGCTGTTGCGGAAGGTGACGACGGTGAGCCCGCCGCGCGGCCAGCCAGCAGCGCCGGATGCCTCGGCATCGATGAAATAGGGCGCGACATCCGCCAGGCCGCGCGCCTTGGCGATTGCCGCGACGTCGCGCGAATACCAGCGATCGGCCGCGGAATCGTTGCTGCGCAGGAAACCGCCGCCGGGCTCGCTGATGCGCAGCAGCCCGTCAACCGTCGCCGGCGAGGCGAGCGCGGCATTCTCCCGCTCGAACTCCACCTTGCGCTCCTGCGGGATGAAGCCGCGGTTGACGAGGACCGTGAAACCGCGGTCGTCGCGCATCGGCGTCAGCACCCAATAGCCGCCGCCAAGCTCGGTCACCGCCTGCACCAGCGTGTTGGCGCCGCCCTGCAAGCGCCCGGTCAACCGCACGTGGCGATATTCGTAGTCCGGTGCGCTCAACCCGCTCCAGTCCTGCGGGCCGGGCGCATCGACGACGGGAGCATGGATGCGCTGGTCGACGCGGGCGATCAGGTCGAGCTTCCAGACCCGTCTTTCCAGCTGCCAGACGCCGAGTCCGAGAAACACCAGGACGCCGAGAATCCCAAGCACCACAGCCAGGAATCGCGACGTGGAACCCTTCGAGGCCGCATGAGAGCCGGTCATGTCCTTTGCCTCGGCTTTGGTCCTCCCCGCGCGCCACACGCCCACGCCCGAAATGGGGCTCATGGCATCTCCCGCATCTCGTGGAGCCCGGGCATCATGTTGGCGTTGAGGTGGTACATCACCCAGAGCGAGCCGCTCAGCACGATGACGACGAGAACCACCGTGAAGATGAGCGCCAGCATCGACCATCCACCTTCCGAGGCGGGGTTCATATGCAGGAAGAAGACCATGTGCACCACGATCTGCACCACCGCGAAGGCCATGATGATGATGGCCGCGGCCTGTTTGTTGTCCATGGCGCCGGTCATGATCATCCAGAACGGGATGGCGGTGAGGATCACTGACAGGACGAAGCCGATCAGGTAGCCCCTCAGCGAGCCGTGCGCGGCGCCGCCATGGGTACGGTCGCGATCGGCATGATCATGAGCGCTCATCTGAGCATCCCCATCAGATAGACAAAGGTGAAGACGCCGATCCAGACGACGTCGAGGAAGTGCCAGAACATCGAGAGGCACATCAGCCGGCGGCGGTTGGCCTCGATGAGGCCGTGTCTCGCGACCTGCACCATCAGCGTCACCATCCAGACGATGCCGAAGGTCACGTGCAGGCCATGCGTGCCGACCAGGGTGAAGAACGACGACAGGAAGGCGCTGCGCTGCGGCGTCGCGCCTTCATGGATCACGTGCGCGAATTCGGATAGCTCGATGGAGAGGAACGCCAGGCCGAACAGCATGGTCACCACGAGCCAGGCTTGCGTCGCGCCGACACGGCCCTTGTCCATGGTCAGCATGGCAAAGCCATAGGTGATCGAGGATAAGAGCAGCATGGTGGTGTTGACCGCCACCAGACCGAGATCGAACAGATCCTTCGGCGCCGGACCCGCCGCGTAATTGCCGCCAAGCACGCCATAGGCCGCGAACAGCATCGCGAAGATCAGGCAGTCGCTCATCAGGTAGAGCCAGAAGCCGAGCATGGTGCTGCCGCCTTCGGCGTGCGCGTGCTCTTCTTCCAGGTGGAAGACCGGTTCCGCGCCGGCCATGATCGCGGTCGATGCCATGCTCAAACCCTAACCTCCTGTGCGGCGAGGAGCGTCGTCCTCGCCTCTTCGGTTTGCGTGACCTCGGCAGCCGGGATGTCGAAGTCGCGGTGGTAGTTGAAGGTGTGGCCGATCGCGGTTGCGATGAGGCAGACGAAGCTCAGCGCCGCCAGCCACCAGATGTACCAGATCAGGCCGAAGCCGAGCGCGACGCTGAACACCGCCAGGACGACGCCAGTGCCGGTGTTGCTCGGCATGTGGATCGGTTTGAACCCGGACAGCGGGCGCCGGTAGCCGGCCTTCTTCATGTCGAACCAGGCGTCGTTGTCGCGAATAACTGGCGTGAAGGCGAAGTTGTAGGCCGGCGGCGGCGAGGAGGTCGACCATTCGAGGGTGCGGCCGTCCCAGGGGTCGCCGGTGTGATCGGCCAGCGCTTCGCGCTTGCGGATGGAGACGAAGATCTGGACCAGGAAGGCGGCGATGCCGCAGGCGATCAGCACCGCGCCGAAAGCGGCGATAACGAACCAGATCTGCAGCGAGGGATCGTCGAAGACGCGCATGCGGCGCGTCACGCCCATCAGGCCGAGGATGTAGAGCGGCATGAAGGCGAACCAGAAGCCGAGCACCCAGCACCAGAACGAGACCTTGCCCCAGAACGGATCGAGCTTAAAGCCGAAGGCCTTGGGCCACCAATAGGCGATGCCGGCGAACAGGCCGAACAGCACGCCGCCGATGATGACGTTGTGGAAATGCGCGATCAGGAACAGGCTGTTGTGCAGCACGAAGTCGGCCGGAGGCACGGCAAGCAGCACGCCGGTCATGCCGCCAACGACGAAGGTGAGCATGAAGGCCACCGTCCACATCATCGGCAATTCGAAGCGGATGCGGCCGCGATACATGGTGAACAGCCAGTTGAATATCTTCGCCCCGGTCGGGATCGAGATGATCATCGTGGTGATGCCGAAGAAGGAATTGACGCTGGCGCCGGAGCCCATGGTGAAGAAGTGGTGCAGCCAGACGAGATAGGACAGGATGGTGATGACTATCGTGGCGTAGACCATCGAGGTGTAGCCGAACAGGCGCTTGCCGGAGAAGGTCGAGGTGACCTCGGAGAAGACGCCGAACAGCGGCAGGATAAGGATGTAGACCTCCGGGTGGCCCCATATCCAGATGAGGTTCACATACATCATCGGATTGCCGCCGAAATCGTTGGTGAAGAAGTTGGTGCCGACATAGCGGTCGAGCGCAAGCAGCGTCAGCACCGCCGTCAGCACCGGGAAGGACGCGACGATCAGCACGTTGGTGCAGAGCGAGGTCCAGGTGAAGACGGGCATGCGCATCATGGTCATGCCTGGGGCGCGCATCTTGATGATGGTGCAGATCAGGTTGATGCCGGACAATGTCGTGCCGACGCCGGCGACCTGCAGCGCCCAGATGTAGTAATCGACGCCGACGTCGGGACTGTAATTGATGCCGGAGAGCGGCGGATAGGCCAGCCAGCCGGTGCGGGCGAACTCGCCGACGAACAGCGAGGCCATGACCAGGATCGCGCCGCCGACCGTCATCCAGAAGCTGAAATTGTTGAGGAAAGGGAACGAGACGTCGCGCGCGCCGATCTGCAGCGGCACGACGAAGTTCATCAGCCCGGTGACGAAAGGCATCGCCACGAAGAAGATCATGATCACGCCATGGGCGGTGAAGATCTGGTCGTAGTGATGAGCGTTGAGGTAACCCTCGGAACCGTTGAAGGCGATGGCCTGCTGCAGGCGCATCATGATGGCGTCGGAGAAGCCGCGCAGCAGCATGACGAGGCCGAGCGCCATGTACATGATGCCGATCTTCTTGTGGTCGACGCTGGTGAACCATTCGCGCCACAGATAACCCCAAAGCTTGAAATAGGTGACCGCGCCGAGCACCGCGAGGCCGCCCAACGCCACGACGATGAAGGTGACGACGACGATCGGCTCGTGCAGCGGCAGCGACTCCAGAGTGAGGCGGCCGAAGATGAATTTGGTCAGCGACTCAGGCATCCGCATCCCTCACAATTCGAAGCGCAGCAGGCCGAGCGACGGGGTCCCGGCATCGGCGCGGCGGCTGCCGGCCCCTGGACTGAGCAGCCCTGCCCCGCGCAGCGGGGAAAGATCGCGCATTGGCCAGTATTTCGCGCCGGCATCGCGGGCCGAGCGCGAGGCGGCGGCTGCTTCCTCCGCCGTGCAGATGCTGGCGACATAGGACGGATCGTTGCCGAACACCGCGCCGCGCCGGGCAAGCTTGTCATATTGCAGCGGCAAGGTGTTGCGCACGCCGGCCAGCCCAAGGCCGCCCTTGGCGTCGATCGACATCATCTCGTTCATGCACATCTTGCCGCGCTCGACGCACAGATTGAGGATCGCGCCATAGAGGTCGGGATCGACGGAGGCATAGTGGCGGACCGGCTCGTTCTCGCTCGGACGCTCGAGCTCGAGATAGGTCTCGCGGCTGAGCGTAGCCTGCGCACCTTTGGTCTGCGTTACCCACTCACCGAACGCCTGATCGGAGAGCCCGTGGAACGCAAAGCGCATGCCGGAGAAGCCGGCGCCGCTGTAGTTGGCCGAAAAGCCGGAATAGGTGCCCGGACGGTTGATGACCGCGTGCAGCTTCGTCTCCATGGCGGGCATGGCGTAGATCTGTCCGGCAAGGGCCGGAATGTAGAAGGAGTTCATCACCGTCGAGGAGGTGATGCGGAAATCGATCGGCTGGTTGACCGGCGCCGCCAGCTCGTTGACGGAGGCAATGCCGTAATCCGGATAGATGAAGAGCCATTTCCAATCCAGCGCGACGACGTCGACCCTGAGCGGCTTGTGGTTCTGGGTGACCGGCTGTCCTGGTTCGATCCGGTCGATGCGCCGGTAGGGATCGAGCAGATGGGAGCCGAGCCAGGTGAGCGCGCCGAGGCAGATGATGACGAGCAGGGGTGCAGCCCAGATCACCAGCTCCAGCTTGGTCGAATGGTCCCAGTCCGGCGTGTAGATCGCCGTGGTGCTGGATTGCCGGTAGCGCCAGGCGAACAGCACGGTCAGCGCCATGACCGGCAGGATGATGATGAGCATCAGCAGGGTCGAGACGACGAGCAGGTCGCGCTGCTGCGCTGCCACGTCGCCCGCGGGCGCCAGCACGACCAGGTCGCAGCCGCTCAGCAGCACGGCGAGCGGAAAAAGAAGCAAGGCTCCGGATCGTCTCATCAAACGCTGCCCTCTATGGCCCTGCAGCAGGATCTCTGCAGGTTGCGATGCGATATGGACCAACGGCTACTGCCGCAGGCACAGCGACGACATTGGACAATTTGTCCAATGCCCAGCCGGTATGGCTTTCGCGAAAGTGTGCACGCATAATTGGATGACGACAACATAGCGTCGGGACGACGACAATCGCGTTCCGAAGTTGAGTTTGGTGACGACGGAAACGATGGCTGAAACTTCGACTTCCGAAACGGACAGCAGGCTGATCGGCTCGCATCACGGCCAGGTCAGCGCTGGCGATATCGCGGTCGGCGTGATCATCGGCAGGACGTCGGAATTCTTCGATTTCTTCGTCTATGCGATCGCTTCCGTGATCGTGTTCCCCAAGCTTGTGTTCCCAACCCACGACCCGCTGGTCGGAACGCTCTACTCCTTCGCCATCTTCGCGCTGGCCTTCATCGCGCGCCCGTTCGGCACCGTGCTGTTCATGGCGATCGACCGCGCCTATGGCCGCGGCGCCAAGCTGACGATCGCGCTGTTCCTGCTCGGCACCTCGACGGTCGCCATGGCGTTCCTGCCCTCCTATGAGGACGTCGGCACGGTCGCCGCCTGGCTGCTGTCGCTCACCCGCTTCCTGCAGGGCTTGGCGCTCGGCGGGACATGGGACGGATTGCCCTCCCTCCTGGCGCTGAATGCGCCGCAGAACCGGCGCGGCATCTATGCGATGATCCCGCAGCTCGGCGCGCCGATCGGGCTCATCGTGGCAAGCTCGCTATTTGCCTTCTTTGTCGCCAACCTCTCGGCCGACGACTTCTTCGCCTGGGGCTGGCGTTATCCCTTCTTCGTCGCCTTCGCCATCAACGTCGTGGCGCTGTTTGCCAGGCTGCGCATCGTGGTCACGCCCGAATTCTCAAAACTCTACGAGAGCGGCGACCTGCAGCCGACGCGCATCAGGGAGATGGTCCGGACGGAAGGACGCAACGTCGTCGTCGGCGCCTTCGCGCCGCTGGCGAGCTTCGCCCTGTTCCATATGGTGACGGTGTTCCCGCTGTCCTGGGTGTTCCTGTTCACCAATGAGGGTCCGGAACGTTTCCTGGTCATCGAAGTGGTGAGCGCGCTGTTTGGCATCGCGGCGATCGTTGCATCGGGTCCGCTGGCCGACCGTGTCGGACGCCGCGCCCTGCTCGGCGGCGGCGCCGTCGCCATCGCAGCCTTCAGCGGCTTTGCCCCACAACTTCTCAACGGCGGCACCGTCGGCGAGACGGTGTTCATGGTGCTCGGCTTCATCCTGCTGGGCTTGAGCTTCGGGCAATCCTCAGGCGTCGTCGCATCGAGCTTCTCGCGCCAGCACCGCTATACCGGCTCGGCGGTGACATCGGACCTGGCCTGGATGTTCGGCGCCGGCTTCGCGCCGCTCGCGGCGCTGCTCCTGGCCGGCAATTTCGGCCTCATCGCCGCCGGCGCCTATCTGCTTTCGGGCGCCGCCTGCACGCTGATCGCGCTTTGGATCGACAGGCAGGCACGCCGGGCCGACTGAACGAGCGGCGAGCTCGGATAGTCGCCGCTCTATCCCTTTGTTTTTGACGCAGTTCCAGACGGAAGGTTACGGCGAAGGCGCCGAACTCTGCCCACACTTTTCCTCGAATTGCTCTGACCTGCAATCATACCTGGTAGAAATCCCGATACCATTGCACGAAGCGCGGAACGCCGATCTCGATCGGGATCCTGGGCTTGAAGCCGATCACCGCCTCGAGTGAGGCGACGTCGGCATAGGTCGCAGGCACATCGCCCGGCTGCAGCGGCATCAGGTTGCGGATTGCCTTGCGCCCGAGAGCGTCTTCCAGAACGTCGATCAGCCGGCTGAGCTCGACAGGCGAGCTGTCGCCGATGTTATGGATCCTGAATGGCGCGGTGCTCGTCGCGGGGTCCGGTGCAGCGCTTGTCCAATCGGGATTGGGCGTCGCGGGATGCTGCATGACGCGGGCCACTGCCTCGACGATGTCGTCGATGTAGGTGAAATCCCGCTGCATGTTGCCATGGTTGAAGACATCGATCGGCTGACCGGCGAGGATGGCCTTGGTGAAAATGAACAAGGCCATGTCGGGCCGTCCCCACGGACCGTAGACGGTGAAGAAGCGCAGGCCCGTCGTCGGCAGCCCGAACAGATGGCTATAGGTGTGGGCCATCAGCTCGTTTGCCTTCTTGCTGGCGGCATAGAGGCTGAGGGGATGGTCGGCGGAATCATGCACGGAGAACGGCATGCGCGTGCTGCCGCCATAGATCGAGCTTGACGATGCATAGACGAGATGGCCGACCGAGGCCTGCCGGCACCCTTCCAGGATGTTGAGGAAGCCGTTTAGATTGCTTTGCGCATAGACATGCGGATTGACCAGCGAGTAGCGGACGCCCGCCTGCGCGGCGAGGTTGACGACGATCTGCGGCGCGACCGACGCAAAGACCCCCGAGATGCCATCGCGGTCGGCGAGATCGACATGCTCGAAATGAAAGTTTGGGAAAGCCTTCAGCCGCTCGAGCCGCGCCTGCTTCAAGGTGACGTCGTAATACTCGTTCATGGAATCGAGGCCGACAACCTGCCGGCCTTCGGCAAGCAGCCTCTGGCAAAGGTGAAAACCTATGAAGCCGGCTGCGCCGGTGATCAGGATCGGCCTGCTCGACGTCAATGCATACCCCTAACGCTGCAGTCAGACCTTGCAGGCCATCGAGAACTTGCGCCTTTTATGGCAGGGCTGCAATGAATTCAACGATACGCTTTCTCTTGCCGTCGTCGCCGGCGTGAGGCCAGCGGCAAGATCGGCCGCCAGCCGGATGTCCGCGTTGCCAGAGCGCACGCAGCCGCCGCCGGGGTCCGACAGCGGGAAAGCGATCTCAAGCCAACGCTGATATGCGAGCGTGATCAGCGGTCGGGCACTTCCATGCGGAATACGATTGCGCGTACACCCAGGATCGGGAATTTGGTTTTCTTGGTGATCCCTGTTCCTTGGGGCAAACTGCTGGCGGGCTGTCAGGAGGAGAAATGAGAGCACGCGCGGCGACGGTCGGAGACCTGGAAGATGTTTTCCGCGGCCTGTCCAAGCGAATGTCGGACGAATATGTGGCGGCCGGCAAGGACAGCAAAAGCGCCTATGACAATTTGATGATGAACCTGAAGGAAGGCCGGGCGCATGCGCTCGTGCAGGACGACAGGACGGTGGCGATCATCGCCTGGCATGAGCACGCGGACGCCGCCGACACGCTCTTTGCCGCGCGGGAGGACTTCTTCAACGCCACGACGGTCCGCTTCTGCAAGCGCCACATCCGCCATGTCCAGGCGCTGGCCGGCAACCTTCCCGTCCATTCGCGCAGCTGGCTGCACAGGCCCGACGTCGCGAAATGGTTCCGCGTGATCGGCTATGTCGACCGAGGGCGCGAGAACGGCGCCACCTTGTTCGAGCTGCCGTCGGCCGCCAATAGCTGACGGAAGCGAGGGCGATCCGTTACGGCGCCCCGAAAACGGGCGCTTGCGCGAAAATCCGATTGGAAAGATTGTACGCTCAGGCACCGGGCAACCCGGCACGCCGGATGGGGTATGGCTGCTGGAAATCGGGATGTTGCGCGTCTGCCTGGCCTTTGTCGCCATCGCTGCCCTGACGAGACCGTCAGGGGCGGAGCCGCGCGTGTCCCATCTTTTCGACCGACCCGGCCTCGCGGCGGCCTATTCGGGCCAATCCGATCTTATCACCGCATACACGACCGGCATGGCGCGTTACCGGCTTCAATATTCGGGCCCCGCGGCCCAAACCGGTTTAGCCGCGCCGCTCGAGCCTCGGCTGCTGCGGCCGGAATTCCAGCAGCGGACATGGCGTTCCTCGGATGGCAGCCTGCTGCAGGGCTTTGCCGGCAAGGGCGGTTTCCGGCTGACCACAGGCAACTGCGTGGCCCGCATCTGCATGGCCATCGAATGCAGCGACGCCGGCTGGCCGCTCTATGCCTGCAGCGACGGGCGCAAGCGCAAGATGTCGGTCAGCAACTTCGTGACGGCAACATTCGACGGCGTCTCCTATCGGCGGCTGAGCGCGCCGCAGGAGTGAAATTGGCGATCTGAACCGGGTAACACAGCCGCTTGCGCCCATCTCGCCAGGCGTGGCATCAGTTGCGCGTTTTTGAGACGTTCGAAGACAGAGATAGTGGCACGCCAACCCGACAGACGATCCATCGTCGCCAAAGTCAGTCTCGCCCGAGCGCTCTCCAAGCTTGGCTTCTGCTCGCGCACGCAGGCCGAGCGTCTCGTCGTCGAGGGCCGCGTGCAGGTCAACGGAAAGACAGTGCGCGATGCCTTGCTGCGCATCGATCCCGACCGCGACCGCATCACCGTCGACGGCGAGCGCGTCATTGCCGAGCGCAAGGTCTATCTGATGCTCAACAAACCGCGCGGGCTGGTCACCACCCGCGACGATCCGGAGGGCCGCGGAACCGTCTATGACTGCCTGGGAGGGCTTGACCTGCCGTTCGTGTCGCCCGTGGGCCGCCTCGACAAGGCGAGCGAAGGGCTGCTTTTGCTGAGCAACGACACGCGCTGGGCGAACGGCCTGCTCGACCCCGTCTCGCATGTCGCCAAGACCTATCACGTGCAGATCGCGGCCGCGCCCGACAAAGAAATGCTGGAGCGTTTTCGTCAGGGCGCCGTCGTCGACGGCGAGTTGCTCGCCGCAAGCTCGATCGCGCTGTTGCGCAGCGGCGGGCGGACAGCCTGGCTGGAGATCGTGCTTGACGAGGGACGCAACCGGCACATCCGCAGGCTACTCGCCGCTTTCGACATTGAGGTGCTGAGGCTGGTCAGGGTGGCGATCGGGCGGCTGCAGCTTGGCGAACTGGCCAAGGGCAAGGCTCGGCATTTGACGGCCGAGGAGCTGGCGATGGTCAGAGTCTAGCGAAACGCCTCAGCTTCGTCATCCACGGGCGGAGCGGGAGCGAAGCGGACGCGCAGACCCGAGGATCCATTCCGTGACCTGGCGCAAAGGGTAAAGGCGGCGCAAGACAGGGGTCGCTCTGCACCGCGGCAACGCTCATTGGTAACGGAATGATTCTAGGGTCTGCGCCGCGTCGCTTCGCTCCTTGCTCCGCCCTAAATGACGAGGGCTGAAGGGTTTCGCCTAATCTCCAGAGACGCCTGAGCTGCTATCGAGCTGCGGCTACTTCTGGTTCCACCGCCGGATGACCGGCTCGGTCAGATCGTGCTCATAGCCCAGGATGCTGAGGCTGGCGGTATCGAGCACGAAGTGCTCGCCGCCTTCCGGCGGCAGGCCGACCCAGCGTGCTGCCAAGACACGCAGGAAATGCGAGCTGGAGAAGATGAGCACATTGCCGGCAACCGCTCGCAGCCCGGCGATGATGGCGTCCGCGCGGGCACCGACATCGGCCGCCGTCTCGCCGCCCGGACAGCCGTCGCGAAACAATTGCCAGCCGGGTCGCTTGGACAGGATCTCCTTGGTCGTCACGCCTTCATAAGCGCCGTAGTCCCATTCCTGCAGGTCGGATTTCTTGACCGCGCGCTCGCCGAAGCCAGCGAGCCGGCAGGTGTCGAAAGCGCGTTGCGAGGGGCTCGACCAGACCGCCTGGAACGTCGGGCCCTTGAGCCGATAGGCGACGCCGCGCGCGGCCTCTTCGCCTTTCGCCGTCAGCGGGATATCGGTGCGCCCGGTGTGCCTGCCCGATGCGCTCCACTCCGTCTCGCCATGGCGAACGACATAGATCTCGGGAAACGCACTGCTCATCGACCGCCCTTGAATGCAACGGGAATGCACCGGCAGGAGTGCCGCGCCGCGCCACCCTATGCGGCAGCCGACAAAAAGAACAGGCCGCGGCGATCGCCGCGGCCTGTTCGGCATCGGGAGGATGCTGGTTGGCTAGGCAGGCTGCAGGCCGCCCGAGAGCGCAAGGTCTGCCTCCTCCGGCAACTGGCCGGCCATGGCGGCGGCGAATTGCTTCTGGTCGAGCTCGCCTTCCCAGCGGGCCACGACGATGGTCGCGACCGCGTTGCCGACAAAGTTGGTGAGCGCGCGGCATTCCGACATGAAGCGGTCGACGCCGAGGATCAACGCCATGCCGGCGACCGGCACCGAGGGCACGACCGAGAGCGTGGCGGCCAGCGTGATGAAGCCGGCGCCGGTGATGCCGGCCGCGCCCTTCGAGCTCAGCATCGCGACGAGCAAAAGCAGGATCTGGTCGCCGAAGGTGAGCGGCGTGTCGGTCGCCTGGGCGATGAACAGCGCGGCAAGCGTCATATAGATATTGGTGCCGTCAAGGTTGAAGGAATAGCCTGTCGGGATGACAAGACCGACCACCGAGCGGTTGCAGCCGGCGCGCTCCATCTTGGCCATCAGGCCGGGAAGTGCCGCTTCCGACGACGAGGTGCCGAGCACCAGGAGCAGCTCTTCCTTGATGTAGCGGATCAGCGCCAGGATGGAAAAGCCGTTGTACCATGCGACGGCACCCAGCACTACGAGCACGAAGAGCAGCGACGTCAGATAGAAGGTGCCGATCAGGAAGGCGAGGTTGGCGATCGCGCCTATGCCGTATTTGCCCACGGTGAAGGCCATGGCGCCGAAGGCGCCGATGGGAGCGGCCTTCATCAAGATGGCGACGAGGCGGAAGACCGGCGCGGTCAACGCCTGGAGGAAATCGACGACCGGGCGGCCGCGTTCGCCGACCAGCGCCAGGGCGATGCCGAACAGCACCGAGAAGAACAGCACCTGCAGGATGTCGCCCTGCGCAAAGGCGCCGGTGATGGTGTCGGGGATGATGTTCATCAGGAAGCCGACAATGGTCGTGTCATGCGCCTTCTCGGTGAAGGTCGAGACCTTCGAGGCGTCGAGCGTGGCCGGATTGATGTGCATGCCGGCGCCGGGTTGGACGACGTTGGAGACGACGAGGCCGACGACGAGCGCCAGAGTCGAGAAGACGAGGAAATAGATCATCGCCTTGCCGGCGACGCGACCGACCTTGTGCAGGTCGGAAACGCCGGCGATGCCGGTCGCCACGGTGAGGAAGATCACCGGCGCGATGACCATCTTGACCAGCTTGATGAAGGCGTCGCCGAGCGGCTTCAGCGAAGCGCCCAGGTCGGGATAGAAATGGCCAAGCAGGATGCCGGCGGCGATCGCCACCAGGACCTGGACATAGAGATGCCGGTAAAAGGGAACCTTGCCGCGCGGTTCGGCGGCAGCGATTGCTGTCTGCATGATATCCTCCGTTCGGCCCCCCATCGAAACGTTCGACCTCCCAGGGAGCTGTTGACCTCCACAGCCTCGCGGCTGCTGCGGAAGCATCTGCAACGCGCGTGCCAGATGGTGCCGGGTGTCTCTCTTTGTTGATTTTGTTTGATTTTTCGATTCTGTGACAGCGCCTTTGGAGAAGGCTCGTGCGGTTATCCGCATAGATCGATTTGCGCTTTGTGCGAAATCATGCACAGATGCGGCATGCTGCAACGCCCTGCCGCTGTTCTTGCTGCCACGCCCGAACTGCTTGCCGGGCGGGCGCGTCGCGCCTGGCTGCTGTTCGCGGCGGTGGCGCTGCTGATCGTGCTCGCGGCGCTTTACGGCGCCGGCCTCTACGGCCGTTCGACCGAGATCGGGGCTTTAGCCACGCAAGGGCGCACCGACGCCAACCTCAAGGTCGCGTTGTTGCGCGCTGTATTGGAAAATCCGCGCGCGCTGCCGCTGCTTCTGTCGGAGGACCAGCAGGTGCATGACGCGCTGACGCAACGCAGCCCTGCCGCGATCGATGTGCTCAACCGCAAGCTCGAAGGGCTGGTGTCCGGCACCAAGGCCTCGGTGCTCTATGTCACCGGCACGGACGGCTTGGCGATCGCTTCCAGCAATTGGCGCGAGCCGGTGAGCTTCGTCGGCAATGACTATGGTTTTCGGGCCTATTTCTCGGGCGCTATGGAAACCGGCACGGCTGAGTATTTCGCGCTCGGCAACGTCAGCAAACGTCCGGGTCTCTACATCTCGCGCCGTGTCGACGGCGCTTCGGGGCCGCTCGGCGTCGTCGTGGTCAAGATGGAGTTCGACCAACTCGAGGCCGACTGGCACGAGGCCAACCGCCCGGCCTATGTCAGCGACGAACATGGCGTGGTGCTGATCACCAGTGTACCCTCCTGGCGCTTCCTGACGACAGAGCCGCTCAGCCGGCCGATGCTCGCCGGTATCCGCGCCAGCCAGCAATTCGGCGATGCGCCGCTGGTGCCGTTGCCGGTCACAAATCCACAACCGCTCAGCTCCGACGTCGCCCTGGTCCATGCCATCACGCCCGGGGGCAGCGACGCCGAGTATCTGCGGCTGTCGACCGCGGTGCCGTCGACGCCGTGGCGGCTCGACTATCTCGTTCCGGCCGAAGCGCCGATAGCGGCGGCGCAGCGCGAGATGCGGCTGCTGACACTGGGCGTTCTTGTCCCGCTCCTCGCATTAGCCGCCTATCTGTTGTGGCGCAGGCAGTCCGCGCAGATGCGGATCGCCGCCGAGCAGGCCGCGCGGGCCGAGCTCGAGCGCCGCGTCGTCGAGCGCACGCAGGACCTCAGCCTGGCGCGCGACCGGCTGCAGGCGGAGATCACCGACCATCGCAGCACCGAGGCCAAGCTGCAGGTCATGCAGCAGGAGCTGGTGCAGGCCAACCGGCTTGCCACGCTTGGCCAGGTCGCTGCCGGCGTCGCGCATGAAATCAACCAGCCGGTGGCGACGATCCGCGCCTATGCCGACAATGCGCGCGTCTTCCTGGAGCGCAAGCAGAGCGCCTCGGCTGAAGAGAACCTTGGCGCCATCGCGGCGCTGACCGAGCGCATCGGCTCGATCACAGAAGAGCTGAAAGCCTTTGCCCGCAAGGGCCGCACCGCCGCCGAACCGGTTGAGCTGCGCAGCGTGATCGAAGGCGCCGTGGTGCTGCTCAGGAGCCGCTTCGCCGGCCGGCTGGACGCGCTGGCGATCACGCTGCCGCCGCCGGCGCTGAAGGTGATGGGCAACCGGTTGCGGCTGGAGCAGGTGCTGATCAACCTGTTCCAGAACGCGCTGGAGGCGCTCGATGGCCGTGATGGCGCGCGGGTCGAAGTCTCCGCCACCGAAACCGCCGAACACGTGGCGCTGGTCGTGTCCGACAACGGGCCGGGAATCCCGCCCGCGATCCTGAAATCCCTGTTCACGCCCTTCAACACCTCGAAGGAAAGGGGCCTCGGGCTCGGCCTCGTTATCTCCAAGGACATCGTCGCCGACTATGGCGGACGCATCGAGGTTTCGAGCAGCGGCCAAGGCACACGCTTCACCATCCATTTGTCGAAAGCCGGCGCGGCATGACTAGGCACGACCCAGCACCGGTGATCCTGATCGACGACGACAGCGATCTGCTCAAGGCGACAAGACAGACGCTGGAGCTTGCCGGCTTTGCGGTGTCGGCCTACTCGGTGGCGAAGAAAGCGCTGGCAGCGCTCGACAGGAATTTCGCCGGCGTGGTGGTGTCGGATATCCGCATGCCGGAGATCGACGGGCTGCAGCTTTTCGACCGCGTGCTGCGGCTCGACCCCGATATCCCTGTCATCCTGGTCACCGGTCACGGCGACATCGCCATGGCCGTCAAGGCGATCAAGGACGGCGCCTACGACTTCATCACCAAGCCTTTTGCCGCCGACCGGCTGGCGCAGAGCGTTGCGCGCGCGGCGGAAAAACGCCGGCTGGTGATGGAGAACCGCGCCCTGCGCGAGGCGGCCGAGCAGGCGCAGGAGGGATTGCCGCTGATCGGCCAGACGCCAGCCATGGAGCGGCTGCGCCGGACGCTGCGGCAGATCGCCGACACCGATGTCGATGTTCTGGTGACCGGCGAGACCGGCTCCGGCAAGGAAGTGGTGGCGAGCCTGCTGCACCGCTGGAGCCGCCGCGCCAAGGGAAATTTCGTCGCGCTCAACTGCGGCACGCTACCGGAGACGGTGATCGAGAGCGAATTGTTCGGCCATGAGGCCGGCGCCTTCACCGGTGCGCAGAAGAAGCGCGTCGGCCGCATCGAGCATTCAAGCGGCGGCACGCTGTTTCTCGACGAGATCGAAAGCATGCCGGCCTCGACACAGGTGCAGATGCTGCGCGTCTTGGAAATGCGCGAGGTGACGCCGCTCGGCACCAATGAGGTGCGGCCGGTCGACCTGAGGGTGGTCGCGGCAGCCAAGGTCGATCTCGGCGATGCCAGCCAGCGCGGCGCTTTCCGCGAGGATCTCTATTACCGGCTCAATGTGGTCACGCTGTCGATCCCGCCGCTGCGCGAGCGAAGGGACGACGTGCCGTTGTTGTTCGGATACTTCGCCGAGCGGGCGGCGGCCCGCTTCAGGCGCGCCGTGCCGGCAATCTCCGCCTCGGTCCGGCGCCATCTCAGCGACCATGACTGGCCGGGCAATGTGCGCGAGCTCGCTCATTTCGCCGAACGTTTCGTGCTCGGGCTCGAGGACGTTGCCCGATCGCCTTCTCCGGCGGCAACGGAACGCGACACCTCCGTGTCCTTGCCGGAACGGCTTGATCGCTACGAGGCCGAGATCATACGCGAGACACTTGGCCGCAATGACGGCGACGTCCGGCGCACCATCGAGGCGCTCGGCATCCCGCGCAAGACCTTCTACGACAAGCTGCAGCGGCACGGCATCGTGCGCAGTGATTTTTCCAGGTAGATCAGGGAGCTGATATCGTCGGAAAACCCCTTCGCATCTTTCGGCATCATGCTGTGGGAACCGCAACGCCGCTGCGCCGTTGAAACCGACCGGGAAACCGTGGCACGTCGGCATCAGCCGGGCAGCGAATGCATCGCCGTGGCGGTTTTGCCGGGTTGCGCTCGGCAGGCGTTGATGGTTTGTTGCCGCCCAGCGGAGAACGAATGATGCGCGAATCCCTCGGCCAAGACGAATATGGCTCGACCAGTCCCTTCGACCCTGACGACCTGCCCAATCTCAATGCGATGGGGCCGGCTATGGGTGGCGGCAATGATTTCGAGAAATACGCGGTCGCCGTCATCATCGTCTTCGGCGCGCTGATCATCGGCGGCCTGATGGCTGCGTCCATGTCCTTCGGCCACCGCAACGGCTTCCTGTTCGCGCTTGGCGGCGCCACGGCGGCCTGGATCTCGGGCAATGCGCTGCTGCTCGACCGGCCGCGCATCTATGCCCTCTTCGTCGCCATCGCCGCCGTGATGCTGATCGCCTCGACCATCACGCTGGTGACCTGATCAATTAATATCCCAAAGCCTCACCGGCGGCAGCGCGGCTGTCGATGGCGCCGTTGTAGCGCGCGCCGCCGCCTTTCTCGATCTGTGCCAGGCTCTTGCCACCGACCAGGATGCCAGCCGCCTGCCCCCAGGTTTGGTCGCTGAGATCGAGGTGGTAGCCCATGCCGGCAAGCAGCTTCTCCGTGTCCGGCGACAGCCCGAATGGCTCGACATAGACCGTGTCCGGCAGCCATTGATGGTGGATACGCGGAGCGTCGATCGCCTGCTGGATGTCCATGCCGTGGTCGATGACGTTGATGATCGCCTCCAGCGTGATGGTGATAATGCGCGAGCCGCCCGGACTGCCGATGACCATGAACGGCTTGCCGTCCTTCGTGACGATCGTCGGGCTCATGGAGGATAAGGGCGTCTTCTTCGGCTGAATGGCGTTCGCGTCGCCCTGCACCAGGCCGTAGAGGTTCGGCACGCCCGGCTTCTGGGTGAAATCGTCCATCTCGTTGTTGAGCAGGATGCCGGTGCCGTCGACGACGACGCCGGCGCCGAAGGAGCCGTTCAGCGTGTAGGTGACGGCCACCGCGTTGCCGTCCTTGTCGATGATCGAGTAATGCGTGGTTTCCTTCGACTCGCCGAAGCCCTTCGGCATCAGCTCCTTCGAGACGCCGGCGCGGAACGGGTCGATCTTGTCGCGGATGTCTTTCGCATAGGCCTTGTCGACCAGCTTCGAGACCGGATTGTCGACGAAATCAGGGTCGCCGAGCGCCGAGTTGCGGTCGACATAGGCGTGGCGCAGGGCTTCCACCATGACGTGAACCGTCTCGGCCGAGCCGGCGCCGAGATAGGAGAGCGGATAGCCCTCCAGCACGTTGAGTATCTCGCAGATGATGACGCCGCCCGAGCTCGGCGGCGGCGAGGAAATGATCTCGTAGCCGCGATAGGAACAGGTCACCGGCTTCAGCTCGCGCACGGCATATTGCTCGAAATCAGGCTTGGCGAGGATGCCGCCTTTCGCGCCGCTCGCCTTGACGATTTCATCGGCAATCGACCCTTTGTAGAAGGCGTCCGGGCCTTTTTCCGAAATCGCCGAAAGGGAGGCGGCAAGGTCCGGCTGAACGAGCTTCTCGCCGACACCGTAAGGCTTACCGTCTTTTTTGAGGAAGATGGCGGCGGCAGCCGGGTCTTTCGCCAGCCGCTCGGCGCCGCCGGCGAATGACGCGGCGTCGCCCTGGTTGAGCACGAAGCCGTCCTTGGCGTAGGCAATCGCCGGCGCCATCAATTCCTGTCGCGGCAGCGTGCCGTATTTCTCGCGCGCCATCTCGAAGCCGGCGACCGAGCCGGGCACCCCGACCGCGAGATAGCCGTCGAGGCTGGCGCCTTTGATCGGCTTGCCGTCCTTGTCGAGATACATGGTTTTGGTCGCCGCGAGCGGCGCGCGCTCGCGGAAATCGAGAAAGGTCGTGCGGCCGTCCTTCATGCGCACGGTCATAAAGCCGCCGCCGCCGATATTGCCAGCATTGGGATAGACTACGGCGAGCGCATAGCCGACGGCAACCGCGGCATCGACCGCGTTGCCGCCCTTCTTCAGCACGTCGACACCGACTTCGGTTGCAAGATGCTGGGCAGTCACCACCATGCCGTGCTCGCCTTTGGCGGGAGTTGGCGAAGCGGCGAAGACGGTGGTCGGCGTGAAGGCAAAGGTGAGCGAAAGGCTGACGGCGATCAGCGTCCGGCGGGTCAAGGGCATGGCGGTGCTCCTGGCGTTGGGGGACGCCTAGGAAAGACCGTTGAGGTGGGTGAGTCCAGCCAATTGTGACGGTTGGCAATCCTTCACACCCCCCTCTGGCCTGCCGGCCATCTCCCCCGCAAGGGGGGAGATCGGATGTCGCCATCGCTTTCGTCAATCACCAACGTTGCAGGAACAGCGCCGTCGGCGGAACTGCTGATCTCCCCCCTTGCGGGGGAGATGTCCGGCAGGACAGAGGGGGGTGCTCAAGCGCTGCCGTCGCCCGTTGGATCGACAGGAAGTTGACTACACAATCCCGCCGCCGCCGCCTGCAACAGCCGGCCGCTCCGCGGCGACCTTTGCCCGATAGCCGGCGTCGCGATAGGCGGCCACGGGATCGATGGCGCCGCCCTTCTTCAGCCGTGCCATGGCGAGGATCGGCTCGACATCTGTGCGATAGGCGACTTTGAGCGTCTGCGTCGCCATCAAAGCATCATTGGCATCCTGAAAACCTTCCAGCGCCTTGCGGTCGACCAGCAGCGCCTGCGCATAGGCGCGCTGCACTTCGACCGCCGACAGCATCAGACTCTCGATCGGATCGGTGACGTTGTGGCTCTGGTCGAGCATATGCGCGGGATCGAAGCCCTTGGCACCGGTGAGCTCGGCATCGACCAGCTCATTGAAGACAAGGAACAGCCGGTACGGATCGATCGAGCCGGCGTCGAGATCGTCGTCGCCATATTTGGAATCATTGAAGTGGAAGCCGCCGAGCTTTTTGAACTGGATCAGCCGCGACACGATCATCTCAATGTTGACGTTCGGCGCATGATGGCCGAGATCGACCAGGCAGAAGGCCTTGTCGCCGAGCTCCTTGGCGATGATGTAGTTGGTGCCCCAGTCCTGCACGACGGTCGAATAGAAAGCCGGCTCGTACATCTTGTGCTCGGTGAACAGCCGCCAGTCGTCCGGCAGGCCGGCATAGATCTCGCGCATGGCGACGAGATAGCGCTCGAAGGCCTTCGCGAAATTGACCTGGCCGGGGAAGTTGGAGCCGTCGCCGATCCACACCGTCAGCGCTTTCGATCCAAGCGTCTTGCCGATCTCGATGCATTCAAGATTGTGCTCGACCGCTTGGCGGCGCGTGCCGGCATCGGCATGCGACAGCGAGCCGAACTTGTAGGAGAGCTTCTGGTCCTTGGCATCGGAGAAGGCGTTGGAATTCATGGCATCGAAGCCGAGGCCGAAGCGGGACGCCGCCTGCTTCAACCGGTTCGGATCGGCCTTGTCCCACGGGATGTGCAGCGAGACGGTGGGCGTTGCCTGCGTCAGCTGGCTGATGACGGCGCAGTCCTCGATCTTGTCGAAGATATCGCGCGGCTCGCCGGCGCCGGGAAAGCGGGCAAAGCGCGTGCCGCCGGTGCCGACGCCCCAGGACGGGATCGCGACGCCGAATTTCTCGACCTTGTCGCGGATGGCGTCGATGGCGATGCCGCGCCGGTCAAGGCGCTCGCCTAGCGCGGCGTAGTCGCGCTCGAGATCGGCCCGGCGCGCGGCGTTGCTTTTTTCGACGACGTCAGTCGAGATGATCGTTTCGGACACTGCACTTCCTCCCAGTATTCGTCGGCTGGCGCTGCCCCTCATCCGCCCTTCGGGCACCTTCTCCCCCTAGAACGGGGAGAAGGGAAGCGCGTGCCTAACGCGTAAAGCTCTGCGCGTTGCCGGCGTCGACGTTGACGATGTTCCCCGTGGACTTGGCCGACATGCCGGAGGCGAAGAAATAGATCGCTTCGGCGATGTCCTCCGGGAAGACCGACCGCTTCAGCATCGAGCGCGAGCGGTAATGCTCCTCGAGGTCGTCGGTCGACATCTTGTAGGCGGCGGCGCGCTGTTCCTTCCACTCGCCGGTCCAGATTTTTGAGCCGCGCAGCACGGCGTCCGGATTGACGACATTGACCCTGATCTGCGCCTCCGCCCCTTCCAGAGCGAGGCAGCGGGCCAGATGGATCTCGGCAGCCTTGGCCGTGCAATAGGCGGACGCGTTCGGCGAGGCGGCGAGCCCGTTCTTGGAGGCGACGAAAACCACATTGCCGCCGATCTTCTGGGCGCGGAACAGCCGGAAAGCCTCGCGCGAAACGAGGAAGTAGCCGGTGGACAGGATGTCCATGTTCTTGTTCCACAAGGTCAGCGTTGTCTCCTCAATCGGCGCCGAGGAGGCTAGCCCGGCATTGGAAACCAGGATGTCGATGCCGCCGAATTCAACCGACGCTTCGGCAAAGCCTGAGGCTACCTGATCTTCCGAAGTCACGTCGATCCGCACCGGACGGACGAAATCTTTGCCGTAGGCCTTCGACAGTTCCTCATTGGCGCTGGCCAAAGCGGCATCGTCGATATCGGCGAGCACCACGCAGGCGCCTTCGCGAAGCAGCCGGTTGGCGGTGGCGCGGCCGATGCCGCCGGCGCCGCCGGTGACCAGCGCGATCTGGCCGGCCAGCGCCTTCGGCTTCGGCAGGCGCTGGAGCTTGGCTTCCTCAAGCTGCCAGTATTCGATGTCGAAGGCTTCCTGGGCAGGCAGGCCGACATAGGACGAGACCGTCGAGGCGCCGCGCATGACATTGATGGCGTTGACATAGAACTCGCCGGAAATGCGCGCCGTCGCCTTGTCGCCGGCAAAGGTGAACATGCCGACGCCCGGCATCAGATAGACCACGGCATTGGGATCGCGGATGGCGGGCGAGTCCGGATGCTTGCAGCTGTCATAGTAGGCCTGATAGCCGACGCGGTATTCGGCGATGTCGTCGGCCAGGCGCGCGATGACGGCATCGACATCCGGCTTTGCCGGATCGAACTCGATCACCAGCGGCCGGATCTTGGTGCGCAGGAAGTGATCGGGGCAGGAGGTGCCGAGCGCCGCCAGCGGCCGCAAGTCTTTCGAATTGACGAATTCGAGCACGGCGGGCTGGTCATCGAAATGGCCGAGCTTATGGCTCTTTTCGGAGATGAGGCCGCGGATCCGCGGCATCAGCTTGGCCGCGATGGCGCGGCGCGCGGAAGCGTCGAGCGGCTGGACCGCCTCGCCGCCGAAGATCGCCTTTCCCTCGGATTTGCGCTCGAACCAGTCGATCGCCTGGTTGATCACCGAGATCGTCGTCTCGTAGCACTCCTTGGGCGTGTCGCCCCAGGTGAACAGGCCATGGCTTTCCAGCACGACGCCCTTGGCATCAGGGTTCTCGAGGCAGAATTTCTCCAGCCACAGGCCGAGCTCGAAGCCCGGCCGTTTCCACGGCAGCCAGCCGATGGCGCCGCCGAATATCTCCTTGGTGATCGCCTTGGAATCCTTAGCGGCGGCGACCGCGATGATGGCGTCGGGATGCATGTGGTCGACGCAAGCCTTCGGCACGAAGGCATGCAGCGGCGTGTCGATCGAAGCCGCGCGCGGATTGAGGTTGAAGGTGCAGTGGGGCAGATAGGCCACCATCTCGTCCTCATGCTCGACCCCGCGATACAGGCCCTTCAGCGCCCGCAGCTTTTGCATGTAGAGGGTGGCAAAACCGTCAAGCTTGATCGAGGCGCTGTCGCCGCCCGAGCCCTTGACCCACAGCACCTCGACCTCCTCACCGGTGAGCGGGTCCTTCTGCCAGACCTTGGACGAGGTGTTGCCGCCGCCATAGTTGGTGACGCGCTTGTCGGATCCCAGCGTGTTCGAGCGATAGACCAAGAGCTCAGGACCGCTCATCCCTTCGGCCTTTGCATCGTCCCAAAGATTGGCGAGGCGCGAGCCGGAGCGCTTGTCGAGCATAGGTATCCTCCCTTGGAGCGCGATGCCGCGCCCCTCATTTCTCGATCGGGAATGTCTACGCAAGCGCCGCGCTTGTCAATCACAAACGATCAATATCGATCATATTGCACTGCACAATGAAAATATATGATCGGAAATGATTGACACTGCGCGTTTTCTAAGGCCTGATGCTTGGGCAGGGAGGAACCATGCACGAGAAAGAGCGCCACAGGATCATTCTGTCCGCCGTCCAGGAAAAGCCTGTGGTGACGGTGCAGGAGATGGTCGAGTTGACGGACTCCTCCGAGGCGACGATCCGGCGCGACATCGCGGCGCTGCATGTACAAAAGCGCCTGCGCCGGGTGCGCGGCGGCGCCGAGGCGATCTCGCCGCCGCAGTTCATCGGCCTTGCCGGCCGGCCCTTCTCGGTCAACGAGACGCTGAACGCCGCGCAAAAGCGGGCGATCGCCCGCGAAGCCGTGAACCTTTGCGCGGACGGCGAACCGATCATCATCAATGGCGGCACCACCACCTTCCAGATGGTGCATTTCCTGACCGGACGCCGCATGCCGATCTTCACCAACTCCTTCCCGATCGCCGAGCATCTGCTCAAGCACTCGAAGAACACGGTGATGCTGTCGGGCGGCACGATCTATCGCGAGCAGAACATCATCCTGTCGCCTTTCGACAATGACGTGACGCGCAACTTCTATGCGCGGCGCATGTTCATGGGCGCGCAAGGTTTGGGGCCGCTCGGGCTGATGGAAGGCGATCCGCTCTTGATCCAGGCGGAGCAGAAATTGATCGATCAGGCCGACGAGCTGGTAGTGCTGGTCGATTCCTCGAAATTCCGCATGCGCTCCAGCCTGATCCTGTGCGGGCTGTCGCGCATCGCAACCGTGATCACCGACGACGGCATCGAGGACCGCGAGGCCAAGATGCTGGAAACGGCGGGCGTGGCGCTGATCGTCGCCCGCGGACAGTCAAGCGACAAGGAGGAATCTTCACTGCAGGCCTGAGGAAACTCGCGCCCGCAGCGGCGATGGAATGCAACGCTCAAGGGAGGATATTCGATGAGCTTTTTGAAGAAACTGCTGGTTACGGCGGCCTTTTCCGCCGCCATGTTCGTGAATGCCGCCTATGCCGAGAACGTCAAGATCGCGCTGGTGGTGAAGTCGCTCGGCAACGGCTTCTTCGACGCCGCCAACAAGGGCGCCGAGGAAGCGGCCAAGGAACTGGGCGATGTCGATGTCATCTATACCGGTCCGACCAAGGCTACCGCCGAAGCCCAGATCGAGGTGATCAATTCGCTGATCGCGCAGAAGGTCAATGCGATCGCCGTTTCAGCCAATGATGCAGACGCGCTGGTGCCGGTGCTGAAGAAGGCGATGGAGCGCGGCATCACCGTGATCTCGTGGGACTCGGGCGTCGCCAAGGAAGGCCGCCAGCTCCACCTCAACCCGTCCGACACCAATCTGATCGGCGAGACCATCATCAAGCTCGCCGCCGATTATCTGCCGGAAGGCGGCGATGTCGCCATCCTGTCGGCCTCCTCGACCGCGACCAACCAGAACGCCTGGATCGAAGCGGCCAAGAAGGTGCTGCCGGAGAAGTTCCCGAAGATCAAGCTGGTCGCCACTGTCTATGGCGATGACGACTCGGCCAAGAGCACGGATGAAGCCAAGGGCCTGTTGAAGTCCTACCCGAACCTCAAGGCGATCATCGCGCCGACCACGGTGGGCGTCGTCGCCGCCGCGCAGGTCGTCACCGACGAGAACCTGATCGGCAAGGTCAACGTCACCGGCCTCGCGCTGCCATCGGAGTTCAAGAAGTTCATCGATAACGGCGCTTCGCAGGCTGTCGCTCTCTGGAACCCGATCGACCTCGGCTATTCGGCGATCTACCTCGCCCATGACCTGGCGGTGAAGAAGGAAGAAGCCAAGCCCGGCGCCACGCTGTCGATCGGCCGCGTCGGCAAGGTGACGCTCGACGACACCAACTCGGCCGCCATGGCTCCGCCCTTCCAGTTCGACAAGAGCAACATCGAGAAGTTCTCCAAGATCTATTGATCTCGGACTGATGGCGCTGCCCCCCTCATCCGGCCGCTTCGCGGCCACCTTCTCCCCGGTGGGGAGAAGAGCCTGGAGCCAAGCTCGGAAATCTCCTCTCCCCTCGGGGAGAGGTCGACCGAGCGAAGCGGAGGTCGGGTGAGGGGAAGTCTACACGCAATAGATTGACCGGGCTTGATACGACTATGGACACGACGGCCCATGACGGCACGGTAAAGGAGCGGCTCCCCGCCTCCGCTCCTCGCCTGACGCTCTCAGGCATCTCGAAAAGTTTCCCGGGCGTGCGCGCGCTGCACAATGTCAGCCTGTCGCTCTATCCCGGACAGGTGACGGCGCTGATCGGCGAGAACGGCGCCGGCAAGTCGACGCTGGTCAAGATCATGACCGGCATCTACCAGCCCGATTCAGGCGAGATCGGCATCGACGGCCTGACCACGACGCTGCCCAGCGCGCATGCCGCCTTCGGCCACGGCATCACCGCCATCCACCAGGAGACAGTGCTGTTCGATGATCTTTCGGTCGCCGAAAACATTTTTCTCGGCCATGCGCCGCGCACCCGCTTCGGCACCATCGATTGGCGCACCATGCGCAAGAACGCCCGCGAGGTGTTGGAGACGATGCGCGCCGGCCATATCGACGCTGACGCGCGGCTGAAGGACCTCGGCATCGCCAATAAGCATCTGGTGGCGGTGGCACGCGCCATGTCGATCGACGCGCGCATCGTCATCATGGACGAGCCTACAGCGGCACTTTCGATGAAGGAGATCGAGGAGCTTTTCCTGCTGATCGAATTCCTGAAGAGCGAAGGCAAGGCGGTGCTCTTCATCAGCCACAAGTTCGACGAGATCTACCGCATCGCCGACCGCTACACCGTCTTCCGCGATGGCGAGATGGTCGGCGAAGGCCTGCTGAAAGATACCGGCCAGAACGAGATCGTGCGCATGATGGTCGGCCGCAATGTCGACCACATCTTTCCGCAGCGCGAGCCGAAGATCGGGGCGCCGGTGCTGTCCGTCTCCGGCCTGTCGCATCCGACCGAATTCGACGACATCGGCTTCGAATTGCGCAAGGGCGAGATCCTCGGCTTCTACGGGCTGGTCGGCGCCGGGCGCAGCGAGGTGATGCAGGCGATCGCCGGCATCACCCGCACCAGCCGGGGCGCGATTTCGCTGGACGGCAAGACGATCGCACCGAAGTCGGCGGCGGATTCGATCGAGGCCGGCATCGTCTACGTGCCGGAAGAGCGCGGCAAGCAAGGCGTGGTGATCGGCCTGCCGATCTTCCAGAATGTTTCTCTCCCTTCACTGGCGCGCACCTCGAAATCCGGCGTGCTGAGGCTGGCGGAAGAGTTCTCGCTCGCGCGCTCCTACACCGAGCGGCTCGACCTGCGCGCCTCATCGCTGAGCCAGGATGTCGGCACGCTTTCCGGCGGCAACCAGCAGAAAGTCGTTATCGCCAAATGGCTGGCCACAGCGCCCAAGGTGATCATCCTCGACGAGCCGACCAAGGGCATTGACATCGGCTCCAAGGCCGCCGTGCACGGCTTCATGGCCGAACTGGTCGCGCAAGGCCTGTCGGTGATCATGGTCTCGTCGGAACTGCCCGAAATCCTCGGCATGTCCGACCGCGTCGTGGTCATGCGCGAAGGCCGCATCGCGGCGACCTACGACAACAAGGGGCTCGACGCCGAGACGCTGGTTCGAACGGCGGCGGGGATCGCGGCATGAAGAGCTTCCTCAAATACCGCGAGATCTGGCTGCTTGCCGGCATCGTCGTGCTGATCGGCCTGATCTCGACGCGCTTCCCCGGCTTCGCCGTCCCCGCCAATCTGCGTCAGGTCTTCAACGACACCTCGATCCTGATGATCCTGGCTCTGGGTCAGATGGTGGTGATCCTGACGCGCTCGATCGACCTGTCGATGGCGTCCAACCTCTGCTTCACCGGCATGGTGGTGGCGATGCTCAACGCCGCGCATCCGGCGATCCCGATCCCGGTGCTGATCGTGATCGCACTTGCCATCGGACTGGCGCTTGGCGCGATCAACGGCTTCCTGGTGTGGCGGCTGAACATCCCGTCGATCGTGGTGACGCTGGGCACGCTGACGATCTATCGAGGCGCCACCTTCGTCGTCTCGGGCGGCGCCTGGGTCAATGCCGACCAGATGAGCTCGGACTTCATCAATTTCCAGCGCGCCGCCTTCCTCGGCCTGCCGGTGCTGTCCTGGATCGCGATCATCGTGATCGCGCTGTTCTTTCTGGTGATGACGCGCACGCAGATCGGCCGCTCGATTCACGCCATCGGCGTCAACCCGACCGCCTCGGTCTATGCCGGCATCGATGTCGGCCGCACCAAATTCATCGTGTTCTGCATTTCCGGCATGATCGGCGGGCTCGCCGGCTATCTGTGGATCTCGCGCTACGTCATCGCCTCAGTCGAGGTCGCCAACGGCTATGAGCTCAACATCATCGCCGCCTGCGTGATCGGCGGCATCTCGATCGCCGGCGGCATCGGCTCGGTCGGCGGCGCGGTGCTGGGTGCGCTGTTCCTTGGCATCATCTCCAACGCGCTGCCGGTCATCAACATCTCGCCTTTCTGGCAGATGGCGATTTCGGGAAGCGCCATCATCCTGGCCGTGGTGCTCAACGCGCGCGGCGAGCGCCGGCAGGGCCGGATCATCCTGAGAAAGGCGGAAGCGGCATGACCGACACCCCTGCCCCGCGCCACATCCCCGACCGGTTGGACAAGCCACTCTCCTCGGCGATCTTCTCCTGGGAGGCGCTGCTCGTCGTCATCGCGGTCCTCATCTTCGCGGTGAACAGTTTTGCTTCGCCCTACTTCCTCGATCCGTGGTCGCTGTCGGACCTGACCTTCAACTTCACCGAAAAGGGCCTGATCGCTTTAGCCATGGCGCTGCTGATCATCTCGGGCGAGATCGACCTGTCGGTCGCAGCGATCGTGGCTTTAGCCTCGACGATGATGGGCATGGCAGTGCAGGCCGGCGCGGGAACACCGGTGCTGGTGGCAATCGGCGTCCTCGTGGGACTCGGCTGCGGCGCCTGCAACGGGCTGCTTGTCACCCGGCTCGGCCTGCCTTCCATCGTAGTCACCATCGGCACGATGAGCCTGTTTCGCGGCATCGCCTTCATCATCCTCGGCGACCAGGCCTACAAAGGCTATCCGGAGAGCTTCGCCTTCTTCGGCCAGGGCTATGTCTGGTGGGTCTTCTCGTTCGAGCTGGCGCTGTTCCTCGCCGCGGCGCTGATCTACTGGTTCCTGCTGCACCGCACGAGCTTCGGCCGCCGCGTCTTCGCCATCGGCAACAACCCGGTCGCCTGCCAGTTCTCCGGCGTGCGCGTCGACCGCATCAAATTCATCCTGTTTTGCCTGACCGGGCTGATGTCGGGCATAGCCTCGGTGTTGATCACCTCGCGGCTTGGCTCGACGCGGCCGTCGATCGCGCAGGGCTATGAGCTTGAGGCGATCACCATGGTGGTGCTCGGCGGCGTCTCGATCCTCGGCGGCGCCGGCAGCATACTTGGCGTCGTGCTCGCCGCCTTCATCATGGGGCTGGTGACGTTTGGCCTCGGACTGCTCAACGTGCCCGGCATTGTCATGTCGATCTTCATCGGCCTGCTGCTGATCATCGTCATTGCGCTGCCGATCGTCTGGCGGCGGCTGCGCGAGGGGCGCTTCACCTGATGGAGAAATACGCCTTCAAGATGAAGCTCAATCCCGGCATGAAGGCCGAGTACAAGCGCCGGCATGACGAGATCTGGCCCGAGCTGGTCGCGCTGCTGAGAGAGGCCGGCATCTCCGACTATTCGATCTATCTCGACGAGGAGACCAACATCCTGTTCGGGGTGCTGTGGCGCCGCGATGACCACGGCATGGCCGATCTTCCGAAGCACCCGGTGATGCAGCGCTGGTGGGCGTATATGGCCGACGTCATGGAGACCAAACCCGACAACGAGCCGGTGGCGGCGCCGCTGGAAACCGTGTTCCATATGGCATGATCGTCGCCGTCATCGATATTGGCAAGACCAACGCCAAGGTGGCGCTGGTCGATCTCGCGACACTGAGCGAGATTGCGCTGCGCCGCTTCGCCAACGCGCCGGTGCGGCAGGCGCCCTATCCGCATCACGATGTCGAGGCGCTGTGGACGCTCATCCTGAACAGCCTCGCCGATCTCAACCGCGAACGGCAGATCGATGCGATCTCGATCACCACGCATGGCGCGACCGGCGCGCTGGTCGACCGCTCAGGCGAACTGGTGCTGCCTGTGCTCGATTACGAATTCGACGGTCCCGGTCAGCTTGCGGCCGACTATGACGCCGTGCGCCCGCCTTTCGGCGAAACCGGCACGCCGCGGTTGCCCATCGGCCTCAATCTCGGCGCGCAGTTCTTCTGGCAGCAGAAACGTTTCCCGGCGGACTTCGCTATGGCCGCCGCGATGCTGATGTATCCGCAATATTGGGCGCTGCGGCTGACCGGCGTCGCCGCCAATGAGGTGAGCTCGCTCGGCTGTCACACCGATCTCTGGAATCCCTGGACGTCCGATTACTCGTCGCTGGTCGACAGGATGGGCTGGCGCCGGCTGATGGCGCCGGTGCGACCGGCAAAGGATCGGCTTGGCCCGATCCTGCCGGAGTTGGCGCGGCAGACCGGCCTCGATCCGCAGACGCCCGTGTTCTGCGGGCTGCACGATTCCAACGCCTCGCTGCTGCCGCACCTTTTGTCCGAGGCACCGCCCTTCTCCGTCGTCTCGACCGGCACATGGGTGGTGTCGATGGCGGTGGGCGGCAGGAAGGTGGAGCTCGACCCGGCGCGCGACACGCTGGTCAATGTCAACGCGCTCGGCGATCCGGTGCCTTCGGCGCGCTTCATGGGTGGGCGCGAGTTCTCGCTGCTGACCGACGGCCAAAGCCAGGAATGGAGCGAAGACAATGTTGCCGCCGTTCTGGCGCGGCAGGTGCTGCTCCTGCCTGCCACTCAGCAGGGTTCGGGGCCGTTTCCGCATCGCGGCGCACAGTGGGTCAATGCCGAGGACTTAAGCGCCGGTCAGCGCTTCGCCGCCATCTCGTTCTATCTGGCGCTGACGACCGCGACCTGCCTGGAATTGATCGGCGGCGACGGACCGACGACCGTCGAGGGACCTTTCGCGCAGAACCCGCTTTTCATCAGAATGCTGGCGGCAGCTACCGAGCGACCGGTCATTGCGTCAGAGACCTCGACCGGGACCAGCATCGGCGCGGCCTTGTTAGCCTCAGATCGCGTCATCGCGATGAGCAAGGGTGAGCGCTCAGAACCACCGACCGATCAGTCCTGGGGCGGATATGCTCGGGCTTGGCGCCGCTCTACTTGACAGGTTGGCTCTGCCCCTCATTGCCCTGCCGGGCATTTCTCCCCGTATAGTGACGGGGAGAAAGAGGCCGTCACCGGCGATTTCGCCAATTTTCAACGCCGCGGAAATGCGTGTCGGCATGGCCACAGCTCTCTTCTCCCCGTTCAACGGGGAGAAGGTGCCGGCAGGCGGATGAGGGGCAGCGCCGACCTCGGCAATTAAAGCCTTCAGCGCGCCGTCCCGTAAAGCAGTCCCCGCGGATCGATCTGCGGCTTGCGGCCGGCGACGACATCCGACAGGAACTGCCCCGAGCCGCAGGCCATGGTCCAGCCGACATGGCCGTGGCCGGTGTCGAGATAGAGGTTGCGGTATTTCGCCCGGCCGATGACCGGCACCGAATTCGGCATCATCGGCCGCAGGCCGGCCCAGAGCACGGCCTTCTTCTCGTCGAGGGCGCCGGGAAAAAGATCCTTGCCGGTTTCCAGGATGGTCCGGAAATCGCCCGGCTTGAAGCTGCGGTCGAAGCCGGTGAATTCGGCCGTCGAGGACATGCGCAGGCGATTGCCGAGCCTGGAATAGCCGATCAGCCGGTCCTCGTCGGCGCCGCCCATGGTCGGCCCCTTGCTCTCGTCCTCGAGCGGGATGGTCGCGGTGTAACCCTTCACCGGATAGACCGGCAGGTCGATACCGTAGCGGCGGCCGAGCAGGCCGCTTTCCGGTCCCATGGAAATGACGACAGCATCGCCGGTGACCGGTCCTGCCGAGGTCATCACCGCGCGCACCCGATCTCCCTCAATGTCAAAGCCCTCAACCGTCGTGCCGAACAGGAACTTCACGCCGAGCCTCTCGGCTGCATAGGCGGCGAGCCGGTCGGTGAACTGCTTGGAATCGCCGGTCTGGTCGATCGGCGAATAGATGCCGCCGGAGATCTTTTCCTTCACGCCGGCAAGACCAGGCTCCAGCTCGACCAGACGCTCGCGGTCGACGATCTCGATCGGCAGGCCGTGCTCGCCCAGATAGCGGTAATTGTCGGTGCCGGTGTCCAGGCTCTTTTGCGAGCGAAAGAAGTAGAGAATGCCCTTCTTGCGCTCGTCATAATGGATGCCGGTTTCCTCCGACAATTGATTGATGCACTCGCGAGAATGGAGCGCGAGCCTCAACTTGATGTTGGTGTTGGCGCGCAGCCGGGTCACCGTGCATTCGCGCAGGAAGCGCAGGCTCCAGGCATAGAAATAGGGATCGAGGCGCAGCCTGACCTTGATGCCGAGATCGTGGTTCCAGAGCGCGCGCAGGAAGGTCTTCAGCGCCGCGGGCGAAGCCCAGGCGGTGGCGTCGCCCGGCGAGACCAGACCGGCATTCGACTGGCTAGTGCCGCGCGCCACCGCTTCATGGCGCTCGATCACCGTCACCTCGTGACCGTCCCTTGCCAGATAATAGGCGGCCGCCGTGCCAACCACGCCGGCGCCGAGAACCAAGACCTTCATGCCGTTCCCTCAAGCATCATGCAGCGGCGGGCCCGCGCGCCGCCGCTGCATGAGGCTCAATACCGCGTCTATAGGCGCCCCGCGAGCCCTTGGCCCAACAGATCAGTTTCGAACGGAGTTCTTGGTCGTCAGGATCCGTTCCCAGGCCAGCGCGTCGTTGACGATCAGGTCGAGATCGTCGCGCTGCGGCGTCCAGCCGAATTCCTTGCGGGCAAGCTCGGAATTGGCGACCACGGCTGCGGCGTCGCCCGGCCGGCGGTCCCCCATGCGCACGTCGAAGTCATGGCCGAAGGCGCGGCGCACGCTGTCGATCACCTCCAGCACCGAATAGCCGTGGCTGTAGCCGCAATTGGCGACGAGACTGCCGCCGCCATCCCGCAGCCGCTGCAGCGCCAACCGGTGCGCGGCGGCGAGATCGCTGACATGGATGTAGTCGCGCATGCAGGTGCCGTCCGGCGTCGCATAATCGGTGCCGAAGACCTGCATGAAGGGCCGCTTGCCGAGCGCGGTCTCGCAGGCGACCTTGATCAGATGCGTGGCACCGGGCGTCGATTGTCCGGTCCGGCCCTTCGGATCGGCGCCGGCGACATTGAAATAGCGTAGCGCCGTATAGCGGATGTCGTGCGCCAACGCTGCATCTCGCAGCATCCATTCGCTCATCAGCTTGGAAAGGCCGTAAGGCGATTCCGGCGCAAGGCGAGCATCCTCGCGCACCGGTTCCAGCCCGGCGCCGCCATAGACGGCGGCGGTGGAGGAGAAGATGAAATGCGGCACGCCCTCGCGCACCGCCGTTTCGATCAGCGTGCGGGTCTTGCAGGTGTTGTTTTCGTAATAGCCAAGCGGGTCGGCGACCGATTCCGGCACCACGATCGAGCCGGCGAAGTGGATGATGGCGTCGACCTTGTTGTCGCGGATGATCCGGCCGACCAGATCACGATCGGCGACATCGCCGACGGTGAGCCTTGCTTCCGGGGCGACCGCCCATTCGAAACCGGTGGAAAGCCGGTCGAGCACCACGACGCTCTCGCCGGCGTCCAGCAGTTCCCAGACCATGTGGCTGCCGATATAACCGGCACCGCCTGTCACCAAAACCGTCATCATCTACCTCGCTGATCAAGATTTGTCGGAAACTGTCTCAACAGCCACCGCGCTGGAAAACCCGCCGCAAGCCCACTAGCCTCCCTATGTGTTAAGTCCGTAACAGTTCGTCGCGCCCGAGGCATCGTACTGAAACCAAGTTGCTTCAAACAGCAGGGAATAGGCCACGATCCGGCATCGTTAGGAACAGGGCACGGGCGTGGCATTTTGACCGGTTGGGCGCGGTGGACGCGGCATGGGGCAGTGATTATGATCCGGCCCAAAATTGGGAAGTCGACATGAACTATCAGCGGTTCTTCGAGGATGCGATCGACCAGCTCCACGCCGAGCGTCGCTATCGCGTTTTCGCCGACCTGGAGCGCATCGTGGGCAAGTTCCCGCGCGCCATCTGGCGTTCCAACGGCCGCGCCCAGGAAATCACTGTATGGTGCTCCAACGACTATCTCGGCATGGGCCAGAACGAGGACGTGATTGCCGCCTTCCAGAACGCGGCCGCCAAGATGGGCTCGGGCGCCGGCGGCACCCGCAACATTTCCGGCACCTCCAACCCCCTGGTCGAGCTCGAGCAGGAGCTCGCCGATCTGCATGACAAGGAGGCAGCGCTGGTCTTCACCTCCGGCTTCGTCTCCAACGAGGCCTCGATCTCGACCATCGCCAGGCTCCTGCCCAACTGCCTGATCATCTCGGACGAGCTCAACCATGCCTCGATGATCGAAGGCGTGCGGCGCTCGGGCGCGGAGAAGAAGATCTTCCGCCACAATGACGTCGCGCATCTGGAGAGCCTCTTGCAGGCCGCGGGGCGCGAGCGCGCCAAGCTGATCGTCTTCGAAAGCGTCTATTCGATGGACGGCGACATCGCGCCGATCAGAGAGATCGTCGAGCTCGCCGAACGCTACAACGCCATGACCTATATCGACGAGGTCCATGCCGTAGGCATGTACGGACCGCGCGGCGGTGGCATCACCGAACGCGAAGGCTTGGCCGACCGCATCGACATCATCGAGGGCACTTTGGCCAAGGCCTTCGGCACGCTTGGCGGCTACATCGCCGGCACCAGCGCCGTCATCGACGCGGTGCGCTCCTATGCGCCGGGCTTCATCTTCACCACCGCGTTGCCGCCGGCGATCGCCGCCGCCGCCACCACCTCGATCCGGCATCTCAAGCGCTCGCAGACCGAGCGCGACGCGCAGCAGCGCCAGGCGGCCAGAACCAAGCAGGTGCTTGCCGCGGCCGGGCTGCCGGTGATGGAATCGGCCACGCATATCGTGCCGGTGCTGGTCGGCGACCCCGAGCTTTGCAAGATGGCCAGCGACCGGCTGCTTGGCGTGCACGGCGTCTACATCCAGCCGATCAACTATCCGACGGTGCCGCGCGGCACCGAGCGGCTGCGCATCACGCCGACGCCATTCCATTCGGACGCGCTGATCGCCGAGCTGCAGGACGCGCTGGTCGAGACCTGGGATGCGCTGGGCATTCCCTATGCCAGCTCCGGCCGTCCCGCCGTCGCCAAGAGCGACCGGATCATTCCGCTGCTGGTGCCGAAGTCGGGCGGCTGAAGCCGCCTTTCTCACACCGTCTTCATCCACCTCGCCAGGCGATGCGCCGCTTCCTCGAGCTGATCGAGGCGGCGGTGGAAGCATAGTCTGAGGAAGGCTTCGCCGCCGGGGCCGAAGGCGGTGCCAGGCGCCAGGCCGACATTGGCGTTGTCGACGATGTCGAAGGCGGCGGTTCGGGAATCGGTGATGCCGTCGACCCTGAAGAACAGATAGAACGCGCCCTGCGGCACGGTGAAACGCGCCTTGCCGGTCGCGCCGAGTATGTCGCAGACGAGATCGCGAGCGGCGCGTGCACGCTCCACTTGTTCGGTGATGAAGCCGTCGCCCTCGTCGAGGGCAGCGACCGCGCCGCGCTGCATGAACTGGGCGACGCCCGAGGTCGAGTACTGGATCAGGTTTTCGAACACCTGCTGCAAGGCTGGATGGGTCTTGATCCAGCCGACACGCCAACCCGTCATCGCCCAGTTCTTGGAGAAACTGTTAACGAACAGGATACGGTCGTCGGCCGTGGCGACGTCGAGGAAGGACGGCGCGCGGCCATGGCCGTAGTGGAACAGCGAATAGATCTCGTCGGCAATGATCCACAGGCCCTTTTGGCGCGCGAGATCGAGGATTGCCTGCAGCGTCTGCCTGTCGGCGGTCCAGCCGGTCGGGTTGGACGGCGTGTTGATGAACAACAGCTTCGTGCGCGGCGTGATCGCGGAGGCGATCTTTTCGACATCGCAGGACCAGCCATTGTCGGACTGGTCGAGGGTGACCGGCACCGGAACGGCGCCCGCCACGCCGGCGGCCGCGGCGAAATTCGGCCAAGCCGGCGAGAGGTAGATCACCTCGTCGCCGCTGCCGGCGATCGCGTCGATGGCCAGTTGGATGGCGTGCATGCCGGATCCGGTGACGATGAACTCCTCCTCGGCGAAGGTCTTGCCAAAATGCCTGGCGTAGTAGCGGGCGAGCGCCTGCCTGAGCTCGGGAATGCCCTTCTGCCAGGTGTAGAACGTCTCGCCATCGGCCAGTCCCTTGGCGGCGACATCGCTGATGAAGGCCGGCGTGGGCAGATCGCCCTCGCCAGCCCAGAGCGGGATCAGGCCTTCGCGCAGGCGGCCATGATTGACGACAGCGACGATGCCGCTTTCGGGCGCCGCGCGGGCTTCGGCGCGCAAGGTCTCGATCAGGGTCATGCAAGAATCCGTCCGGTTTTTCGCGACTGCTAGCCTCTTTTACGACAGCCGCAAACAGAAAACCCCGGCCGCAAGCGGCCGGGGTTTTGGTCCAGGGCGCCCGTTGAGGAGTTACCTTTTCGCCAGCAGGTCGCGGATCTCAGTCAGAAGCTGTACGTCGGCGGGCGGCGGTGCCGCGGCAGCAGCCGGCTTCTCGCGCTCCAGCCGCCTGCGCAGATTGTTCACCGCCTTGACCATCAGGAAGATGATGAAGGCAAGAATCAGGAAGTTCAGCACGACCGTGATAAAGCTGCCATAGGCGAAGACGGCGCCTTCTTTCTTGGCATCGGCCAGCGTGGCCGAATGGACGTTCGATGACAACCCGAAGAAGTAGTTGTTGAAGTCCAACCCGCCGAAAATCGCGCCGATGATCGGCATGATGATGTCGTTGACGAGCGAGTCGACGATCTTGCCGAAGGCGGCGCCGATGATGACGCCGACGGCTAAGTCCATCACATTGCCCTTGGAAATGAATTCCTGGAATTCTTTCAGCATTCGGCCCTCCTTGCCATGACCGGCCGTGCAGCCGCCCCGGCTCTCCGGCACCGATCCGAAGCCACAATAACAAAAACCCCCGGTTGAAAAACCGGAAAAAAGGGCGAAGACACCGGTTTGTGCTTACCTGCCTCGTCAGCCGCATATGCGCCAAAAGCCGCGATGGACTTGGGCTCCAAGCTGTGGTTGCGTCTTAACGACCGGATGAGGAAACCGGCCAGGGAGGAAGTGCGGACCGTGCAAGGCTGGTTCGTCGTCATCATCGCGATCGCCTATGTGACGCTGCTTTTCGCCATCGCCAGCGTCGGCGACCGGCGCTCGGTGGCAGCCGGGCTCGGCCGGGCGCGGCCTTTCATCTACGCGCTCAGCCTCGCCATCTACTGCACTTCCTGGACTTTCTTCGGCTCGGTCGGCCTTTCCTCCGAGCGCGGCCTCGAATTCCTCGGCATCTATACCGGTCCAGTGCTGGTCTTCGTATTCGGCTTCCCGCTGCTCAACCGCATGATCCGGCTGGCAAAAAGCGAGAAGATCACCTCGATCGCGGACTTCCTCGGCGCCCGCTACGGCAAGAGCTTCACCGTCGCGGCGATCGCGACGTTGATCGCCACCATCGGCGCGGTGCCCTATATCGCGCTGCAGCTCAAGGCGATCTCGGGTTCCGTCAGCCTGATGGTCGAGCACTATACGGGCTCGCCGCCCTCTTTCGATCCGTTTGTCAGCGATATCTCGCTGGTGGTGGCGATGTTGCTGGCGCTGTTCGCGGTGCTGTTCGGCACCCGCCATGCCGACGCCACGGAACATCAGGACGGACTGGTTCTGGCTGTCGCGGTCGAGACCGTGGTCAAGCTCGCCGCCTTTCTCGCCATCGGCCTGATGGTGATATTTCTGATCTTCGGCGGGCCCGGCGACATGTTCGCCAGGCTTGCCGGAAACAGCCAGGTTCGCCAGGCGATGAGCTACAGCACCTCGCTGGCCACCTGGCTGGTGCTGACCGGCTTGAGCGGGTTTGCCGTGCTGATGCTGCCGCGGCAGTTCTACGTCACCATCGTCGAGAACCGCAGCGAGGCGGAGCTGCGCACGGCGACCTTGGTGTTCCCGCTCTACCTCGTGGCCATCAACCTCTTCGTGCTGCCGATCGCCTTTGCCGGCCTGTCGCTGGTCGGCGGCAAGACCAGCAGCGACCTTTATGTGCTGTCGCTGCCGCTGTTCAGCGGCCATGACGTGCTGGCCATGGCCGCCTTCGTCGGTGGACTGTCGGCGGCGACCGCGATGGTGATCGTCGAGAGCGTCGCGCTTTCGATCATGATCTCCAACGATCTCGTCATTCCGCTGTTCGTGCGCCGCGTGCTCAAGACGAGTTCTTCGGAGAACGAGGACTGGTCGACGCTGATCCTCAACGTGCGCCGCGCCTCGATCTTCATCATGCTGTTCATCGCCTTCCTCTATTATCGCGAGAGCACCAATAGCGCGCGGCTGTCCTCGATCGGCCTGATGTCGTTTGCCGCGATTGCCCAATTCGCTCCGGCCCTGATCGGCGGGCTGATCTGGCGCCGCGCCAACGGCCGGGGCGCAGCCCTCGGCATGGTCGCCGGCATCGCCGTCTGGGGTTACACGCTGCTCCTGCCTTCACTCGTCGCCCCCTCTACCGATATCGTCGTCCACGGGCTGTTCGGCTTCGAGGCGCTGAGGCCGCAGGCGCTGTTCGGCACCGTCGGCGAGCCGCTGAATCATGGCGTGCTGTGGAGCCTCTCGGTCAATGCGCTGTTTTTCGTCCTCGGCTCCCTCTCCCGCGCGTCCGTGCCGCTGGAGCGCATCCAGGCGGCGATCTTCGTGCCGCGCGAGGCAGGCCCGATGCCCAGCCTGCGCCGCTTCCGCACCGCCGTCACCGTCAACGACCTGAAGGATACGATTTCACGTTATCTCGGTGTCGAGCGCACGGAGCGCTCGTTCCAATCCTTCGAGAGGGACGCGAAAGTCTCTCTGCACGGCACCGAACAAGCCAGCATGGATGTTATCCGCTTCTCTGAGCAATTGCTGGCGAGCGCCGTCGGCTCGTCCTCGGCGCGGCTGATCCTGTCGCTGCTCTTTCGCCGCAACGATCGCGACTCCAAGGATGCCTTCAAGCTGCTCGACGACGCCACCGAGGCGCTGCAGCACAATCGCGACCTTTTGCAGATCGCGCTCGACCAGATGGAGCAAGGCATCACTGTCTTCGATCGCGATTTCCGACTGATCTGCTGGAACCGGCAATACCGGCTGCTGTTCGACCTGCCGGACGAGATGGGCCAGGTCGGCGTCTCGCTCGACCGGATCCTCCATCATCTCGCCGAGCGCGGCGATATTCCCGCCGACCAGCGCGTGACGATGCTCAACCGGCTGACCAGTTTCGCTGGCCCGTGGCAGATGGAGCTCAAGACCAGCGGCCGCATCCTGGAGCTGCGCTCCAACCCGATGCCCGACGGCGGCATCGTCGCCACCTATGCCGACATCTCCGGCCGCGTCGAGCAGGACCTGGCGCTGAAGCGGGCCAATGAATCGCTGGAGCAACGGGTCAAGACCCGCACCGTCGAGCTCACCCGCGTCAACGAGGAACTGGCGCAGGCGCAGATGCTGGCCGAGGAAGCAAACCTCGGCAAGACGCGCTTCCTCGCCGCCGCCGGCCATGACATCCTGCAGCCGCTCAACGCCGCCCGCCTCTATTGCTCGTCGCTGATCGAGAAGGCGGGCAAGGGACCGGCCGGCAAGGCCGCGATGAACATCGAATCCTCGCTGGAATCGGTCGAGACCATCCTCGGCGCGGTGCTCGACATCTCGCGGCTCGATGCCGGCGCGATGAAGCCGGACAATACCGCTTTTAACCTGGGCGGACTGCTCGGTCAGATCGGCAACGATTTTCGCCCGCTTGCCGCCGAAAAGAAGCTCGATCTGAAGATCATCCCATCCTCGCTCGGCGTCATGACCGACCGGAACCTGTTGCGCCGGCTAATCCAGAATCTCGTTTCCAACGCCATCAAATACACGCGCCAGGGGCGCATTCTGGTTGGGGTGCGGCGACGCGGCGAGCTGGCCGAGATCCAGGTGATCGACACCGGCATCGGCATTGCCGGCGACAAGCTCAGCACCGTCTTCCACGAGTTCACGCGCCTCGACGAGGGCGCGCGCGAGGCCGAAGGCCTTGGCCTGGGGCTCTCCATCGTCGACCGCATCGCCAGGGTGCTGAGGCTCGAAATCCGCATCTACTCCAATCCCGGCAAGGGCACGCGCTTTTCCGCGATTCTGCCGGTCGCGGCGGTCGCCGCGCCGCCGCGCGAGGCCGGCAAGGCGCCGGCCCGCTCCGCCTCGACCCTTGCCGGGCTCAATGTGCTGTGCATCGACAATGACGCGCGCATCCTCGACGGCATGCGGCTGCTGCTCGAAGGCTGGGGATGCCGTGTCGAGACGGCTTCGGGATCAGGCGATTTCCTGAAGCCTGGCGCGCCGAAGCCGGACCTCGTGCTGGCAGACTATCATCTCGACGGCGGCACCGGGCTCGATGCGGTCGCCACGCTGCGCGCCGCCTACGGGCAGGACCTGCCCTGCGTGCTGGTCACCGCCGACCGCTCCAGCGAGGTGCGCGCGGCTGCCGGCCGGCTCGACATTCCGGTGATCAACAAGCCGCTGAAGCCGGCCGTGCTGCGCTCAATGATGGCGCGCGTCAGGCCGCTGGCGCCGGCCGCCGAATAGAGACAAAGCACTGCTATCAGCCGCGATGCCCGAGGCTTCGGAGATAGGCGCAGAACATGTCGGCCAGCGCATCAGAATAGGCTTCGATCTCATCGGCCGTTCGCTCCTTTTCCGAGAAATCCGCCCCCACGGCGCTCAGCGTCTTGATGATCAGGTCGCCGGCCAGGGCGCGGCCGCGGTCCGGCGCGTCAGGAAGCGTCTCGCGCATGAAGGTCTCGACGGTCCGGCTCGCCGCCGCCCTCGCCTCCTCAGCCTCCGGCGCATCCCGATAGAGCGGCGCGGCGTCGTTCAGCGCGCCGCGCATCGCCGCCTCCTCGCATTCGGAGCGGATGAAGGCGTGGACCAGCGTTCTTGTCCGCTCGAGCGGTGATAGCCCGGTATTTTCGAGAATGCCGCACAAAAGCTCTGTCGTCTGGCGCCATTCGTCACTCTGCAACCTGAACAGCAGGGCCGCCTTGTTCGGGAAATACTGGTAGAGCGAACCGACGCTGACGCCCGCCCTTTCGGCGACGCGCGTGGTGGTGAAACGCTGCGCGCCTTCAGCAGCCAAAACCTGAGCAGCCGCCTCTAAAATCGCCGCGACCAGCTCCGTGGCGCGCGCCTGTTTGGGCTGTTTTCGGGTGGAAATTGAAGGGCTTGAGGGTTGGATCATGGTAGCGCGCCGAAATGCGAATTGGAAACCTGAAGGATTATTCGTATTTCTGAAGCAACACAAGAACCCTGCCGGAGACAGCCATGACCACCTTGACCGCAACCCCTTTGGCACCGCTGCTCGCCCGCCTGTTCAAGGAAGCCGACGCGGCGACCAGCCCGGCGATCGCCCGGTACTCGCGCGAGGAACGGACGCGCCTGCTCCACAGCAAGACCGAGTATCGCCAGTTCTACGGCAGCCTGAAGGACCTGTGGCTTGCGGTCTCGCCGGAGACCGGCACGCTGCTCTACATGCTGGCGCGCAGCACCGGCGCGCGCATCATCGTCGAATTCGGCACATCGTTCGGCATCTCGACGCTCTATCTTGCCGCGGCGCTGCGCGACAATGGCGGCGGTCGGCTGATCACGACGGAATTCGAGCCGTCGAAGGTAACGCGGGCCAAGGCCAATCTGACCGAAGGCGGCCTCATCGACCTGGTGGAGATCCGCGAGGGCGACGCGCTGGAAACGCTCAGCACCGACCTGCCTGACCGCATAGACCTCCTGCTGCTCGACGGCGCCAAGGCGCTCTATCCGGAGATACTGAGCCTGGTCGAGAGCCGGCTCAGGCCCGGCGCACTGGTCATCGCCGACAACGCCGACTTCTCGCCCGAATATCTGGAGCGGGTGCGCGCGCCGGCCGGCGGCTATATGTCGACGCCGTTCGGCGACGACGTGGAGCTGTCGATGCGGCTCGGCTAAGGCCTGCTCGAAACTACCCCATGCTGCTTCTGAGGCAGCCGTAGGCGTTTACGTCAACCAACGCGCAATCCCGGCCTTCGGGCCTTTGACGCGTAGGTGACATCCATGACCTTCCTCCCATCGTCCTGGCGCGGGCTGCCGCGCCCGGCTCTGCTCGGCCTGTTCCTGTTCTTCTGCGCCGGTTTCGCCGACGGCGCGCTGGTGCCCTTCTTTCCGCTCTGGGCGAGCGGCGAGGCGAACATTCCGATCGGCGCGATCGGGCTTTTGTTTGCCTGCTATGCCGGCGGCGAATTGATCGCCGCGCCGCTGATCGGCGGCATCGCCGACCGGGTCGGCCGGCGGCCGGTGCTGATCCTGTCGTCGCTCGGCGTCGGCTGCGGCTTCGTCGCGCTGTTCTTCGCCCATGGCGTCGCCGCCACCGCCGCCGTGCTGCTTTTGACCGGCATATGCGAGTCGGTGCTCCACCCGACCATCCTCACAGCTATCGCCGATGTGACGGAACCGTCGGCGCATCCGCGCTGGTTCGGCATGGCGCGCGTCAGCTCGAACGCCGGACAGATCCTCGGCCCGGCCTGCGGCGCGCTGCTGGCGCTGGTTTCGCTTGGCAGCGTGTTCCTGGCCGGCGGCGGTATGCTGCTCTTCGGCGGCATCGTCATGCTTGCCGCATTCGCCGAGACGCGCGGCCATGCCGCAGCCGACCATGAGGAAACGGAGGAAGAGGAAGGCCTGTCGGCGCTGCTGCCGGCCTTCCACGACGGCCGCCTGGCAAAGCTGCTCGCCTGGGTCGTGCTGTTCGACATTTCCGGCAACTGGATCGAAGCGGTCATCCCGCTCTATGCGCAGGATGCCGGCACGCTCACCCCGTCCGGTGTCGGCGCGCTGTTTGCCTATGCGGCCGCCCTGACGGTCGGTTTGCAGATGCTGGTCAGCCGCTTTGCCGAGACGCGATCGGCGCTTTGGCTGGCAGCCGGCGCCGGCATCTCGACCATCGCCGCCTTTGCCCTGCTGGCGACCTCGCCGGCGATACTTTCGCTGGTCGTCGCAGTCAGCTTCTGCTCGGTGGGACAGATGCTGGTCGGGCCGCTCGTGCCGACCGCCGTCAACGCGCTCGCACCATCGCCGCGACGCGCTTCCTATATGGCCGCCTCGTCTGTGGCGGTCGACCTCAAGGACTCGCTCGGACCGTCGATCGGCACGGCGCTCTATGCGCTCGCGCCGCGCCTGCCCTGGATCGCCGGCATTCCACTGGTGGCAATCGCCTCGCTGGGCCTCGGCGCCGCGATCGGGCGAGCGCGGAATCCTTCAGGCCCGACCGAGGATGATGCCGCGTCGCAGTTGGGCTCGGCCGTCGAAAACTATCGCTGACGGGCGCAGCCATCGACCCGACGCGAAGCGACCGCATGATCGATCCGCGCTGGTCGGGTTCAGTTAGGGTGAAAAGCTTCGCCTGAGGTGCCTGCGATCAGCCGACCGGCTGCAGCGGGTCGCCGCCGATCTTAGACAGCTGGATGACCGCCTGGGTGCGGCTGTCGACGCCGAGCTTCTGCAGGATGGCCGAGACATGCGCCTTGATGGTGGCCTCGGAGACGCCGAGCTCATAGGCGATCTGCTTGTTGAGCAGGCCCTCCGCCAGCATGCCGAGCACCCGTGTCTGCTGCGGCGTCAGCGCCTGCAGCCGCTTGATCAGGTCGGAGATTTCCGGGTCGCGCTCGACGCCGAGCTCAATGCCGGCCGGCGCGGCAATGTCGCCGGCAAGCACCGCCTGCACGGCGCCGCGGATCTCGTCCATGCTGGCCGATTTGGAGATGAAGCCGGAAGCGCCGAGATCGAGCGCGCGGCGGATGGTGACGGGATCGTCATGCGCCGAGACCACCACCAGCGGCACCGCCGGATGGATGCCGCGCAGCGAGATCAGGCCGGAGAGGCCGCTGGCGCCCGGCATCGACAGGTCGAGCAGCACCATATCGATATCTTCATTGGCAAGCACCAGCGCCTTGGCGCTTTCGAAATCGCCTGCCTCGTGGATGGCGGCAACGTCGCCGATGCCGGCAAGCGCCTCCTTCAGCGCGCCGCGAAAAAGCGGATGGTCGTCGGCAATGACGAAAGTGTGGCCCGACGGCAAATAGTCCTCCCCCGATCCCATCATCATTGTGTGCTTCTTGCGGGGACCGGAATGATTATGCGGCGGCGCGGCGCGTTTTCAAGCGACAAAGGCCGCGCGCGGGGTTTTCCCCAAGGCGGCTTTGCAATCAGGTCTTCTGCTGGTTCAGCTTGCCGTCGCCGTCTTCCTTGTCCAGGTCCTTGACGATGTCCTTGAAGGTCCGGAAGAAGCGCTCCATGTAGCCCATCGTCTTGTTGAAATCCTCTTCGCTCGGCAGTTGCGATTCCAGCCGGGCCGAGAGCGAATTCTCGAGCTTGGCGACGCGCGCGTCGAGCGCCTTGAGCGAATTGTCCAGCCGGTCGATCTCGTCCTGGTAGGCGGCCCGCTCGTCGGCGGCCATCTTGCAGACGAGCTGGCCGGCGCGCTCTTCGCAGATCGACATGGCGCCGGTCCTTGTGTCCATGCGGACATAGCCGTTGGCCGACTTCTCCAGACGGTAATGGTCGGTCTCCTCGGAATAGGCGGAAGCGGCAACCAGCGAGCAAAGCGCCGCGGGGATCACGATGTGCTGCAGACGCATGTTGTTCCTCCATGAGCCAGTGAAGGCGGGCTATCACAGGTTTGCGCCGGAAATGGGGAAGAGTCGAGCTTCGAGCCTTCCCCGCACCTTCGGTTAGGACTATAGCGCGACAATGTCTCAGATTATCTACAAGATCGCGCCCGAGGCGCTTTGGCGCGAAGCCGAGAGGAAGGGGCGCTTCACCAGTGCGCCGATCGACATCGCCGACGGCTTCATCCATTTCTCCACCGCCGGCCAGGTTCGCGAAACGGCGGCCAAGCACTTCGCCGAGCAGACGGACCTGCTGCTGATCGCGATCGACGCTGCAAGGCTGGGTAATGCGCTGAAATACGAGGTCTCGCGCGGCGGCGCCCTGTTCCCGCATCTCTACGCCGAGCTCGACCTTGATGCGGTTCTCTGGGTAAAGCCGTTGCCGCTCGGCGCCGGCGGCCACGAATTCCCGACGCTGGAGGGCGAATGAGCGTGCTCGACCGGATCGGCCAAAAGCTGCTTTTCTCCTTCGATCCGGAAACCGCGCATGGCCTGTCGATCGCGGCGCTGCGCTGCGGGCTGCCAGTCGGCGCGACGGCGCCGCGGCGCCCGACGCATGACGCGCGGCTCAAGATCAGCCTTTGCGGCCTCGACTTTCCCAACCCGCTCGGCATGGCCGCCGGCTACGACAAGAACGCCGAAGTGCCGGACGCGCTGCTTGGGCTTGGCTTCGGCTTCGCCGAGGTCGGCACCATCACGCCGCTGCCGCAAGCCGGCAATACGAAGCCGCGCATCTTCCGGCTGACGGCGGACGAGGCGGTGATCAACCGGCTGGGCTTCAACAATGAAGGCCACGCAGCCGCCGAAAAGCGCCTTGCCGCGCGCAAGGGGCGGCCGGGCATCGTCGGCGTCAACATCGGCGCCAACAAGGACAGCGCCGATCGCATCGCCGATTATGAGCGCGGCGTCGCCCGCTTCGCGCCCTATGCGAGCTATCTGACGGTCAACATCTCCTCGCCCAACACGCCGGGCCTGCGCAACATGCAGGCGCGCGAGCAACTCGGTGAGCTCTTGTCACGTGTGATGGCCGCCCGTGCCGCGGCCCCCGCGCAGCCGCCGATTTTCCTCAAGATCGCGCCGGACCTCGTCGAGGCGGAGCTGGAAGACATCGCCGCCGAGATCACCGAGAAGAAGATCGACGGCGTCATCGTCTCCAACACGACGCTTGCAAGGACAGGATTGCGAAGCGGCGGCGTGGCGAATGAAACCGGCGGTCTTTCAGGGAAACCATTGTTCGAGCGTTCGACCGCGGTTCTCGCCCGTATGCGCAAGCTGCTCGGCCCAAGCATTGCCCTCATCGGTGTCGGCGGGGTCGATTCCACCGAAACGGCGCTGGAGAAGATCCGCGCCGGGGCGGATCTGGTCCAGCTCTACACCGGCATGATCTATGCCGGGCCGGCGCTACCCGGGCGCATCGTCGCCGGCATGGCGCGATACGTGGAGCGTGAGCGGCTTGGCTCGATCAGGGATCTGCGCGACTCGGCTTGCGAGCGCTGGGCTTCGAAACCAATCAGCTGAAAGCTGTCCTCACCCTGAGCCTGAGCACCGTCAGCAGGCTCAAGCCGCGCACCAGCAGGAAAACATGCAGCGATGCCCACAGGCCGCTGTTGCCGAAGGCTGGCGCCAGGGTGATGAGCGCAGCGCTGAAGATGAGGAACGACAACAACATCATGTTACGCATGTCGCGTGACCAGGTGGCGCCGATGAAGACGCCGTCCATCTGGAAGGCGAGCACGCCGCTCAGTGCCGTGAAGGCGGCCCAGGGCAGATAGGTGTCGGCGACCGCGCGGACCTCCGGGGACGTCGTCACCAACGCCACCAGACTGGCGCCGGCGATCAGCAGGGTGAGCGTGGCGATACCGGCGAGGCCAAAGCCCCAGATGAGCGTCAGCCGTACCGCCTGCCGGAACGGGGCAGGCGCATGCGCGCCGATGGCCCGGCCGGCAAGCTGCTCGGCGGCGGTGGCGAAGCCGTCGAGGAAATAGCCGGCGATGAGGAAGAAATTCATCAGCACGGCGTTGGCGGCGAGCGTCACCGTGCCGAATTGCGCGCCCTGCCTGGTGAACAGCGCGAAGGCGGCAAGCAGCGAGAAGGAGCGGATCATGATGTCGCGGTTGAGCGACAGCATGCGCCGGTACGCCGGCAAATCGAGGATACGCCGGCGCGACGGCCGCTCCAGCTTGCGGAAACGGTTGAGCACGATGGCAAGGCCAAGCAGCATGGCCAGGAACTCGCCGGTGACGGTCGCCCAGGCGACGCCGGCAACGCCCCAGCCGAGCTCGAGGCCGAGCAGGAAGCAGAGCAAGATGTTGATGCCGTTGAGCACCGCCTGCAGCATCAGCCCGAGCCCGCCTTCGCCTCGCCCCAGCACGTAGCCCAGTATGGCGTAGTTGATCAGCGAGAAGGGCGCGGCGAGCAGCCTGATGCGGATGTAGACCGACATCGCTTCGCTAACGCGCGGCTCGGCGCCCATGAACCATTGGCCGGCGACGGCAAAGAACGGCGCAAGGGCGGCGAGCACGACGCCTGCGACGACCGCGATCAGCACGGCGCGCCACAGCACCGCCTGCTCCTCCAGCGCATCGCCGCGCCCGAAGGCCTGGGCGACGAGGCCGGTGGTGCCGGAGCGCAGGAAGTTGAAGCTGGTGAAGACGACGTCGAAGACCAGCGATCCCGCCGCCAGGCCGCCAAGCAGGGCCGCGTCGCCGAATTGGCCGACCACCGCCGTGTCGACGATGCCGAGCAGCGGCGTCGTCAGATAGGCAAGCGTCATCGGCACGGCGATCGCCAGCACCGAGCGGTTGGTGACGACGAAAGACCTGGCGTTGGCTTGAGTCGCGTCCAAGGGATTGCTGCCTGTCCGATTCCGGCTTGATCGAGGACCCGATGTGCCCCAGTTTGCCGGCATCACGCAACCATATCCGCCGGGCTGCCAACCGAATTGCAAACCTGGCGCAGCCACCAATTCATGCCGCTGCAGATCGTCCATCACCCCGATTATGACGCAGGCTTCGCCGTCAACCATCGCTTTCCGATGAGCAAATATCCGCTGTTGATGGAGGCTTTGCGCTTACGCGGTCTAGCCGTGCACGGCGCGCTTTCGATGCCGGAACCGGCGCCGGCCGCACGCCTGAAGCTGGCGCACGCGGCCGACTATGTCGATCAGGTGATCGCCTGCCAGGTACCGGCGAAAATAGAGCGCGAGATCGGCTTTCCGATCGGCCCGCGCGTGTCGCTGAGAGCGCAGCTCGCCACCGCGGGTACGGTGTTGGCTGCCAGGCTGGCGCTTAAACATGGCATTGCCTGCAACGCCGCCGGCGGCAGCCATCATGCCAGGCGTGCGCAAGGCGCCGGCTTCTGCACCTTCAACGATGTCGCCGTCGCCGCGCTGGCGCTGCTGGCCGAGGGCGCCGTCGCAAACGTATTGGTCGTCGACCTCGACGTGCATCAGGGCGACGGCACGGCCGACATTCTCAAGGATGAGCCTCGCGCCTTCACCTTTTCCATGCATGGCGAGCGCAACTACCCGGTGCGCAAGATCGCCTCCGACCTCGACGTCGCCTTGCCGGACGGGACAGGCGACGACGCCTATCTCGAACGGCTCGCCGCCATCCTGCCGGAACTCTCCGGGCAAAGGCGCTGGGACATCGTCTTCTACAATGCCGGCGTGGATGTCCATGCCGAGGACAGGCTCGGCCGGCTGGCGCTCACCGACGACGGTCTCAGCGCCCGCGAGGACATGGTCATCGGCCATTTCCGCAACCGCGGCGTGCCGCTGTGCGGCGTCATCGGCGGCGGCTACTCGACCGACGTGCCGGCGCTGGCCGCGCGCCACGCCATCCTGTTCGAGGTCGCCTCGGGATATGCGTGAGGCCGCGCCGAACTATTTCCGGTAGCTGGCGATCCTGAGCAGGATGAACACCGGCACAACGATCGCGGCGCCGAGCAGGATATAGCCCAGGAAGCGGTCGATGGCGTGGAAGCCGAGATTCCACAGATCGACGAAGAACTGGCGGATGCCGTAAAAGACGTCCATCGGCGACCAGCCGAAGGCATGCATGACAAGACCGACGAGGAAGGAGACCACGAGCAGCTTCAGGAATACCCTGAGCGGCGTGTCGCCGAGAAAGCGCGTCAGTGCGGACAAGGCCATTCTCCGGTTCGAGCCGCCCGATTCGGGCGGGGCGATATCAGAGATACGCATTCCGCGGAAAGGCATCAAGCAATGGAGCCGCGGTTCCGCTTTGCCGATTGCTTGACGCCCTGCCATCATGATAACGAGGTGGCCGACGCGGGTATGATGTAATGGTAGCTTGTCAGCTTCCCAAGCTGAACGCGCGGGTTCGATTCCCGCTACCCGCTCCAGCTTGCACCGAAAGGGTTTGAGGGCAATCTTCTCTTTCTCGTCCTCGACCGGTTTTGCAGCCAGTTTTACAGCCTTTGTTCCTGATCTGAACTGATCGGTGACCAGCCTCGGACGAAAGTACCGCTCTTCCGGATCGCATCACCCACCGATTCACGCAGGCTTGACAGGTCCGATCCATCGCCTTGAGGGTCGGCATCGTGAAATATCCGGTGATGATGTATCGCGATCGAATCACGATATCGGTCTCCGCCATGAACCTTAGGACCTCGACATCTTCGCCGTTTAGAAGCAGACCGAGGGTGGATGCCCGGCCGCTCAGCCGATCAGTTCTGTAGCCGAACTTCTTGCCTGCAAGTTCGGCGACAGACACTCCATGCAGGCGAAGGAAAGCCTTCAGATAGAGCTCGACCGCGTGGTAGTGGAGGAAGTAGACAGGCGAATCCCGGTGGGTCGCCCCGGTGTCTATATCTGCCAGAGCGCGCGCGGCTTTATGGTAGGATACGGCGTAATGGTAAAGGCCCACCGAGGTGGTCCTCTGATCTTCATCGCCCTCTCTGCGGCACCCTGACATGGCATTCTTCCATTGAGGGGGCGCTGAGATGGGCTTCCCCAATGTTCCCCAAAGGGCTTCAGCCTTGATACAGAGCCTGGCTGAGGTGCAGCGGGCCGATCCGGATGTCAGGGCACGGCAAGCGCAGATCGAAGCGGACCGACTTGCCCATGGGGAATAGCCACAGGTGTCAGGCTGATCGACCTTCAACTGCTTCAAATCGGCGCTTGTATTGCGCGATCCACTTTTCGAACCCGTAGTAGCTGATCGTTGCCAAGGCGATGGTCATTAGAAGCGCGGTCGCCCACATCGCCCAATAGTCGGTTGCATTCTCTTCAGGCTTTATCGTGGTCCAGCCCATCTGGTGTATCATTCTGCCTGGCGCCGAGACGATGCAAAGATAGTGGTAGACGTAGAGGCCGTAGGAGATGCGTCCGAGGAAGCGCATCGGCGCCGACGACAGGAGTGCCGCAAGGACCGGCGCCCGCAACCCGGCATCGACCAGTCCGCCGAACATGATCGCCGCCAGCGGGTAGCTGAAAGCCGAAGCAGTGGCCGACATCCATGGCGGCTGCAGGGACAGGAAGCCGTAGCCGGCAACGGCAGCGCCCGCAAACGAGTAGCCCCAATGCCAACGCGGCCCGACGATGTAGAGTGCCATTCCCATCAGGATACTCTCAGGTCGCAGGAACGGCGTTTCCCAGACCACGAACTGTGGGGGGTTCAGGGCCTGAAAAACTGCACGGGCAGCGAAGCTGTAGATCAGGACTGCCGCCATAGCGCCGAGAAAGACCTTCTTGCCGAACTTTCGATAGGCAAGAAAGACGAACGGGATGAACAGATAGACCTGAAACTCGAATGACAGCGTCCACAGATGCGCGATGTTAGGGATCGACTTGTTGTAGCTCCCGAACCAAGAGATGGCGTTGTCCAGAAACAGCGCCAGCCCGGCAAGCCGATAGTAGCCTAGACCGTCGGCGCTCCCGTAATAGGCCAGCATCGCGATTGGGAACAAGATCATCAGCGGATAGATGCGCAGCAAGCGGCGAACGAAAAAGCGCCTGATGCTGATGGTTCCGGTTTTCAGATATTCAGCGTCGAGCAGGTGGAAGAACAAGAACGACGAGATCAGGAAGAAGAGCTCGACGCCGACCCAGCCGTAGTTGTGCAGCGTATCCAGCACAGCCACGGCCTTAAACTGGGACATGTGGTGAAAAAACACAGCCAGGAAGGCCACGAAACGAAGGCCATCTAAAGGCGCGATATAAAGGCGCCGCGACGCTGTAGCAGCATCTATTAGCTTGTGCTGAATATTCACTTAATGGTTCCACCCGGGGACGAAGCGATCTTCTTACCCGAACTAACCCAGCCGAAACAACCACCAAAGAGGTTCTATTCATGGACAAAACCGTTCCTCCGGGCGCGGCGATGCTGCTTGCCTTCATTGGCAGCATCGAGGCGCCGCACGGCTTCGACACCGTGTATGGCAACAATCAGGCGAAGCTGCCCAAGCCGCTGACCTCGATGACGATCGACGAGGTGATCGCGGCCGGGACGCGCTGGACTAGGTCTTTCGGCAGCTCGGCCGCCGGCTTCCTGCAGTTCATGCGCGCCACCTTGCTGCGCCTGAAGAAGAAGCTCGGCCTCACCGGCAAGGAACTGCTCGACGGGCCGATGCAAATGGCGCTTGGCTATGAGCTGCTGAAGGAGCGTGGCTTCGCAGAGTTCATGGCCGGCACGAAGTCGCGCACTTCGTTCGGCCTTTGGTCTGGCACAGGAATGGGCATCGTTCCCGGTGCTGACGTCGACGGTCAGGGGCACGGGAAAGGACAAGCGCACGCTGAAGCGCGGCCAGAGCTACTATGCCGGCGACGGCTTGAACAAGGCCCTGGTCGCGCCGGACAGGGTCAAGGCGATGCTCGACAAGGTGAAGGCGTCGTCAGCCGCGCAGGCTGCGCCTACTCCCGAGCACGTCGCCGCAGTCGCCGCAATGCCCGATCAGGCCACCGTCGAGCGCGTGCAGCAACAGCTGAAGGATCTCGGCTATACCGAGGTCGGCGCCGTCGACGGCAGGATCGGCACGATGACGGCGACGGCCATCCCGCGCGTTCCGTGCCGACAACGGACTGCCGGCCGGCGACGGTATCGATGACGACATGCTGCTTGCCCTTCAGAAGGCCAAACCGCGCGCGATCGCGCCTGAGCGCGCCAACGCCGCGCCCGAGGTCGTGCGCGACAAGGTGCCGGAGGTCAAGGCGAACTGGCTCACCAAGATGGGCGGCTACATGGTCGGCATTTCCGCTGCCGTCGGCGTCGGCGTCAAGGGCATCCTTGGCAATCTCGACGCTGCCAAGGGCTATGTGGAGCCGCTGACCGCGATCGCCAGCGACGTTCCCGGCTGGGTGTGGCTCGCCGGCATCGCCGGCATTGCAGGCGCCCTGGTGCTCGTCTCGCGCCACGGCGAGGCCAAGGGCGTCGAGGCGTTCCAAACCGAGGCCAGGCGCTGATGCTGGACCCTGCTGACCAAGCTGTTCCAGCAGGCGGGCATGGCGATCGGCGGCTTTGTCGTCGGATTCGCCGCCGGCATCGCCTTCACCTGGTGGGTGTTCCTGTGAGCGCCGTCGTCACGCTTATCGCCGGCGTGGTCGGCGGCAACAGGCTGCTTGCCGGCGTCATCGCCTGGGTAATCATTGCGCTCGCCGTCTCGGGCGGGGTCGTCACCGTCTACGAGGTCATCAAATACCGCGGCGGAAGAGGTGCGCGCCAGAATAGAAAAGGACAATCTAGATGCGATTCACAAAGGCATTGAAGCCAGCTGTTCTCTTGACAACTGCATCGCTGCTGGCGGGGTGTGGGACTTCCGGCGTGGACAGTGTGCCAGCCCTGCGCTTGGCCATCGGTAGCAGCCTGGCGGGCGCGCAGGGAAAGACCGTCAACGATCAGAACAAGATCGACCACACCATGGCTTCCGGCTGCGCCGTGAAGTTCTACACGCCGGCCGAATGCGACCGGCACACAAAGGCGAGCGCCGAGTGCCGCCGGCTGGCTGCTCGGCGCCTACACCTACTGACTGGCAAACCGCCGCCATAGCTCTACCTCGACCTCACGCCGACCGGCTGACGATTTTTGGCAATTCGAGAGCCCGCGTGTCTCCGGACGCGCGGGCTTTCATGCCGGAAAGCTACAGCCCGAAGCGAAGTGTCTATCCGTTGTCGAACCTGAACGACACCATGCGCCTGGTGCGCGTTCGCTGCCGCTACTGCAAGCGTCAGCACTGCTACCAGCCGGCCGACCTGATGCTGATCTTCGGCGATGTCGACGTCGATTCCCTGATGGACTGCATGCGCTGCGAGAATGGCCGCCTCGACCTTGAGGCGTTCGCGCCCACCGGCAAGGAAGCGCTCGGCCTGCGCATCCGCCGCCTGAAGGCACTCAAGGTCCAGACGGTGCCGGTGTGGAAGGAGGAGCCCTCTCGATGATGTCCAGGTCAGTGTCAACCCGCTAGTGGTCGGCCGAAACCATGGACTTGAAAAGACACTAAGCCCTGCTCTACAGGTCCCCCATGGAGACCGGGGACAATTTGTTGGATTTCTTCATTGTGGGGGCTCAAAAAGCCGGCACCACGGCCCTGCATACGTTCTTGTCTCAGCACCCTGGCATAGACCTGCCCGCGGTAAAGGAAATCCATCACTTCGATGACGAGGTCGGCGTAAATTGGGATAATCCAGACCACTCGCGGCTGCACAGCTATTTCGACTGGTCCCAGCCGGCAATACGCGGTGACTCGACGCCGATCTATTCTTACTGGCCAAACTCGATCGAACGAATCCACCGGTACAATCCTGAAGCCAAGCTCATTCTGGCCTTGCGGCACCCTCTCTTCCGGGCGATGTCGCATTGGCGCATGGAGATTGAACGAAAAGCTGAGACCCTGTCATTTGCTGCGGCTGTGTCGTCCTTCGGGAGACGCCGGGTTTCGGAAAGCCTCAATGGTGTTCATAGAATCTATTCGTACATAGAGCGCGGATATTACTCGAGCCATCTGACGCGCATTTACCGCCTTTTTCCACGGGATAGCGTTCATGTGTATCGGGCCGACCAATTGTGGGATAGGCCAGGTGTCACGCTGGCGTCGATTGAGAGCTTCCTGGGTGTAGAGCCAAATCTCGCCCGGACGCTGAAACCTCGTTACGTCGCCCCAGTCGTGTCGCCAGCGTTTACCCTCGATCCTTCTCTTGCAAGAGATCTCAAAGATCATTTTGAAGCCGACATCTGGAAGACTGCGGAACTCGCGCGCTTGGATCTCTCGGATTGGGTAGAAGATTATTCCGAACCGATGTGTCAGCCTGAATGTACGATTGAGGCAGAAATACCTGCTTAACAAAACTCCTGCTTGGCTAACGTTTCGCGACGGGGACCGCTCTGATCCTTCAGACTTGTCATTCCGGCCAAGTTCATTAACTAGGCCATATCAGTTGATCAGCCAGCATGGCGTCTGGAAGCACATAACGAAGGATTGAGGGGCTTGGTCGATCTCAATACCCACACTGCGAATGCTGCGCGTGACCGTAATTCGCCGCGAGTCGTCGCGGTCCTTACAACACGCAACGAAGAGCGGTTTGTCGCCGGATGTCTTGAGAATCTGTTTCGTCAAGGCGTGCAGGTCTACATCTGCGATAATCAGTCGACGGACCGAACGCTTGAGATTGCCCAGCGCTACCGCGGAGCCGGATTGATAGGATTCGAAAGCATCCCGCATAGCGGCTGGTATTGCTGGGAGCACCTTCTTCGTCGCAAGGAGGAACTATTTCAATCGCTCGAAGCAGACTGGTTCATGCATCTTGACGCTGACGAGATCCACCTTCCGCCGACTTCGCACTCGTCATTGGTCTCCGCCATTGCGGCAGCCGACTCACTCGGCTTCAATGCGATCGAGTCTTCCGAGTTCACGTTCATTCCTACTAGGGAAGCCCCCGATCACGACAATTCCGATTATCAACACACGCTGCGGACCTATTACCCGTTCCGGCCGACCTCGCCACACTGCGTCCGTGCGTACAAGAGACAGGACGGCCCCATGGAGATTGCGTGGTCAGGCGGCCATCGCATACGCTTCGGGGGTCCGGTGCGGCTCTACCCCGAACGTTTTCGCATGAAGCATTATCTGTTCCTGAGCGCAGAGCACGCCGCGCGCAAGTATTCTGGCCGCCGGTACCTGAGCGAGGAGATCTATGGTCTTGGTTGGCACGGATGGCGCCCCCGCTTGCGACCAGGGGATATCGAGCTGCCGGATACTACCCAGGTACGCACCATTGCAACGGACGACGATCTGGACGAGTCCAATCCATGGTCGGCTCATTGGCTTGAGCGGTACGCCTCGTGAGCGATGTGCACCTCCCCCGCATCCTGGCGATCGCTGACCGGCCCGGCTGGGCGATCGATAGTAAGACCCAAAATCTCCGGCGCGTGCTGGAAAGAAGGTTCGAGATCATCAAGCGATTTCAGCACGATGTGACTGAGTCCGACGTAAACGCCGCGGACATCGTGCTCATCTTTTATTGGTTCCAAATCGCGAAGCTGCCCCTACCGGAATCGATCCTCGCCCGGCGGTCTGATAGGCTGCTGATCGGGATCTGCAGCCACAGAGAGCTGGAGGGCGAATTCCGCGAGCCCGGGCTCGCCACCCTGCAGCGGCTGGCGCGCGCTGTTTTTGTCAATAATCGGAGGCTTGAGCACGAATACGGTCCTCTACTGCGTGTTCCGGTCCACTACACGCCCAACGGAGTCGACACGACATTCTTTTGTCCTACACAGGAGCCACGACCCTGTTCTGGCGAGCTCCGCGTCGGATGGGCGGGAAGTCTCAGCAACCATGGTCCGGCACATCGCGGCTTCCACGATGTCATTGAGCCCGCGGTCGCTGCCATGCCGGGCGTGAGACTACTGACTGCGGTTCGGGAGCAACGCTGGCGTAACCGCGACGAGATGCTCGACTTTTACCGGAATCTCGACGTTTATGTCTGCGCCAGTCGCAGCGAAGGCACTCCCAATCCATGTTTGGAAGCGGCGGCATGCGGTGTCCCCTTGGTGACGACCCGTGTGGGAAACATGCCCGAGTTGATCCGGGATGGCGACAACGGACTGTTCTTCGATGGAACTGCGGAAGGGCTTACGAACAAGCTCGCCCTGTTGCGGGACACGCCATCGCTCGGGTCGCGGATGGCCGTCCGCATGATCGAGACTATCCGGGAGTGGGATTGGCGCGTGCAGGCGGAGCACTACGCGCAGATGTTTAGCTCGGTGCTCGCTGCGGACCGAGGGGGCAACCTATAAGATGGGCGGATTCAGATGTGCGCTGCGAAACCCTGATCTGATATTGCCGTTTGGGGATGTCTTCATGCGTAACGGCGGCGTTGGCTCGCGCTGACAGCGGAAAACTTCATTCTCGACGGCGAGACGATCGTGCTCAACAAAAAGGGCCTGTCGGCCGGGCCTACCTGGTTTCTGAACTCAGGGGCAAGGTCCGCCGCCCAATGTGCGGCTCGCACGAGGTCGCGATACGCCGGGCGATGCCGGCGTTCAAAAAGTAGGCGGTCAATAGGTTTTACAACTGCACCGTAACCTATTGATTTGCTTTGCACCGGTTTGGCACGGTTTTACAGCCAAGCTTCTGGTATCATGCCGAAAGGGCTAGCTTCTCAAGCTGAACGCGCGGGTTCGATTCCCGCTACCCGCTCCAGCTTGCACCGCAGGGATTTGGGTGAGACCTCACCAAGGGGCCAAATTGCGCGTCCGATTCAGGTCGGCTGCCGGCGATCGCGGGGCGGAATTATATCGGGTCGACCCTCAGGCCGGGCAGTTTGCGCGAGGGTGAATTCGGCTGTTTGCAAAGCGAGCGTTGGGGTCTTGCACACCCATGCAAGACCCCCGTCAGCGATTCACCCGGCAGCCCCGATACATGGTCGCTATCGACCTAGATGATCATGCTCTAGAGCCGGAAGCCGATCCAGACGCGGCGGCGCCAGCAGCGGACATGACGCCGACCATGGCGCCAGTAGCGCCGGCAGACCCTTCTCCAAACGTGGCGCCGGCGGCGGCGGTAGTACCGATCACGGTAATACCGACGGCGGTAGTACTGAGCTGGCTGCAGCAGATCGGCCTGGTCATCCTCCTCGTAGATGGCCGGATCCGGCTTATCCAATTCATCCAGAATTCCGTTGCCGGCGGGAATACCGGCAACGGCCCTGCTGGGTCCGGCCAGGCTTGCAAGCGCTGCCGCCCCCGCAACGCCAAGCATTCCGGTGAGAAACAACCGACGTTCCATAAAAACCTCCCGAGCTGTTGGGCACGGCAGCCCTTCCTCACCCGCAACGGGCTCCAGGGAGCGACCGATCGGTTTGAACGTGCAAGTAGCATTCTCGTTCCATCAGCCCACCTCGCGCAAAATGAAGTCGTGCAGCATCTTGGCGGCGGGCGAGAGCGCGCGGTTCCTGACCGTGATCAGGCTGTAAGGCCGGACCTCGATGTCGAACTCGGTCTGCACGACATCGACGGCGCCGGCCAGCCCATCGCCGCCCTGGATGAACTTGGCGACCTGGATCGAGACCGGCGCGATGGCGTCGGACTGCGCCACCATCACCAAGGTGAGCAGCAGCGAAGAGGTGTTGAGGATGCGGTCGGGCAGCGGAATGTCGCGATTCAAAAAGTTGCTTTCCATCGCCTGGCGCAATGGCGAGCCCCCGGACTGGAACACCCAGTCATAGGCCGCGGTGTCTTCCAGCCGCACCATCTTGCCGCTCGCCAGCGGATGGCCGCGGCGCACGATGAGGCAGGCCTTCTCGACGCCGATGACGCGCGATTCGAAGAGCCGCGGATTGAGATCGTCCGGGATGCGGGCGATGATGAAGTCGTGGCGCGAGGCGATCAGCTCGCGGGCGAGCACGTTCGAGGTCTCGACCTGCATTGTGATCTCGATGCGCGGATAGATGCGGCGGATCTCACGGATCGCCGGCACGGCCAGCTCGATCGCCGGCGCCGTGACCGCGCCGAGGAATACGGAGCCGCCCTTGCCGGCCTTGAGCTCGGAAATCTCACGATCGGCCTCCCGCATCTCGAGCAGGATGGAGCGGGCGCGCCGGGCGAGCGCCTGGCCGTAGGGGGTCAGCGTCACGCCGCGCGGCAGCCGCTCGCACAACTTCACGTCGAGCACCGCTTCCATCTCGGCGATCATGCGCGAGGCGGCCGGCTGGGAGATGTTCATGACCTGAGCGGCGGCGCTCACCCGCCCGTGATCGTCCAAGGCGGCAATCATGCGCATGTGGCGGAGACTGAGGCCGCTGCGCAGCAACGTCTCGCCATCTCCCGGCAATTTCTCGTAACCACCTGAAATCGCATCGGGATCGCGCAACGCCGCCATGATTTTCGGTCTCCTGTGCGAGTTTCTATCGATCGCTTAAGCCATACCAGTATCGATATAGCAACCAGCAAAGATCGCATTTGACAGTTATGTCAAAGCGACCCACCCTCCGCGCGTTCCGATGCGCAGGGGTCGGCGACGAGCGAAATCGTATCGATTGAAACTGCGCCGCGGGGCCGATTGGGAGGATACCGGAGATCGATAAAGCCGACAGTGGCGCGCCAGCGCACCTGTTCGACTGCGCGGCCCGCGAAGCCCCGAGGTGTCGCGTCCATCAACCAGGGAGAGTAATCGTGAAGATCATCAAGACGCTGGCCGCCATCGCGGCCCTTGGCATTGCCGCCACGACCTATTCGGCGCACGCCGCCGACAAGGGTCTCGTCGGCGTGCTGATGCCGACCAAGACCTCGCAGCGCTGGATCAATGACGGCGACGCCGTCAAGTCCCAGCTCGAAGCGCTCGGCTACACCGTCGACCTGCAATATGCGCAGGACGACATCCCGAACCAGCTCAGCCAGCTGGAAAACGAAATCACCAAAGGCCCGAAGGCGCTGATCATCGCTTCGATCGACGGCACCACCATGGCCGACGCGCTGCAGAAGGCCAATGATGCCGGCGTCGTCACCATCGCCTATGACCGCCTGATCAAGAAGACCCCGAATGTCGACTACTACACCACCTTCGACAATTTCGGCGTCGGCGTGATCCAGGCGAACTCGCTGGTCAAGGGCCTCAAGGAGCGCTTCCCGAACACCAAGCCGTGGAACGTGGAGCTGTTCGGCGGCTCGCCGGACGACAACAACGCCTTCTTCTTCTACAACGGCGCCATGTCCGTCCTGCAGCCGCTGATCGACGACGGCTCGATCAAGATCAAGTCCGGCCAGATGGGCATGGACAAGGTCGGCACCTTGCGCTGGCTCGCCGCCACCGCCCAGGCGCGCATGGACAACCTGCTCTCGGCCAACTACTCGGACGGCAGCCGCGTCGACGGCGTTCTGTCTCCTTATGACGGCCTGTCGCGCGGCATCACCGCCTCGCTGCGCGCCGTCGGCTACGGCACGGAAGCCCAGCCCTGGCCGATCGTGACCGGCCAGGACGCCGAGACCGCCTCGGTCAAGCTGATCATCTCGGGCGAGCAGTACTCGACCGTGTTCAAGGACACCCGCGAGCTGGCCAAGGCCACCGTGCAGCTGGTCGACAAGGTGCTCTCCGGCGGCAAGCCGGACGGCCTCGACACCAAGACCTACAACAACGACGTCAAGGTCGTTCCCTCGATCCTGTTGACGCCGCATGAGGTCGACAAGTCGAACTACAAGGAACTGGTCGTCGACTCCGGCTACATCAAGGCTGAAGAGCTGAAGTAATCCGGTCTCAAAGGAAGGGGTCCTGCGCGACTGCAGGGCCCCTTTTCGTTCGCAAGCGACCCCGGTATTGTTTTTGCCGGCTACCGCAGCGCCATATGCCGCCAAGGCATGAGCGAAACTGTGGCATGTTGATTTCGCGCAAGACGCTTTCCGCGAGTGGAAGGCCTGCGCCAGGGAGCAGATCCTGATGGCCTCGACGATTTTGGAGATGCGCGACATCACCAAGACGTTCCCCGGCGTGAAGGCGTTGTCGAACGTCAATCTCAGCGTCGAGGAAGGTGAGATCCACGCCGTCGTCGGCGAGAACGGCGCCGGCAAGTCGACACTGATGAAGGTGCTGTCGGGCGTCTATCCATCCGGCACCTATGAGGGCCAGATCATCTTCCGCGGCCAGGAATGCAATTTCAAAGGCATTCACGACAGCGAGCATATCGGCATCGTCATCATCCACCAGGAGCTTGCCCTGGTGCCGATGCTGTCGATCACGGAAAACATCTTCCTTGGCAACGAGCACGCCACCTACGGCGTCATCGACTGGGACGCCAACGAGACGCGTACCGGCGCCCTTCTCAAGAAGGTCGGGCTCAAGGAAGACCCCAAGACGCTGATCACCAATATCGGCGTCGGCAAGCAGCAGCTGGTCGAGATCGCCAAGGCGCTGAGCAAGGAAGTGAAGCTCCTGATCCTCGACGAGCCGACGGCCTCGCTCAGCGAGAAGGACAGCCAGGCGCTGCTCGACCTTCTGCTCGAGTTCAAGCGCCAGGGCATGACCTCGATCCTGATCTCGCACAAGCTCAACGAGGTGAACCGTGTCGCCGACAAGGTGACGGTGATCCGCGACGGACGCACCATCGAGACCTTGCCGAGGAAGGACATCTCGGAAGACCGCATCATCACCTCGATGGTCGGCCGCTCGCTCGACGACCGCTACCCGCCGCGCGAGCCGAAGATCGGCGACGTCATCTTCGAGGTGAAGGACTGGTCGGTTTACCACCCGATCCATGCCGAGCGGCAGGTGATCAAGAACATCAACCTCAATTTGCGCAAGGGCGAGGTTGTCGGTATCGCCGGGCTGATGGGCGCCGGCCGGACCGAATTCGCGATGAGCCTTTTCGGACGCTCCTACGGCCGGCACATCACCGGAGAGGTGTCGCTGCACGGCAAGCCTATCGACCTCTCATCGGTGAGCAAGGCGGTGGCGAGCGGCATCGCCTATGTCACCGAAGACCGCAAGACCTACGGCCTCAACCTGATCGACCACATCAAGCACAATGTGACTTTGGCCAACCTCTCCGGCGTTTCCAGCCGCGGCGTCATCGACGACATGCGCGAGATGAGCGTCGCCAATGACTACCGCAAGAAGACCAACATCCGCGCCTCCAGCGTCTACCAGCTGACCGGCAACCTCTCGGGTGGCAACCAGCAGAAAGTCGTGCTGTCGAAATGGCTGTTCGCCGATCCGGAGGTTTTGATCCTCGACGAGCCGACCCGCGGCATTGACGTAGGCGCGAAGTACGAAATCTATACGATCATCGCGCGCCTTGCCGCCGAGGGCAAAGCGATCATCGTCATCTCGTCGGAAATGCCCGAACTGCTCGGTATCTCCGACCGTATCTATGTGATGAACGAAGGGCGTATAGTCGGCGAAATGGCTGCAAGCGACGCAAGCCAGGAAAAAATCATGCGCGCCATCGTTCGCGGAGAAGGAAAAGCATCATGAGCACAGAAAGCGCTCCCGCGCCGCAAAGCGGGCTCGCCGAGGACGTCAAGCAGCAGGGTCCGCGCGTCGCCGTCTCGGCGCTGACGACGAACCTGCGCGAATACGGCCTGATCATCGCGCTGATCGTCATCATGCTGTTCTTCCAGTACACGACGTCGGGAACGCTGTTCAAACCGGTGAACCTCAGCAATCTGGTGCAGCAGAACTCGTTCATCATCGTGATGGCGCTTGGCATGCTGTTGGTGATCGTCGCTGGCTATATCGACCTCAGCGTCGGATCGGTCGCCGGCTTCATCGGCGCGCTGGCGGCAATGATGATGGTGATCTGGCCGCTTGGGATGTTCTCGAATCCGCTGGTGGTCTCGATTGTCTGCCTGATCGTCGGGGCGCTCATCGGCGCTGCGCAAGGCTACTGGATCGCCTATCACAAGATACCGAGCTTCATCGTGACATTGGCGGGCATGCTGATCTTCCGCGGCATCTGCCAGGCGCTGCTCGGCGGTGGCTCCTCGGTCGGTCCGCTGCCGGACAGCTTCAAGGCGCTGAGCTCCGGCTTTATCCCGGACGTGATCGGCCCGCTGACGCTGATCCCGCCGACGG